>CAZWEW010000021.1:0-4236 GCA_964633055.1 uncultured Woeseia sp. | reverse complement strand
CCTTTTCAGTTTGTGCTGCCATACCTTGCGACAGCATAACTCGAACGTCTAAATGGGCGACAATCACTCGTTCCGGGGTTATTCATTGATGACTGTCTCCGATGCTACTGTAATAGATGTGCCGGATACGCCAGCATAGAAAACGATGAATTCTGCCAGTTCAGTGCCATTGTTGATGCCAAGCTCTATCTTACCAACCCTTTTATTATCGAGGTTTCTGATGTCGTTTGGGGAAGGCATTCTTTACTGGCTCCGCCGGTGGGCTAATATTGAGCAGCTTCGCTGCCGTTAAAAAACGAAGGGAGACGCATGCGTTCGAGCACTGAAGGACTAGCTATAAAGAGGCTTGCGGGACTCGTGGCTGTCATGTTCCTGTTGACTAGCACTGCGATACCGGGGACCTCATCACCATGAGCGGGATAGAGAAGCTGTTCGGGCTTGAAAGACATGGCACGAATATTCGTGTCGAATCGTTGGCGGGACTGACCACGTTTCTCGCCATGGCCTACATCACGGTTGTCAATCCGTCGATCCTGTCCGAGACCGGAATGGACTTTGGCGCCGTATTCGTCGCCACCTGTATCGCCGGGGCATTCGGCTCTATCGTGATGGGCCTGCACGGTAACTACCCAATCGCCCAGGCCCCGGGCATGGCACAAAATGGGTTCTTCGCTTTCGGTGTCGTGCTCGGCATGGGACACACGTGGCAGACGGCGCTCGGCGCCGTATTCATCTCCGGCGTCATTTTCGTAGTCCTGTCGGTAACGCGGGTACGTGAGTGGCTGGTCAACGCTATACCGAGGAATCTCAAGTATGGAATGGCAGCCGGGATCGGGCTATTTCTGGGTTTTATTGCCCTCAGGAATGCCGGAATCATCGTTGCTCACGACGTAACGCGGGTTGCACTGGGCGACATCGCCAGCTTTGAATCGATCGCCTGCATCATCGGGTTCGTGACGATTGCCGCACTTTCCGCGCGCAAGGTCCGTGGAGCAGTGATCATCGGCATATTGATCGTGGCGGTCATCGGCTGGTTGTCCGGTAATACCGAATTTAATGGCGTTGTCTCACTGCCCCCTTCGATCGCGCCTGTGTTCCTGCAACTCGACATCGTAGCAGCGTTCCAGCTCTCGATGGTTACCGTCATCCTATCGATGCTGATCGTCGATGTTTTCGATACGGCCGGAACACTGATCGGTGTATCGACCCGGGCGGGCCTTGTCGATGAACAGGGAAAGTTGCCTCGACTCGGCAAGGCATTGTTGTCGGACTCCAGCGCAACCGTTGTCGGCGCGCTGGCCGGCACTTCGTCAACGACCAGTTACATCGAGAGTGCGGCAGGCGTCGAGGCGGGCGGGCGTACCGGGCTCACAGCGGTCGTTTGCGGCCTTCTCTTTTTCGGATGCCTGTTCTTTGCACCATTGGCACAGAGCGTGCCTGCCTATGCCACAGCATCGGCTTTATTGTTCGTCGCCTGCCTGATGGCAAGAAGCCTAGCCGACATCGAATGGAGCGACATTACCGAAAGCGCACCAGCTGTCATTGCCGCGATTGCAATGCCACTGTCTTTTTCCATCGCGGAAGGTATCGGTCTCGGTTTTATCAGCTACATCCTGATCAAAATTGTCAGCGGCAGGGCCAGCGACTGCTCACCTGCCGCCTGTGTTATCGCCGTGATCTTTGCCCTGAAGTACGCGTACCTGTAGTCGCTGGGGTCTGGCTGCAATCTTGATATATACGCTTCTGCTGCTGGTTTTCGAAGACGAAACGGCGGCGTGAAGTCACACTGAAAACTAGCCGAGCCGGCCGTAGAACGTCATCCTTGCTGACTCGGAGAGCGATATGCCGGGCTCGGTGTTGTAAGCAAGCACCACCAACATGCGCGTCCGATCACCGATAGTCGGGGTCACCCGGTGCATCGAATTCCTACCACGAAAAAGCACCAGCGCACCGGCGTCCATCGAAAGCTTTTCTGTCGGAATCTCTCCATCAAGCACTTGCCCACATAACTCGAAATTCATCTCGCCCGTGTCTGCATCACGCACGTCCCGGACATATTCAAAAATGCCACCGTCATTTGGACTCTGAATCATCAGGGTGATGGCAAAAGACGAGTTGTCAAAGTGCCAGCCAAGTTCCTGCCCATCGCTCGCATAATGCAGGTTGATAGACGACAACGGATCGGCATATTCATGGAGTTCGGATTCGCCCAGCACACTGCAAAGAAAACGTTGGAAATTCTCGTCATCGTACAGCGTACGCAGCGCCGAGCCTGTTGGGATCTGGTCATCTGTGATGCAACCCTTTGATGAAGATACCAATCGATTGAGTGGATGGTCTGAAACATGGCAATCGTCTACCCGAGTGAGATATATGTTGTGCTCTCCGACCGTGTAGTAGGCGAGGTGCTGATTTTCCAGGCCTTCTCTCTGAACCGATTCGATTGCTGCCGGTGCCAGAAAATTCCGCAAAACGAGGGCGCCATCATCATCGAACATGCTCTTACATTGTGCACAAAACGCATCGCTGTCGATCGGATATCGATCCAGACTCACGATGTCTGACAGAGTTTTACCCATTACGCTACCCACTATATTAACGTTTGATTGAGATCCATCCAGACATGACGGGTATTGTCCGGCTCAAGCTCAAAGCACCATTGCGGCCAACCATCCGAAGGCAATGAGCGGAATCGAAAAATGAATGAATGTCGGCACAACAGTATCGCGGATATGGTCATGCTGGCCATCCGCATTCAGGCCGGCCGTCGGTCCCAGTGTAGAATCGGAAGCAGGTGAACCTGCATCGCCCAGTGCTGCAGCGGTCCCTATCAAAGCGGTGGTGGCCATTGGCGAGAAACCGAAACTGATACACAGAGGAACGTATATTGCAGCAATAATCGGCACTGTCGAAAATGACGAACCGATCCCCATGGTAACCAGTAGCCCGACCAGCAGCATCATAATGGCGGCGAGCGACTTGCTACCGCCAATCAGGCCTGATGCGTACTGGACCAGCAGTGGAATTTCACCAGTGGCCTTCATCACCCCCGCAAACCCGGATGCTGCGATCATGATGAACCCGACAAACGCCATCAGGCGTATCCCCTGCGTGAAAACATTATCCTGCTCGTTCCAGTCAATGAATCCACACGCGGAAAGCAGTGCGAAACCGGCCAGGCCACCAAGTACCATCGACCCGCTCCAGAGCTGAACAGCAAGCGACGCAACAAGCGCGATGCCTATACCTGCAAGCTGCCACCGCTTGAGATCAACCGGCCTCTCCTGATCATCGTTCCCCTGGATCGGTCGGTCCTGATAAGTCTTCGGCTGCTTATATGTTACGAGGAGCGCAAAAAGCAGCCCGACACACAGACCTGCCACTGGAATCAACATGGCCCTTGGCGGCAAATCCCTCTCGATACTGAATCCGAGCGATTGCCCCGCCGCATTGATATTCGCCATCAGTATGTCATTCAGAAAGACGTTCCCGTATCCAATCGGCGCGGTCACATACATCACGCTAAGACTGAAGGTTATGACGCATGCCACCGCACGACGATCCAGTTTGAGATGGTTCATAACGACCAGTAGCGGCGGAACCAGGATCGGTATATACGCAATATGCACGGGGATGATGGTTCCCGAGGCAAACCCTGCCAGGATCAGCGCGATGTAAAGTGTAAAGATCACCTTTGTCGAATACCGGGGAGACTGGTCGTTCCGGTCAATGTGTCCCACAACCCCGGCACTAAGCCGCTGCGCAATGCCGGTTCTCGACAGCATGACGGCGAATGCGCCGAGTGTTGCCAGTGCAAGCGCGACCGGAGCGCCCTCTCCCAGCCCATCATTGAATGCGGAGATGATCGCATCCATCGACAACCCTGCTTGCAGACCGCCCACGACGGAGGCAATCACCAGCGCCAGCACGACCGGCACACGTGACAAGCTCAATGCAAGCATCAACAAAACAGAAAGCGCGATTGCATTCATCGAAAAATTACGTCAACGAGTCCTGGCTCGAGCTTTCAAGGTTATGTCCCGTTTCGGTGTTTGCATCAAAAACCGGTATTCAGGCTCCAGACCGCTTGCATAACAAGGTATCGCTATCGGCTACCTACATCGTTTCCGCTAATGCCATCAGAGCAAATATCGTCCCGGTGTGCGTCAGGAAATTCGACGTATCTGTTTCATTGCGCAGTGAGTTCGTAAACCACTTGCCATCAGCCTGCTGATT
>CAZWEW010000020.1:7917-18297 GCA_964633055.1 uncultured Woeseia sp. | reverse complement strand
CCGTTCGGACCGGTGAGCGGGTTCGTCACGTCACAGAGTGCAATAACGTCAGCCTCAGCCACCCGGGAAGACAGGGTGTCAATGTCAATGCGGTCGATCAAATGCAGCGAGGCGCCGGTGATGGGCGTGTCGATACGCCGGTCTGAATGGTCGAAGAATCCCACGCCGAGCGCCTGGGCCATGCCACAGCCACCGTCGTTCGTTGCGCTGCCGCCCAGACCAATCAGAATCCGCTTTCCATATCTTTTGCACGCTGTCAGGAGTAGCTCGCCTGCACCGCGGCTGCTGGCATTCATGACATCGCGTTTCAGCGGATCCGGATCGAGACCGATGGCTGTCGCGGACTCGACGTAGGCGAATCCACCGGTCTCGAATCGGCCCAGTTTCGCGTCGACGGGCTCTCCAAGAGCCCCGCCGACGCGACAGGATATCGCCTCGCCGTCCAGCGCAACCAGTAGTGCGTGCAATGTACCATCACCGCCGTCGCCGACCGGGCAGCAGTCAACGTTTGCATACGGCATGACTTGGCGAACGCCCGACGCAATTGCTTCCGCGGCTTCCACGGCGTCGAGGGTTCCTTTGAAGCTGTCCGGCGCGCAAATGATTTTCATATGGTGAGTTTAACGCTGTAACGGCAAAAGCATGTCACAATGCCGACTTTTCCGAGCGGAGAGAGTCATGGCGGGCTTGCTGAACGACGTGGATCCCGATGGGTTGTTGGAGTATTCGGTCGTGTATACGGACCGGGCCGTAAACCATATGTCAGGGCTGTTCCAGCACGTGATGCAGGACATTTCAGGTATTTTGAAGTCAGTTTATGCGGCCGACATGGCGGTCATCGTTCCGGGGAGCGGTACGTTCGGTATGGAGGCCGTCGCTCGGCAGTTCGCCACCGGAAAGCGGTGTCTGGTCATTCGGAACGGTTGGTTTAGCTACCGCTGGACCCAGATTTTCAACATGGGTGGTATTGCGGCATCTTCGACGGTACTGAAGGCACGGCCAATCAACGACGAATCGCAGGCGCCATTCGTTCCGGCGCCTATCGAAGACGTTGTCACCGCGATTGAACAACAAAAGCCCGATATCGTGTTCGCCCCGCATGTCGAAACGTCATCGGGGATGATGCTTCCAAACAACTATCTGCAGGCTGTTGCATCAGCCGTTCATGCGCATGGTGGCTTGTTTGTTCTCGATTGCATTGCTTCCGGCGCGATCTGGGTGGAAATGCGGGAAACTGGTGTCGATGTGCTGATCAGTGCGCCGCAGAAAGGCTGGAGCGGTTCGCCGTGTGCGGGGTTCGTTATGCTGAACGAGCGTGCGCTGGCAGCGATGGAGGACACGACCAGCACGAGTTTCGCCTGTGACCTCGCGAAATGGCTCGATATCATGCGGGCCTATGAAAACGGCGCGCATGCCTATCACAGCACGATGCCGACCGATGCGTTGCGCAAATGCCGTGACGTGATGAAAGAAGCCGATGCCTACGGACTAGAGAGGATTAGTGCTGAACAGCAGGAGCTTGGCGATCGGGTTCGCGCCTTGATGGCAGCGCGAGGCTACCGCAGTGTAGCTGGAGATGACTTTGCTGCACCCGGTGTCGTCGTTTGCTACACGGATGACCCGGATATCAGCAATGGTAGTAAGTTCGCGAATTTGGGATTGCAGATTGCTGCAGGTGTGCCGTTGATGTGCGACGAGCCGGAAGATTACATGTCGTTCCGGCTCGGCCTGTTCGGCCTCGACAAGTTGCACAATATCGACCGCAGTGTCGAGGTTCTTGACAATGCCCTTGAGCAAATCCGTAATTAGCTGCTAAAGAACAACAACGAGAACGAAGGATCAACGATGCGGGTGGAGATCAAGACTCCCTATCTGCTTTTCCTGGGTGACGAACCCGATATCACGCACGCAAAGACAGCAGTAGGCATTTCGCACTGGCGGCCCGACGCCTGCATTGGGCAGTACCGTTTGTCCGGTAGTGGCGTCGACCTGGGGTTCCCCGATATAACGCCGGCGGAAGCTGCGGCGGCGGGCGCAAAGACGATGATCTGGGGTGTCGCGGGCGTCGGCGGCATTATTCCAGAGAACTGGACGCCGGCCCTGTTCGAGGCGGTCGAAGCCGGGCTCGATATCTGTGCTGGTACGCACGCATCGTTGTCCGACATCGACGGGCTCGTCGAGGCAGCCGCAAGGACCGGCGCCAACCTGATCGACATTCGAAAACCGCCCGCCGACTTGCCAGTAGGGTCCGGAAAAAAGCGACGCGGACTTCGTATGATGATGTTGGGGACCGATTGCGTCGTTGGCAAGAAATACTCTGCTCTCGCCATTGCCAAGGAGATGAGAGATCGTGGCATGAAAGCAGATTTTCGCGCGACAGGACAGACCGGAATCATGATTGCGGGCGGTGGCATGCCCATCGATGCGGTTGTGTCCGATTTTGTGTCGGGCGCTGCCGAAGAGCTGTCCCCGGAAAACGACGAAGATCACTGGGATATCGTGGAAGGGCAAGGTTCCCTGTTCCACCCAGGGTATGCGGCCGTCACCCTCGGGTTGCTGCACGGTACCCAGCCCGATGCGTTCGTCATCTGCCACGAGGCGGGTCGCGACGTCATCGAGGCCTTCCCCGGTTATCCGGCGCCGACGATCAAACAGTTAATGGAACTGGCACTTGCGACAGGCAGGTTGACGAATTCGGACCTGTGCTGTGTCGGGATCAGTGTGAACACATCCAGTTTGCCAGAGAACGAAAGGCAGTCTTTTCTCGACGGACTGGCGGAAACCCACGACTTGCCCTGCGTCGATCCGGTTGCTACCGGTGTCGGGGCCATTGTCGACTACGTCAACGAACTGTTTTTCGAAGCAGCGCCATAAGGAGATCGACATGAGTCGCGCGATGACTGTAAGGCAGCAGAACTGGCCCCTACATAAACCCTTCAAGATTTCCCGGGAAATTCACACACATTCCGAGACCGTGATTTGCGAAATTTCTGAAGGCGATCACACAGGTCGAGGCGAGGCAACTGGTGTTTCCTACGATGGGGAAACCATTCAGACGCTCATCGAGCAAGTCGGATCCACGAAAGGTGAGGTGGAGGACGGCATTTCTCGAGAAGAATTGCAGACACTGCTGCCGCCAGGTGGTGCGCGAAATGCAATCGACTGCGCGCTGTGGGATCTCGAAGCCAAGCAGCAAGGCCGGACCATCTGGCAAATGATCGGCTGGGAACCGAAACCGGTTACCACGGTATACACGGTCGGTATCGACGGACTGGTGAACATGGAGCGCGATGCGGCGCAACACAATGACCATCGGTTCCTTAAGGTGAAAGTCGGCATCGGTGATCCGGTGGAGCAAATCAGTGCGATCAACGCTGGCGCGCCTGATTCGGCGATCGTGATCGACGCCAACCAAGCCTGGACGGTCGCGGATCTCGAAAAGTACGCCGATACACTCAAATCGATGGGCGTAGAAATGATTGAGCAGCCTATGGACCGTATCCATGATGAAGCGTTACGTGGTTATGATGCACCATTGCCAATTTGCGCCGATGAGTCCTGCGCGACCAGTGCCGATCTCGAACGGCTCGAGGGCCTTTACTCGATGGTGAACATCAAGCTCGATAAGACGGGTGGCCTGACCGAAGGCTTGAAGCTCGCCGAGGAGGCGCTCGTGATGGGCTTCGAGCTGATGGTCGGCAACATGCTTGGTTCGTCGCTGGCCATGGCGCCATCGTTTGTTATTGCGCAGAAATGCCGCTACGTTGATATCGACGGACCGCTCTTGCAGTCCAAGGATTGTGACCACGCGATGCAATACGAACATGGCCGGGTTGAGGTCTTCTCGCCCGAGCTCTGGGGTTAGGGTGCGCGGACCGGCGCCGGCATCGTGAAGAGCACCTGGTTTCAGCGCTACCTGCTACCAGGTTTTATCGTGCAGTCGTCAGTCATCGGCGGCGCCTACGGGTCCGGGAAGGAGTTGCAGACTTTTTTCTTTGGCCACGGGCCACTCGGCGGACTTCTTGGCATGGGCGTGACGATGGTCATATTCAGCCTGGTACTGATGGCGTCCTACGAATTCTCTCGTCGTTTCCGACTTTTTGACTATCGAAGTTTTTCCAAGGCGTTGCTGGGGCCTGCTTGGCCTGTCTACGAGATTCTTTATTGGATGCTGATGATTCTCGTGATCTCCGTGCTCGGCGCAGTTGCCGGCGACGTCCTGCACGATTCATTCGGTCTGCCGAACGTCGTTGGCACGATTGGCGTCATGGTACTGATCGCGCTGATCGTCTTCTTCGGTACGCCCGGTGTCGAACGATTCCTCGCCACCTGGTCACTCGTGTTATTCGCCACTTACATCCTGTTTCTTGGCTGGCATCTCACGCAGAACGGTGGACAGATCGCCGAGAACCTGTTCAGCGAGCCCTTACGCAGCGGTTGGGCACAGAGCGGCCTCGCTTACTCCGGCTACAACTTGTCGTCCGTGCCGGCGTTGATGTTTTGCATCCACCACCTCGGTAGAAGGCAGGAAGCGCTGGTCGCTGGCGCGTTGGGCGGCGTGTTGGCGATGCTGCCGGCAATGCTGTTCTACGTTGCGATGATAGGGCATTACGATGTCATCAGGGTGGCCGGAGAGGATGGTCCCTTGCCCATCACGATCCTGATCAATGCACTTCAAGGCGCCGGCTTGTTTGTCTACCTCTTCCCCATTGTGTTGTTCGGCACATTCGTGGAAACGGGAGCCGCCCTGATCCATGGTGTCAACGAGCGGCTGGACCACTCTTTTGCGGAGCGCGGTATTCACATGCCGAACTGGATGCGCCCAGCCATTGCACTGGCTATCCTGATCTCTGCCGTCGTGGTCGCCGACGCCATCGGTCTAACAGGACTGGTTGCCAAAGGCTATGGCACGATCACGTGGGGGTTCATCATCGTGTTCATCACGCCGGTCCTGACCTGGGGTGTGTATCTGATCTGGCGGGCGGACAGGCGGGAGGCAGAGGGATCGTGATCAGGTCCGGGTTGTTTGCGTTTCCGGCAATGAAATTTGGCACGCCGACTAGGTTTACCTCAGCAGTACGTCCATTCCCAGGATTGTCAGCAGCAATACGTTGGCGCCGTTCGTGATCTGCTCGGGGCTCGTATATTCTGATGGCGCGTGACTGATGCCGTCCTTGCTCGGCACGAAAATCATGCCGACCGGTGCGATACCCTTCATGCTCTGGCCGTCGTGGCCAGCGCCGCTTGGCATATCGAGAGAGCTTAGTTCGAGCGTCGTGGCCGATTCACGGACGAGATCCTGCAAGGCCGGATCTGTCGGTGTTTCCGGCGATTCGTAGTACTGGTCAAACGAGACTTCAACGTCGTTCGTTGCTGCAATGGCGGTCAGCGAATCCTCAATTTCACTAAACAGTCGTGTGACCTTTTCCATGCTGAGGTCACGGATCTCCAGGCTAAACAGCACTTCGCCTGCGATGACGTTCGGTGCTCCCGGGCTGACGTCCAGTCGTCCAACCGTACCGACCTGTCGGCCCGGTTCGCCGGTGATGATCCTGCGGACTTCGGCGACCATTAGTGATGTGGCATAGAGTGCATCCTGGCGACGATCCATGGGTGTCGTGCCGGCATGATTCGCGAAGCCACTCACCGTGATGTACCAGCGTTTGATACCCACGATGCCCTCGACGACACCGATGTCGATATCGTCACTGTCGAGGATGGCGCCTTGTTCGATATGTAATTCGATGTAACCGGCCACATCACCTGGGCCCCGTGCGTTATCCGCAAGGCGCTCAGGGTCGCCACCGATATAGGACATGCCTTCACCGAGTTTTTTGTCCCCAAGGCTGGGCAGGTCGAGTTCGCGTTCCCGGATTGTGCCGGCCCACGAACGGCTGCCCGTCTTGCCGCCTTCCTCGTTGCTCCAGATGACCACTTCCAGCGGGTGATCCAGTTCGATACCTGCTTCGTGCAGGGTTCGCGCGACCTCGATTGCGGACATGACTCCAACGACGCCATCGTAGTGGCCGCCATTCGGTACCGAATCGATATGCGATCCAGCCACGATCGGCGCGAAGCCGTTGATGCGTCCCGCACGGCGACCCACGAGGTTTCCGGCTATATCCACCTGCGGTCGCAACCCGGATTGAAGCATCAATCCGGACAGGTATCCCAGCGCGACGTGATTGTGACTGCTGTAGGCGACGCGGTCGGAACCGCCTTCGTCGTTCTCACCAAAACTGTGCATGTGCTGCATGGTGTCATTCAGGCGGTCGCTGTTCACCCGGATGTCCGGTGTCTGGGCGAGGGTCGTCGCAGGGAACAAGGCCAAGCAAATCAGGGTAATTCGAATTTTCATCAGGTAACCTGTCTTCGATATGATCTGCGAATTTAAACACACGAATGCGGAAGCATGTATGCACAATCTGGAAGTCAGGACCCGGAGGGGTCGACAATAGTGCAAACGATCTCGGGGGAGACCGATGACACGAAGAATAAATGCGTTGCTCGTAGTTTTGATATTAATCGCCGGCAGTGCGCTGGCGCAGGACGACCGACCGAAGATGATCCCGGCGCCCGACCGGGGAGCCGATGAAGGCGAGGGGCCCTTCAGTCGGCTGATTATTCGTGGCGCGACACTGATTGATGGCACGGGAGCACCCCCGATTGGTCCGGTTGATATCGTCATCGAAAATAACGTTATTGTCGATGTCGACTCGGTCGGCTATCCGGGACTTGAAATCGAGGAAGGCGACAGGCCGACTGACGCAACACGCGAGATCGACGCGCACGGCCAATATGTCATGCCTGGCATCATCGACATGCACACGCATACAGGCGGTAGCACTAAAGCGCCCGAAGCCGAGTACACCTACAAATTGTGGATGGGTCACGGCATTACCGCAGTCCGAGGTGTACCGAGTGGCGCGGTCGATTTTTCCCTATCGGAAAAAGCGCGCAGTGCGAACAATCAGATCGTCGCGCCACGCATTTTTTCCTATCACCGCCCGGGTTCCGGCGACGAATGGGAAGATAGAAAGATTCTGACCGCCGATGACGCCCGTGAATGGGTCCGGTACATCGCAGACGAAGGTGCCGATGGTCTCAAACTTGGCTCCTATCGACCGGTCATCATGGAGGCTCTGCTCGATGAGTCCCGGAAGCTTGGCCTCGGGTCGACGGCGCATCTCGGGCAGATGGGTGTTGGGCAGATGAATGCGCAGGATGCGGCGCGCCTCGGTCTCGGTGCTATGACGCATTACTACGGGCTGTTCGAGTCCATGTACGAGAACTATGACGTGCAGCCGTGGCCGGTCGACATGAATTACAACAACGAGCAACATCGCTTCGGTCAGGTTGCCCGCCAGTGGAACCTGATCGCGGGGCGGGGCTCGGATAAATGGAATGCGTTGCTGGACGAATTCATCGAGCTTGGTTTTACGCTCGACCCGACCTTCGGCATCTATTCCGCCGGCCGGGATGCGTCGCGTATGCGCAATGCCGACTGGCACAGCGAGTACACGCTGCCGACGCAATGGGACTTCTTCACGCCGAATCGGGAAAGCCATGGCGCGTACTGGTTCTACTGGACAACCGAAGACGAAGTGGCCTGGAAGAACTTTTACAGGGTTTGGATGCAGTTCGTGAATGATTACAAGAATCTTGGTGGTCGGGTCACGGTCGGTTCGGATTCGGGCTTCATCTACCAGCTTTATGGTTTTGGAACGATACTGGAGATGGAGATGCTTCAGGAAGCCGGCTTTCATCCACTCGAGGTGATTCGATCGGCGACAATGTACGGTGGTGAGGCCCTTTACGGGCCGAAAGGTCGAGAGCCCGACATCGGGGTCATTCGCCCGGGGATGCGGGCCGATCTGCTCGTCGTCAACGAGAACCCGCTTGAAAACCTGAAAGTCCTCTATGGCACCGGGGCAGTCCGTCTGAATGATGAAACGGGGCAGCCGGAGCGCACAAAAGGTATTCGCTACACGATTAAGGACGGCATCGTCTACGATGCCCAGAGGCTGCTGGCTGACGTTCGTGAGATGGTGGTCAGGCAAAAATCAGAACGCGGCGATCTCGCCGAATATTGATGTCGGGGAAATCCCCGGTTATCCGGGTTGACAGGCTCTGTAAAACGTACGCCAGTGGTTTCGAGGCGCTGAAGAATGTCAGCCTCGACATTGACGAGGGCGAGATATTCGCTTTGCTCGGGCCCAACGGGGCAGGCAAGACAACGTTGATCAATATCATTTGCGGCATCGTCAACAAAACGTCGGGAGCTGTCCGTGTCAATGGTTACGACAATATCGATGAGTTTCGGCAGGCACGCAGGCAGATCGGGCTCGTTCCGCAGGAGTTGTCGACCGAAATATTCGAGTCCGTTCATGCCACGACGAACTTCAGTCGCGGCCTGTTTGGCAGGCCGCCCGATCCGGGCCACGTCGAGAAAGTACTCAGGTCGCTGCACCTGTGGGGTAAGCGGGATAGCATCATTCTGACATTGTCCGGCGGCATGAAGCGTCGCGTGGCGATCGCCAAAGCACTCGCCCACGAGCCGAGAATTCTGTTTCTGGACGAGCCGACGGCCGGTGTTGATGTCGAATTGCGTCAGGACATGTGGGGTATCGTCCGGGAGCTCAGTGATTCGGGTGTCACGGTCATCCTGACGACGCACTATATTGAAGAAGCTGAACAGATAGCGGACCGGATTGGTGTGATCAATCACGGAGAGCTTATCTTGGTCGAGGAAAAAGCAAAGTTGATGCGTGAACTGGGTAAGAAGCAGCTGTTTCTCGAACTGGACGAACCCCTGGAGAACATCCCGGACATTCTCTCGCCCTACCGGCTCCAGTTTGGCGCGTCGAACTCGGAACTTGTCTACGATTACGATACTCGTGCCGAGCATACGGGTATCACCGCGCTGCTCGGCGATGTCAGCATGTCGGGGATCCGGTTCCACGATGTCAAAACCCGACAGAGCTCACTCGAAGAGATATTCGTGGGTCTGGTGAAGAGGCAGGAATGAACTGGTACGGCATCAGGGCGATTTACCGGTTCGAGATGGCGCGCTGGGGCCGCACTTTCAGCCAGAGCATTGTTGCACCGGTGATTTCGACGTCGCTGTACTTTATTGTGTTCGGTGCGGCGATTGGTTCCCGGATTACGGAGATTGACGGCATCAGTTATGGCGCATTCATTGTGCCGGGATTGATCATGCTGATGCTCCTCACCGACAGCATCTCCAACGCATCGTTCGGCATCTACTTTCCGCGCTATGCCGGCGCGATCTACGAGTTGCTGTCCGCGCCGATTTCATCCTTCGAAGCGACGATTGGCTATGTTGGCGCGGCGGCGACGAAATCCATCATCATCGGGCTCATTATCCTGGCCACGTCGAACCTCTTTGTCGATGTCATCGTAATGCATCCGTTCTGGATGATCGGGTTCCTGTTCCTGACGGCGATCACCTTCAGCTTGTTTGGCTTCATTCTCGGTATCTGGGCGGACAACTGGGAAAAGCTCGGTGTCGTACCAACGCTGATCATTACGCCGCTTACATTTCTGGGTGGAAGTTTCTATTCGATCAGTATGCTGCCCGAGTTCTGGCAAAAGGTAACCTTGTTCAATCCGGTGGTATACCTGATCAGTGGTTTCCGCTGGTCGTTCTACGAGAATGCGGATGTGCCGGTTGGCCTCAGCCTTGGTATCACAGCCGGCTTCCTGGGCCTGTGCCTGGTTGCTGTCTGGTACATTTTCAAGACTGGGTATCGGCTGCGCTTATAGCTCGTTGAAACACACCGACTGTTGACGGCAAACGATGTCGTTGACTTGGGCGTTAATCACTGGCTGGTTTCCTGTCCTTGGATAACCAACAAGACATCGATGCAAACGCTTCCCGGGTTCCTTAGCTCGAAAATCCGGCGCCATCAGTGGTATCGGTTGTACGTATGAGCCGGCTGTCCGCAACGGCGGCTTGGCGGTGCTTAACAGCGATTCTATATTCGGGATCGGTGACCATCTTGAGAAAAGCGTTTGCCGTGGGATACTGGGCAACGAAGATCATGTCCCAATGCTTATCTTTCGGACCAATGACCATCAATTCCGGCTTGCCGCGCCAAATGATCTCGCCGCCGACACGTCGGAAAATAGAACTGCTCTCCTCGACATAGGCTGCATAAGCCTCGGCGCCGGTAGCTCCTCGCCCATTCTCGTAAGCCGCTTTCTCGCGAAAGCGCAGAAGATTGAGCATCATGATCGGTTTGTCGCGGGGGAGTTCCTTGAATGTATCGAACTGCTGGCGCTCTGGATCAATATGGTTGGACATGGCGGGCTGCTGCTCTGGGATAACCAGATCAGCATAGCAAATCCAACGCAACC
>CAZWEW010000020.1:0-7817 GCA_964633055.1 uncultured Woeseia sp. | reverse complement strand
CCTCTGTCAATGACCGCTTACTTTGTCGTTGCGTTGAGCAGCGCGTTGAATATCAGTTTGTATGTACCTCGAGGCTGGCCCCGAAACTTCGGCCGGAAACCATAAACGATGACTTCTCCGTCACCGAGCGGTACACGCGCCATCGCCGTTTTGCCGGCAATGTGTTCCGCACCGGCGGCCCAGCCGCTCATAAGGACATCCTTCATCGACTCGTCTTCCGATGCCGCGTCGATCTCGCCGTAATTGACGATGCTGTCGTATCGCGATTCAGTCTCGAATGTCTTGAGCGGTATGTCGCCTCGCGAGACCTGGCGGCAGTTCCGCTGGTTCAGTAAATCGTCGGCACAGCCGTCCTGGCTTAGCGCGTCAAACGCAGAGCCGTTGACAAAGTTGACAGCGACGTCCGCATCCATACCCCATGCCAGCGGATCGGACGTATCCACGGTTGCACGAAGCAGGGAGCCGGGGATCGAAAAGTCTTTTCTCGATGCGCTGTCGACAACATCCCGAATCGGGATGCCGAGTTGTGCGATCGCGAAATCGACAGCACCGCCGAATGCGAGCACCGTACCGCCGTTTTCTGCATACCTCCTGATTGCCAAGGCACCTTCGAGTCCCATACCACCCGTGTATTCATCCGGCATCGATCCCGGCGAATGGCCGTTCAGCATTTCCGATACGTCGTCACGGAAAAAGACCCGACCATCCGGGTGTGGGAGGATAATGGCATCCAGTGACGACAGGTCGGCTGTCCGGACGTCGACATCGTGCAGGGAGACGACGTCGAAGCCGTGCTCCTCGAGGACCCAGCGTGTCCATCCTTCATCCATGGAAGCGACATAGGATTTATACAGGCCGACTACCGGTCGTCGGAGTGCCGATACGCTGCCGCTGGGCGCTCGCCTGAGACCGCGAAACGTTAATCCGTGGACCTCGGCCAGCGCTGCGACCCTGTCGGCGGTTCCATCGCTGGCTTCGATGATAAACGTGCCCGCCGGACCGGCACTCGAGTCTTCTGTTGCCACGTAGACGCTGTCACTGGCATCCATCAGCGTGTTGGCAACAGTAACGGCAATATTCGTCGCCCGGTCGAGCGCATATCCGTAAGATGCGTTGCCGTCGATGCTGCCAGGCGATGGTGATACGAGTTCCTGCACGATTTCCGTGTCGACGTCCGGAGCTTCCGTCAGCCTGTCCACCTTGACGCCCATCTGCATCGGCAGCGTCCAGCCTGCGATGTCATACGGTGGCCGGATGCTGCCAGTCGGATCGAGGCGGGTGTCCGGATAGGTCTGTTTCTCCAGCAGGTCGACGATGTAGGGACGGAACGCCTGCGCTGCAGGGATGATCCACGAACCTGCGACGTATCGTTGGCCGCCGACGCGGAAGGATTCGGTCGACCGGTCTATCTCGATGCCGCCTTCCAGAAGGATGTTGACGAGATTGATAGCCTCGTCAAAATGCGGCTGGTCGCCCGGGATTACATAGAAACGGGTACCTTGCTGGCCAGCTTCGATGGCATCTCGTCCCATGCTGTAGATGTTCGTTAGCCACTTCAGGCGTGAATCTGCAGCGGCGCGCAGTACGGCGATCGAACCGGTGATCATGTAGTTGACCGGTTCGCTGAAATGCGATTCACCACCCGCATAGGGATCGGAATACAAGACCCTGGCATCCGGGACGCCAGTCCTGTCTTCTGCGACCGTCACACCAACGCCCCCGGCACGTAATGCGAGTGTTTTCGGAAACACCTTGGGATCGTAGAAGCGCGGTGATGCTGATGCATGACCCGTTTCCGTCAGGATGCCGATCATGTTGTGGAAGTACGGTACCGTGCGCATGCCACCGTTCCACCACATCGAGAAGCCGACATCTGAAATTGCGCCCGGCATTTTCTTGATTGCGAAGCGGGTACCCATCGCACTGCCGATCTCATTGAGGCCATTCGTGACACCGGGGTGAATATTCGGGTTCAGTGGATCGGAGTAGGGAGGGATGACGATGCGCGCATAACCCGGTGAACTCTGATGCTGGTTGTAGACGATCTGCGGATACCACTCGTTGTAGATGATTTTCGCGACCGCCTTTGATTCCGGCATGTTATTCATGAAGAAGTCGCGGTTGTTATCGTGGCCGACATAGTGATGGTAAAGCTCCGGCGGCGACGATTGCTCGAACGGTGTATCGAGCTGGCTTTCGTACCACTTGCGGACAATTTCGAGCCCGTCCGGGTTCATGCCAGGCATTAGCAGGAAAATCACGTTGTTCCGGATGTGTCGCATTTCGGCCGACTCTTCGGTGGCGATGCGATGTGCGAGCTGTGGCGCCATCTGCGCGTGTGCCACTTCGGTGGCGTGGAGCCCGGCATCAATCCAAACGACGGCTCTGCCTTCAACGGCCATGGCTTCTGCGGATTCCGCATCGACTCGGGCTCTGGCCAACTGATGGCTAATCGTCCGGTAGCGATCTAGGTTTGCGTGATTCTCCGGCGACGTAATCGTCAGCAGGTACAGCGGACGGTCGAGGGCCGAGCGGCCAATCTCCCGAACTGTTACGCGGTTGTTGTTCGCAGCGAGCTGCCGGTAATAGTCCTCCATCTGTGCGTAACTGGCGAGCTTGTAGTCATCGCCGGGACGGAAACCGAACATTTGTTCGGGAGATTGCAGTTGCGCGTTCGCACTCATCGCGGGTAGAGCAACGATCAGTCCTGCAAGCAGGGCCATTCGTACAGGTCGGAAGTTCATGGTTACTCCAGTGTAATTGTTGTCGCTACTTTAGTTTGTTCTTCTGTTTAGCGTGGATTCCTATTATCCCAATCCGGTCCTCGCATTCAGTGTCAGACCGGTCAGGATGAAGTACCTGGTTGGGCCGTCCGATTGTATCAACCCGCGAGCGCCTGGGAACTACGCTTGTCCAGACAATACGATGGACCAATAGAGGATCTGGATCATAAGCAGGAGATTTATCTTTTTTGAGTTTTCGATTATCTGTGCTGGTCGGCGAGGATTTTCTCGGTCCGGCTTATAATGTAACGATGAGCGCGAAAAGAATGCGAATCGCTAGGCGCGACTTCCTGGCATCAATCGGAAGAGCAGTCGGCGGATCCGCTATGTTGCAGATCATGGCAGCCTTGGGTATTAGTACGACGCTATCGGCATGCGGCTCCTCTTCCGCGTCCTCTTCCGCGTCCCCTGCGCCTCCGCCGCCCGCCCCCCCACCGCCACCGGGCGGACTGCCTTCGCCACGCCCCGGCGACTGGCCCGCAAACGTTGGGGCTGGCACGTCTGTGGTTATCCTCGGCGGCGGTATTGCGGGTATGACGACGGCTCTGGAAATGACCCGTCTCGGATACAGCTGCACGATACTTGAAGCGACTTCCCGGGCGGGTGGCAGGAACCGCACCATCCGGGCTGGTGACGTGGCGACCGAAACGGACTCCAGTCAGACCTGCAACTTCGATCTGGATGCTGATCTCTATTTTAACGCCGGACCCGCACGGATTTCACATCATCATGAGTTCTTGCTCAGCTATTGCCGTGAATTCGGTGTTGCGCTGGAACCGTTTGTGAACGAAAACCGTGCCGGGCTGTTGCACTCTTCGACGTCGTTCAGTGGGCAGCCGGTCATTGCGAGGAGAATCGCGGCGGACACACGCGGCCACATATCGCGACTGCTTGCAACCGCGGTGAACCAAGGTGCGCTGGATACGGAACTGACAGAGGCAGATAAGAGCAATATTCTCACCATGCTTCGCCGGTTTGGAGGCCTGGACAGCAACTTCGGCTACACGGGTACCAGTCGTGGAGGCTTTCCCGGGCAGGAGAACGTGGGCAGCCGGCAGCGGGGCGAGTTGTTGCCTCCGCTGCAACTCCAGGACATGATCAGTGAGACTTTCTGGCAGAACCGGCAGGGGTTCGCAGAGTCGCTGAATCAGCAGGCAACCATGTTGCAGCCGGTTGGTGGCATGGACCGGATTGCACTTGCATTTGGAACGAAGGTTGCTGCCGACTTGGTGACCGATGCCGAAGTGACTGAGATCCGCAAGATCACTGACGGCGTTCGCATCAACTACAATCGCCTTGGCTCGCCGGCCCAGATCGATGCAGACTTTTGTGTCTGCTCGATTCCGGCGACCGTCGCTCGGAGCATCCCGAACGATTTCTCCGCAGCGCATCAAGGTGAGCTCGATAATTTCGCCTATGCTGCGGCGGGTAAGATTGCGTTTCAGTCACGGCGTTTCTGGGAGCAGGACCACAATATTTACGGCGGCATCTCCTGGACGACGCAGGATATCACCCAGATGTGGTATCCGAGCACAGGGTTTGGGCGCACCAACGGTATCCTGGTCGGCGCCTATATCTACGGGGGCGGTGCGGGCGATAACTTTGCCAGCCAGACGCCACAACAGCGCATCAACAATACGTTGTCCCAGGGCAGCGCGCTGCACACGAACCTGAATGGAGAGGCGAGCCGGGGGATCAGTGTCGCGTGGTTGAAAGTGCCGTTTCAGTTAGGGGCCTGGGGCGTCTCGAGTCCGTTCACGTTGCTGACGCCGGACGAGCGCATCGTATTCGCGGGGGAACACCTGAGTATCCTGCAGGGATGGCAGGAAGGCGCGATCCTGTCGGCCTATCATGCGGTCGATCTGATTGTGCAGCAGACCTGAATGCAAATCATAATCTCTTGGTCCCAGGTCCAAGTCCTGGCGGACCAACCATTCTACAAGCCAATGCCAGAAACGTTTTCCTTCGCCAGTGGACTGTTGACCCGGCTATCCGGCGACTGCCTTGATCGCGTTGATAAGTCCGTCGCCTTCCTCTTCCAGTCGGTACCCTATACGCTGGAACGGCTTGTTGATCTTGAGAATGCGTGTCAGGTCGATCGGCGTTGCCACGATGACTAGGTCGCAGTCGACAGCATTTATGGTCGCCTCGAGGTCTCGAACCTGGACTTCGCCGTAACCCATGGCCGGCAACAGTGAGCCAGTGTCAGGATAGTGCTCGAACGTATCGGCGATTTCGCCGACGGCCCAGGGACGCGGATCGACGAATTCTGCCGCGCCGTTTCGCTTGCCAGCCAACACGCCCGCGCCGAACGGCATGCCGCCGTGGGTTGTCGTAGGCCCATCTTCTACCGCCAGTACGCGTTTTCCGTCGATCTCCTCCGGATTGGGTACGTCAAGCGGTGAGGCACCGCGGACAATCGTCGCGCTAGGGTTGGTTTTCCTGGTATTGTCGATACACGCTTGGATATTGGCTTCGTCGGCCGAATCGACCTTGTTAATAAGGATGACGTCGGCCCGTTCGGAGTTGGCTATCCCTGGGAAGTAGTCGAACTCGTGACCGACGCGGTGTGGGTCTATGACTGTGATCCAGAGATCGGGTTTGTAGAAGGGAGTGTCGTTGTTGCCCCCGTCCCAGATGATCACGTCCGCTTCTTTCTCTGCTTCCTCGAGTATGGCGCCATAGTCGACGCCGGCATACACGATGATGTCGTTACGGATATGCGGTTCGTACTCCTCACGTTCCTCAATTGTGCATTCGTGGGCATCGAGATCCTCGAAGGTCTCAAAGCGTTGCACCGCCTGTTTGGCCAGATCGCCATAGGGCATTGGGTGTCGGATCACGACGGTCTTCTTGCCGAGGTCTTTAAGAATATGGGTCACTCGTCGAGAAGTCTGACTTTTGCCACAACCCGTGCGGATCGCGTTGACGGCAATGACCGGCTTATTGGATGGAATCATTGTCTTGTCGATGTCAAAGGTTGAGAAAGCGACGCCGTGTGCCTCGACTCTCTTACGCCGCTCATCAACATAGGTGTTGCTGACATCCGAGTACGCGAACACAACTTCGTCGACGTTGTTCTCGTTCAGGATGTCATCCAGTTCTGATTCGTCGCGGATCGGGATGCCACCGGGATGATTCGTACCTGACAGCGCAGGCGGATAGCGGCGGTCCTCGATATGTGGAATTTGAGTGGCTGTAAAGGCGATAACATTTGCGGCCGGGTTGTCCCGATAGCAGGTATTGAATACGTGAAAGTCGCGGCCCGCGGCCCCCATGATGACGATGTTGCGACTCATTAGGATTCCTTATCCATTGTTATTGGAGCCGGTATATTACTTGATTGCCCGGAGAGGTCTATCCCGGGTTCAGTTCATGAGATTCTACGTTCGAGCCATCTTCGTATACGTGCAAAGCCGAGCCACATGCCGATGCCGCTCGTCGCCAGCCCGCCGATACTCAGCGCGATCACGACGATGTCCCAGAGTGGGCGCCTGTCGTACCAGAAATCGAAATCGAGACTGTGCAAGCCGTTGAATAGCCATCGATTCAGCCGCCCGAGCCGGTGAGCTTGTCCGACGATGCGACCGGTTGCCATGTCGATGTATGCCCAAGTTTTGTGGGCATCGTCGAACGATACGCGTAACACCGGCAAGGGACGTAAATGGTCGCGATCGTAATAGTAGCTGTCGTAATTCTTAAGTAGCTCGGTTTCGGTGATGCTGCTACCCGTGATTTGCTCGAGACGGGAGACGAATGCAGTAATGTCGCCCGACGGGGTCGGGCTATCTGAATCTGTCGCGTCGACGATACGCCGACTTTCGTCGCCGGCATTGTGCGCAATGATCCGGATATCACCAAGCACATTGATGATCTCAAGACGCTTGAGTGACTGGCTGGTTGGTATGGACGACACGGTGTCAAGATCGATGTTCATGGGCATGACCGGTCCGGCATTCATTGCTGATTCATCAATCAAAAGTCCGGTTTCGCTGTTCCAGTCGAAAGGGTCCATCGAAAGAAGCCCGCTGAACAACCAGGTCAGCGCCAGCAAGCCAAAAAAGGTGCCGGTCAGGTAATGCCAGCGCATGAGGCCACGATAGTGGATGGATTTTTTCAGGTCGAACGGTCGCGACCTCCGAAATTGCGTGAATGTCAGCATGACGCCGAGTGCCGTGATAATGCAGCCTATAGTCGACAACACGATAATGGTCCAGTACCAGGCTGGCTGATTGACTCGCAGCGTCGTGAAGTAAAACCAGTGTGGAATAGCGCCGATCCATGCGAGAAAGCGCGATGTTTCGTTGGTTGCCAGCACAATCTCACCCGTTGTGACCGATACATAGGCTTCAGTTGCCGACGAATCCTCGAGGCGATATTTCAGTAACGGCAGGTGTCGGTTTTCGGTAATTGTCCACTGATCCGGCTCCGTCAATTCGCTGTCGAAGTGAACTCGGGATACAGGTAACGCAAATGCGGTCGCGACAATGTCACGCCCGGAACTCTCGTCCGCGCCCGCAAAGAACGCTCCATTATCTGCGAATATTGTCAGTTCACCGTCGCTGCCAAAGCGATACGCCGGTCGCAGCAGCAATGCCTCGACCGACAGCTCACCGGCCACGAAGCTCAGGTCATTGCGACGTAATGCTTCAATGGGCGTGATGCCTATCTCCTCAGTGGGAATGGCTGATTTCAGTTCGAGAGATTGTTCGATGCTGAGAGCCGGCATGCCGCGTGTGTACATCATGACGATGCCCGAGGCGAACCAGGTCACGACAATCACGCTCATCGGAATGCCGATATACCGATGCAGCTGGATGATGAGTTCTTTTAGTCGCACTATATTTCGATACACACGACGTTACGCCGAAGTCCATGTTGAATATAGCGACAGTGAAGGCCACAGACAAAGCCTGCGCATCAGGGTGCTATCGCATGGTGAGATCGGCCGGCTCGGTGCAAAAGGCTGCCGGATCATCGTTGCTGACGAATACCGGTCGGCGTTGAATGTACGGGAACAGAAATACATTCCGA
>CAZWEW010000019.1:14990-18507 GCA_964633055.1 uncultured Woeseia sp. | reverse complement strand
TGGCAACTCGCCACGGCTACTATCGGGCTTCGGATTCTCCCTCACAAGTTCTCGAAAAAATCGACCGATAGGGCCCGGAGCATGGTGTGACCTGACCCGGAATTCAGAGTCTCATCTGACCCATACCCCGAACAATGTATTTGTAGCTGCTCAGAGCCGACGGCACGCCTGAGATCTTTGGGTAACCGGTGCTGACGTCCGAACAGTCAGCCGGTCAGTCGATGGTGCCTGGCATAGGACGACAGCGTGACCTCACCCTTGGACACGGCAACGCTACCGCTCCGCGCAACTGCTGATAAATCTCCGATTCCTGCGACCGCATGGATGAACTTGTCGATCTCAGCCGGTCTGCCGGTTAACTGAATCGTGCAGCTGACCGGAGACTCGTCGAGCACTTCCGCATCGAACTCGTCGGCCAGTGCGGCAATTTTCGAATAGCCACCGATCCCGAGTTTCAATTTGATGATCGCGAGTTCTCCTTCGAAATGTTCGCCCAGCGTCATATCGTGGATATTAACGACGTCCAAAAGCTTGGCGAGTTGTGCATTCATCTGAGCAATCGCGGCGTCGGAACCTTCGATGACCAGCGTTACACGTGAAACCATCGGATCATCCGTCGGCGCAACATTCAATGATTCGATGTTGTAACCGCGCGACGAAAAAAGGCCCGTCATGCGGGTCAGCGCGCCGACTTCATTTTGCAGTAGTACGGATATTACGTGTCGCATTCTAGAGATCGCATCAACCATGGAACTACGCGTTCCATTGAAACCATTTGGGACGTTGCAACGTTCGATGTTGTCCCAGATAGACGAGTATTGCAATGCAGCAGAATTTAGTAAACACTCCGGAAAAATCCGGCACTTACGCGATCTTTCCAAAACTGTCATGGCACCCCCTGAAGTAACGACCCCATACGATCAACATCCGCTCTCCGGCACCCGGATGAGCGGTGCCGACATCGTGGTTCAGGTTCTGGCCGACGAAAATGTTGACACCATTTTCGGCTATTCTGGCGGTGCGATCTTGCCGACATACGACGCCGTGTTCCGCTACAACGACAGTCGTGGCAGTACTGACGGCGCATCTCCCATGAAACTGATAGTTCCCGCCAATGAGCAGGGAGCCGGATTTATGGCGGCGGGCTACGCGCGCGCGCGCGGAGCGGTTGGCGTCGTGATGGTGACGTCGGGTCCGGGCGCCACCAACACGGTAACCCCGGTCCGTGACTGCATGGCGGATTCTGTGCCCATCGTCGTCATCTGCGGTCAGGTCCCGACGAATGCGATCGGGACAGATGCGTTCCAGGAGGCTCCGGTCGCTGCCATCATGGGTGCAATCGCCAAGCACGTTTTCCTCGTCACGGATCCAACCCGACTCGAGGTGACCATCCGGACAGCCTTCGAGATTGCACGGACGGGAAGACCCGGTCCCGTGGTCATCGACATTCCCAAAGACATCCAGAACTGGGAAGGTGAGTATTCGGGTACAGGTTCGCTGCCCTTGCAGGGATACCGAACGAGACTGCAGTCGGTAATGGACAACGAACTCGACGACAGCGCCTGCGAGCGATTCTATGAAATGCTTGGGGAGTCAGAGCGGCCATTGATCTATGCGGGCGGAGGCGTCATCAATGCCAACGCATCGAAACCGATGCGTCAACTAGCAAACCGTTATGGGATTCCGGTGGCGACAACACTGATGGCCCTCGGCGCCAGTGATAGCAAGCACGATCTTTCATTGCATATGCTGGGCATGCACGGCACTGCATTTGCGAATTATGCGGTAGAGGATTGCGACTTCCTGATTGCGGTCGGAGCAAGATTTGACGACCGTGTCGCGGCTGACCCGCCGAAATTTGCACCCAATGCGCGGAACATCGCGCACTTTGACGTCGATGTATCCGAAATCGGCAAGGTAAAGGCCGTCGATTGGCATCATGTCGGCATGCTGTCACGTGATCTCGATGACATTCTGGCTTTCGGCAAGCGTATCGATTTTTCAAAAACCTTTGACGCCTGGCACGAGGAGATCGCGGCACTCAAGGACCGCCATCGAATGAACTACGATCGCGACAGTGATTTGATCCAACCCTATGCGGTAATCGAGGAAATCAATCAATTGACGGGCGGCGAGGCCATTATTTCGACAGGCGTGGGCCAACACCAGATGTGGGCAGCACAATATTTCGACTTTCGTGAGCCGCGCCTCTGGCTGACATCAGGATCGATGGGCACGATGGGTTTTGGGCTGCCGGCCGCAATCGGCGCGCAGTTTGCCTGTCCTGACCGGCTGGTCATCGACGTGGATGGTGATGGCAGCATGAGAATGAACATTGGAGAACTGGAGACCGCGACCACGTACGGCCTACCGGTCAAGATCATCGTCTTTAACAATTACGGTGACGGCATGGTCAGACAGTGGCAGAAACTGTTTTACCAGGGACGAATGTCGGGCAGTGACAAATCGTTGCACAGCAAGGACTTCGTCAGGACTGCCGAGGCCGACGGATTCAAGTTCGCGAAACGCCTCGATCGGAAGGAAAACATCAAGGAAACCATCGAGTCATTTATACGGTTCGACGGACCCGCTTTCCTCGAGGTAATCATAGACCCTGACGCGGGAGTCTATCCAATGGTCGGACCCGGGCTCAGTTACGATAAAATGATCACCGGCGACTTCATTGAGGGAAGGGAAAAACCAACCGACGACCAGCCTGATCCCAGCGAAATGTTCTGAGAACATTTAGAAAGCGGGACGGCAAAAACCAATCTATTCGAAGCTGGTTACTTACAGGCAATGGCTTTTCGAAAAACATGAAGTGATGAACATCAACAACTGTTTGCCGATCTTGCAGGCGCTGTGATCTTCCCATCTCGGCTAAAATAGCCTCATTTCTTCATTGTAAGAGGAAAATCGATGTCATCAGCAATATTTCAGGGCAGTTGTCTGTGCGGTTCCATCAAGTACGAAATTATCGGAGAACCACGAGTCTTCAATCACTGCTATTGCAGTCGCTGCCGCAAATCGTCAGGTACGGGACACGCCAGCAACATCATTCTCACGCTGGAATCGGCCGAGTGGACTGAAGGCGAAGACTTGCTCGGTAGTTTCAGGGTTCCTGATGCAGAGAGATTCAGCACGGCATTTTGCACACAATGCGGCAGCCAGATGCCACGCGTCCGGCCGGATCTCGGATTTGGGGTCATCCCAGCCGGCTCCCTCGATAGTGACGTACCCATTCAGCCAACCGATCGCATCATGTGGAACTCTAGGACAGACTGGGCCTGCGACAATCGTAAAATACCAACCTGGGACGAATACCGCGAATAGCATCGTCTGCTGATGATTTTTCCATTGTTGGGTGCTCAATTGCCCGGTATTCTGCACAACCCATTCCACGAATCTCACTGGAGAATTCAATGACCGAATTGAGACTCGCGATGCTCGGCATCGCATCTGCTTTCCTAGTGGTTGCCTGCGGACCTTCCGCACCGGAAGCCCCGGCAGAAACGGA
>CAZWEW010000019.1:0-14890 GCA_964633055.1 uncultured Woeseia sp. | reverse complement strand
GCATCGTCGGTGTGGAAGCTGGCATGGACGTGCTGGACCTGATCGCAGCCGGCGGCTGGTACACGGAAGTGCTATCCGTTGCCGTCGGGACGGATGGCAGCGTCACCGCGCAGAATCCGGGCTGGATGCACGGATTCCGCGATGGCGCACTGACGGCGCCACTTGCCGTCCGTGTCAGCGAGCGGCTTTCGAATGTCTCACTGCTGGACAACGAGTGGACCGATCTTGCCGAGATGGAACCACAGTTCGATGTCGCACTGTCCGCACTCAACATACACGACGTCTACTACATCGAAGGGCGCGAAGGTGCGGACCAATTCGCAGCCGCTGTTTACAATGTGCTAAAGCCCGGAGGGGTGTTCGGCGTTATCGAACACGTCGGGAACCCAGACGGCGATAACGAGGCCTTACACAGGCTGGATAGGGCCCTCGCCATCGAGATCCTTACTGCTGCTGGCTTCGCGCTCGAGGACGACAGTGGTTTGCTTGCGAATCCTGAAGATGACCATACGGAGAGCGTGTTTGCCGAGGGACTCCGCGGCAACACGGACCGCTTCGTACTGAAATTCAGGAAACCCGCGGCCTAACTGCGCCTAGCTACCGCGGCGCCAGCCGCGGTAGCGTCTCCAGACAACCAAAGGATGATCCTTCAAACATTGAGCAAGAGTTGAAAAGAGTAGAGGATTTATTCGGTAAATCTCTCAACTCTGAAACAGAACGAACTGCAATGCATTGCTCAGGAAAGAACGCGGGTATCGTTGAACAGCCATCCAACGTAACGGTGCTCAGATAATCCGGCTCGGCCAGACCGGCATCAAGATCCTTCCTGAATCGAACCGAACAACGCTGGGTCGATATTTCCACCGCTCAGTACGGCAACGCTGACACAGTCACCCAGTGCCAGTTTGCCAGCAAGTATCGCGGCGAGCGATGCGGCACCACCAGGTTCAATGACGAGCTTCAGATGCCGGAACGCGAACCGGATCGCATCCTTCACTTCTTCATCGCTGACTGTCAGGACATCCGTCACCAGCTTTCGGTTGATCGCGAACGTCTTTTCACCCGGCGGCGCGCTCATCAGCGCATCGCAAATCGTGCGTGCATCCGGATCGTTGGTCTCCATCCGACCCGAGATGATTGACCGGCGCGTATCGTCGAACTCCTCGGGTTCCACGGGATACACTCTTGACCCACATTGCGATGTCAATGCAATGGCACAACCCGCTGTCAGCCCGCCGCCGCTACAGCTGACGAGAAACTGGTCCGGGACGGTCTTCAGTTCGCCGCATTGTTCAACCACTTCGAGTCCTACCGTGCCCTGCCCGGCTATGATGTGCTCGTGATTGTAGGGTGGAACGAGGACTGCGCCGCTCTTCGCGGCGATTTTCATCGCTATCTCTTCGCGATCTTCCGTATACCGGTCGTAGAGGACGGTGGTACCGCCAAGTCGCCTTGTGTTCTCGATCTTGATACGCGGTGAATCCTCAGGCATCACGATCGTCGTGGCGATACCCAGCTTCGTTCCGGCAGCTGCGACAGCCTGTGCATGATTGCCAGAAGAATAGGCCACAGCACCTTTCTTCACCTGGTCCGGGCCCAACTGGCTCAGCAGGTTATATGCGCCACGGATTTTGAAAGACCCGGTCTGCTGCAGATTCTCGGCCTTGAGCAAAACCCTACCACCAGTGATCCGGTCGAGCTCAGGCGATTCAATCAGCGGTGTACGAACAACGAACGGCCTCAGCCGTTCCGCGGCGGCATAAATATCTCCGATTTCGACCAAATCACATGTCCTTTGTCAGCGCGTCGGTTTTAGCGGCGCAAATGAAATCATTATCGGACAGGCCACCGATCGCATGGGTCAAGTAACGAACACGGCAAAACGCGTAGGAGAACGTCACCTCGGGGTGGTGATCTTCATTGGTCGCAACAAACGCGACGGCATTCACGAATGACATCGTTCTCGAAAAAGAGGGAAACCTGAACTCGCGTTCGATTGCGCCCCCATCATCATCGAGCATCCACGCATCGTCAAGTTCCGTCATCATTTTGACAGCCTGCTCCCTGTCGATCGGCATAACACCACCTTCGCAGGGTTCACATTTCCTGTCAGTGAGTTTCCTCATATCATGCCCCTCGTTCCGGACTGGCTGCAGACTATAGAGTGTCACCGGGGCACACGTAAAGAATTGCCGGCGCCCGTCATGACTAGGCGCCGGCAAAGCGGAGACTCATTGCTGAGTCGTGGGGAAAATGGTGCCCGAAGATTGTGGGTAAATGCTGAACTAACGCTCGATCTCTACTCGATTTTGTCATCCGCACATACGATCTTCGAGTGATGTGCTCTACCTCGGGTTTGCAGCAAAAGACGGCGTTTCTCCAACGAACAGGGTCAGGCTGACGCGACGCTCGAGCGCGAAACTGTCAGCGTTCTGCTCTACAGCAGTCGATTCCCCATGTGCATCCAGTGAAATACGATCTGCTGGAACGCCAGCCTTGACGAGGACATCCCGAACATAGGAGACGCGACGTGCCGAAAGATCCTGGTTATAGGACTCGTCACCACGCTCGTCAGCATAGCCATCCAACTGGACCCGGATGTTCGGGTTAATCGCGAGACTTGACGCAAGCTGTTCCAGACGCTTACTGGTTACGTCCGCCAACACATGCTCATCCGTTCGAAAAAGAAGATCCATTTCGATACCAGCCTTGAGCATGGCCACCAGTTCAGGGCGGACGATCTCCCTAATCTGCTGCAGTTCGTCGTCCCTCGTATGAACCTCTCCCTGCAACGCCGAGATATTGAGCTCCAAATCAGAAATTCTATCGGTCGAACCGGAAAGGGAAGCGGTGAGGGAATTAACATCCTCGTTCCGCTGGTGGAATTCGTCACCCAGTTTTGCACCGAGTGCGGCGCCAACGATCGCCCCAAAGGGTCCGCCAGCCACGCTACCGATCACAACACCGACACCAACGCCAACATCTTCTTCCCGGGATCCGCCGTCATCCGCGAATGCCGGTGCCATCGCGACGCACAGTGTGAACCAAGCAAAACATAAGTGTTCCACCCCAAGAAGCAGCGTTTTTGCAGTTCTTTCGCTCATCGTCATTTCCTCCGATTAATGAGGCCAGTGAGGCCTTGTTCGGTATCAATTACACGATGGCGTGGGGTCGCTTACAGGGCATGAAAGTGCCAGAGTCGGGATCAATTGTGACGAATCATGGCTGCTGACAACTCATGGAGATTAAATGTCCCGGAACACGAGACTGAATACAGACGGCGAATGGATGAGGACCAGAATGATGCGTGAACAAATTCGTGATCTGTCGAACCAAGCTATCGATTGGCTTCGGTCAAAGCAACGAAGGTACCGCCGTTACGCTCGCAAAGAACGCGCATCAGGCCGGCGAACCGCTGCGAGCTGGTTGGCGGGGTGCCGGTGAAGTTATATGGAAACCCGATCGCGTGAATTCGTACCCGGCGATCACCATTCTCGTCTTCGACATTGACGGCATCGATCTGCCGCAACACCGATTCCATCGACCCACCCTGGAATTCATCGCCGAGAACATAGATGCTGATCTTCTTGTCCGCGGCCCAGAAGTTCTCGATCGCATACTGGATTCCGTCCGTCGGGTCGGAATCGCTGAATGGTGCCCACTGGCGCATCTGCTGCTTGATCGCCTGACGAACCTGCGGCGTATCCTCGATCCAGGTGCCGCCGTATTGCTGAAACATGTAACGACCGTTGTCGTTCATGATTTGAAGACCCTTAACACGAGGGTACACGTCGAGCACCTGCGCAAGCTTCTGCTCTGCCCAACCCCACTTCGCCTGCATGCTACCCGAGGTATCAATCACAAAGATAATGTATTCGCTGTCGACGGGTATACCGCCAACGGCATCATCCGGCGTTCGGCGAAATGGGCGCAAGTTCATCATCTCTTCCGTCAAGTGTTGACGTGCGGCCCGGAGATCGCCTTCATCGAGGTTGAGCGCGGGATCGTCCGTGTTGATCAACGCATACTGGCCCTGAACCGTGTTCAGGTTTTTTTGCAGGGTACGCATGTGCAGACGCGTTTCAGAAGTTTCCAGACGCACCCGGCCAAGTTCTCGCTGGACAACGTCAGTTTCTCCCCGGATCTGAAACAGCTCTTCCTGCAACTTGGCAATCAATTGCTGCAAATCTTCGTTCGTTTTCTCGAGGATTACCGGCTCGTAGATCTTGCTGAGCACAAGGAGCAAAATGATTGCACCGAAACCGCAGCAGATGCAGTCGAGAAACGACAGGCTAAATGCTTCGATTTCGCGTTTTTTCTTTGCCATATTCCCTGCTGGTTACGGCCAGTCCTTGCTGATGCTCATGTAGGAACCGCCCGAGCCATACGCCAGCAACCAGTATGCGATCGACGCCTGGTAGTCGCCCTCCATCGGGTACAACATAACGTTCATCGGCACACCGCTCGGAATGACGTCAATCGCATCATAGTGAAATCTCAGTCGTTCCGCGCCGGTGACCATGCCCCGCGCCGGTTCGACCTGATCAGTCGTTGGTAGGCTATCCACCAGCAACAATACGTTATCGGGCAGCGGATTGAGCTGGTTGATGACCTCGTAAGCCGCCTTCATATTCGTACCATTTTGTGGGATGGTGCGACGCAGTTTGCGAATCGCCTCGTTAAGCTGATTGCCATCTCCGACCTCGAGCCAGACATTGTCACTGCCTTCGAGAACGGGCGTCGCCTGCGTATTGAAGGTATAGATCTGGAACTTGCTCTCGGGAGCGAATTGCGCGGAAAGCCAATCGACACTGGCGACGGCCTGTCGCCATTTCACGGAACGCAGCTTGTCACCGTCGGACATGTTTCGGCGACGGATGATATTGACGATTTTCCGGTCGAGCATGCTGGCTGACGTGTCAACGAGAACAAGGATACGATCGCCACCGACCCTGAGCCCGGTCAGATACTGTCGGTCGCCGTCACCGATGAATTGCCGGACACGCGACCCTTCGCCTTCGTTCTCGCGCTGTTGAGCAAGAAGACGCTGCTTTTCCTGCTCCAGTCTTTCAATATCGGATTGCAACTTTTCGATTCGTTCGATCTTCGCGAGCGTGACCGAATCATATTCCTCCAGTTCCTTCTTGAGCTGTTCGATCAGAGCAATGATTTGCGCAATCCGGTCTTCAGCACGAAGTTGCTCATCCTCCAGCTCTTCCATCGTATTGTGTGCCATGACGAGGTTTTTTCGTTCCTCGAGTATCTCGAACTCGAGCTTCGTCACTTCAGCCTGGGCACGCTCAGGTGGCGCTTCGGATTCATGAACCGCCTGGGAATTGATAATCATGAAAAACAGGATCACGGCACCGAAACCGCAGCTCATACAATCGAGGAAGGACATGCTGAAGACTTCCATCGGCCTGCGGCGTCTACTCATGTCGTGTGTCCGTGGTGATCAATTGAAATTCGTATCCCGGGGCTCCTATCCTGAGCGCGTCACCCACCTGCAGCACCGATGTGTCGTCAATCCGGTGACCGTTTAGGAAAGTGCCGTAGCGACTGTGGTCCTTAAGCACGCACTGACCATTCTTCCTTGCAAGTGAACAGTGGCGCCGCGACACACCGGGCATATCGGCTGCCAAGGCAACGAAACGTCCATCCTCTCCCTCCCCTGACCCGAGAATTAATGGCGAATTCCCAATTTCATAGGCCGTATGGCCATGTAGGAGGTGCGTCGGCACACCGGAATGGCTCGTTTCGATAGCTTGGTCTGACATGTCAACTGCGAGTTGATCCCAGGGCAATTGCCGCAACAAGCTGACACCACTGCCAGCGGCTGCACCGCGACAGCGCGCAAGCGCGCCACGCGCGGTTGCACCAGGTTCGAGCACGAAGACTTCGCCACCCACCCTGGCCTTCAGCAGATCTGTTAGTCCGGGCATCCTAGCAACGCGCTCGGTCACCTGAATCGCTGGCAAGTCCTCTGCCCGATACAGGGTGCGAAGCCTGGTCGCAATCTGCTGGTAGATAGGAGCCGCGGCGCCCACCAGCGCGAGCGAATCCACCTCTGCTGCATAGCTCGCACCGGATGTCTCGATTTCCATCGATACGGATTCGGATCGCGATGCTTCCACAAGCCATCCGTCGAGACAATTCTGCAAAATCTGCTCCGTCTCCGCTATATGCAGCGGATCGAAGCGAGACTGACGCACGAACGCTTCGGCAACGACCGAGAGCCACAGATCGTATAACGCATGCAGTCCCGCACCGTCGACAAGTTCGGTTCGATCGGCCTGGGTCATCGCCGGCTGGGCCAGACGCGTCAATGTAGCCCGATGCAGCGAAAGATCGATATGCACGGGGACAGCATTCTGATATTCGCGACGTGTCGAGGCCACGGCGGCATCGACCATCGCAACGACTGGAAGACCGAGTTCACTCGAAATACCGAGAAATAGGCCCAAGTTCTCTGCGGCCATGTAAGACGGCGCCGCCACGACCAGTTCGTCTGCATCTTTTCCTGCCAATGACCAAGCATGCTCCAGCTGAGCGCTCACGAGGTCGGCGGCGCTCAGGTGACTGAATCGCTGGTCGGCAAGCGGCATCGTCGTCAGTTCGGACCAGAAACGGTGCTGAATCCGGCGTGGATCGATACGGGAATGTGTGAATGCCGCATTACCCGTTGTCAATTCGTCGTCACCCAGCCACGCGAATCCGGGCTCACGATAGACAATGCGCTCTCCGTCAGAAAGTGTTATTCCGGCGTCATTTAGATGCAGACCCAAGCGACTCACGACAGCATGTCCCGTCAGTCACCTTTCATATGCCGGATCAGTTTGTCATCAACATAGTTCTGGCTGTCGAAGACAAGCCGCTCCTGCAGAAGCTGGAGCTGGTACACAAGAAACATCAGGAAAATACTGATCAACAGCGCGATGAAGGTCGAGTTGAATGCAACGCCTAGGCTCTGGGTAACACCAGCGATGTCGCCCTGAACAGCCTTATCCGCCTGCGCGAGCGCCTCACCGATACCCCGCACGGTACCGATAAACCCGATTGACGGAATCGCCCATGAAATGTAGCGGATCATCGATAGCTCCGATTCAAGCCGGTCCGCTTCCGATTCGAAAACGATATTAGTGGTGCTCGATACATCCTGAATATTGCGGGTCGAGTTGAAGCGACGCAATGCGTTCATCAATGCGCGCGGCAATAACATCGACTGATTGTCATCGGGAAGCGCCTGCACCTGGCGCGCAAATTCACGGGTGTCCTCGGGCAATATCCGCATACCTTCCGCAATAGGCACAAGATCTGTATCCAGCAAATCGCGTTCTCGCAAAATGTTGCGTGTCTTGTATCCCATGATGGCGAGTGCCCAGAACATCAGGACGAAACAGGATTCCTGCTCCAGATCCTTGATCAGTACCCAAGTCGACCGCTCCCGGACATAGTCCGGGTTACTGGCCGCCTCGATAGCCTGCTGTTCGAGCGCCTCCGTTGCATTCGGCCGAACGATCGACACATAAAAGGCATGCACCACGATAATCGCAATGATCAGGGCGAACAATTGATACACAAATTCGACCGGAATCGTTTTTTTCTTCATCAGGTTTTTCTCTTGCCCTATCGCCTGGCGATTCGGGCATCAGATGTTGGAAGGAAACGGGATGGGTTCGTCTGCCGGAATCTCCTCGGTTGGTACAAAATCATCGTCGTCCTGTTCATAGGACTGTTCATCGAGATCAGAATCGTCGACTTCATCCCCTTCCCCGGTACCCGTCACAGCGTCAACCGACACTGTCTTCTCGGTATCGATAGTCTGGCCGGCTGCTTCCTCCTCCTGAGTCCATGCGGGGAATGAAAGGCATATCACCAGCAAAAAGTTCAACAGGTATTTCGGCATGTTGCTATCACCCGGAACTGCGCGTCTTAGTGGATTCAACCGCGCAAGCTCACCAAAGTCCGAAGTTTTGGACACAATTTCAGCAATTCAGGCGACTCGCAAATATTGCTGAGACCGCGTCTACTCTACATTCCTTGCGATTCGGAAGCCAACATCCCAGTAACGGCTGTTGCCGAAATTGCGGAATCCATGACGCAATTCTCGGATACCGGCGTGCCCCCAGCTTGACCCACGAATGACTCGATTCGTCCCCCGCCGCGGCCCCATCGGATCCTGAACGGGATCCACACGACCAGGCGTCGGCACGGAGTAATAATCCTGGACCCATTCGGCGACGTTGCCGCCGCCGTCGAAAATGCCAAGCGCATTGGCGTTGAACGTGCCCACAGGGGCTGTTGATGCATAACCATCGTCCCAGCCCGGAATAATTGTGCGAATTAGCTCCCTGGCGGATCGCCCTGCCCAGTTGCCACTCTCCGATCGCGGTGGCATGCGCCCTCCCCAGGGAAACGTCGATGCCGCCGGCCGCGCTGCATAGCGGATAGCCCAGACCCATTCGGCTTCCGTTGGAAGTCGGTAACCGTTCGGTGTCGGCGAGACCTGCTGCCAGCGCTCAAACACCTTTTCATAGGCCGGTGTAAGACCTTCCTGTGCACTGAGCCAATTGAGGTATTCAATGGTCTCGTCAGAGGTGACATTCGCAACCGGATTGTGATCACCATTCAACGCAATGTGCGTCGCTCCACCTGAATCGTGATTTGCCTTGAACCGCCTGAATTCCCGGTTGGTCACTTCGTGAATTCCGATGAAATACGGTTTCGTGATCGTTACGGGGACGATGACCTCATTGGCCTGCCGACCCTGCTCGCGTCGGGACGTACCCAGTAAAAAACTACCGGGTTCAATGCGCCTCAGTTTCTGTCCCTGCGATGTTGTCATCGTCTGCACCGTGCTCTGCGCCACCATTTCCGCCTCGGACACCAGCCGTATGCGGACGTTTTGTGGATATCCGGGTCGCGGCACGATCTCACGCGATTGCGAGACATATCCGTCACGCTTTACCTCCAGTCGGTGCGGCGCCGAGGACAGTTTCAACGTTGCACTACCGGTACCACGCGCCTGTCCGTCCACAATAATGGTCGCATCACCCGGCAGAGTCTGTACTGTCACCTCTCCTGTTCGCGCCGTCAGGTCGACAGTCAACTCACGGATCACCGCTGCCTGCAGGCGAATCTGACGCGTTGTCGACCCGTACCCAGCCTTGGACAGCCCAATCTGATAGTCAACATCGGGCGAAAGGGAAATCTCGACAGGCGATTGACCCCGGTATCGGCCGTCAACCGTTACATTGGCACCGCGAGGGATGGACGACACGCGAAGCCGTGCATTGGCTGGCTCCAGCTGGACCGTCGGCAACACCTGGTCGACATTCGCTTCCGCTTCGACGGAAAAATCAAAGGCTTTGAAGCCGCCCTTGATCATACTGAGCGAGTGTGAACCTTCCATCAGCTCGAAGCGCATCGGCGTCTGGCCAATCTGCTCGGCACCCTGGTAGACGGCTGCGCCCGTCGGATTCGATGAAATCTCGACGTCGGCCCACAACGGAATGAGTTGCACCTCGAGCGTCTGCGCCAGTCCAAGCCCGGCTAAATTCAAGCGCTCTTCATAGGGAAGGAAGCGGTCAGCCTGCACCTTCACAGCGTGTGTGCCCGGCTCAAGCTCGAGCGGACCGTAGGGTGCCCTGCCCACCCGCGAATCGTCTACGGTCACAATGGCATTCACCGGCGGATCCGTCATGACCGTCAACTGACCAGGCAGCTTTCTCATCTCTATGACGATCGTGCGGCTCGGCGCTTCATCAATCTCGATGCTCTGGTCGACGTCGTAGTACCCGTCTTTTCGCACATGCACCGTGTGCGCACCTTGACGCAGCAGGATGCGCTGTCCTACCGGAAGCCTGAACCAGCCACCACTCACCGTGACCTTATCGGCGCCCGCTGGCTGAACGTCAAACTGGATGGATTTAGCCGAAAAAAGCAACCAGGAAACACATACCAAGGCGGCGATAACCGCACCAACAACAGCCTGCCAACGAACACCGGTACGCTTGGCCTCGACGGGTACGGTATCGGCAGCGCGCCGAAACGCGGTGGCCACGATGGTTTCCTCGGCTGGACCTGCATCCACATCCGTCAACTCGGGTGGACGGGTCACATAAGCGCTGCCTTCCAGTTCCACGCGGAGCGATAACAGCCCTTCGCTGGCGCCGACGACGATGCGGGTACCGAAAAAACCGATTGCGTCCTCCGCGCCGAGTTTGCGGGAGGTAGTCAACGCTTCGTCATTGATCGTCAGTGACATCGCCGAACCGACCGGCTGAACGAAAGGTTCGCCATCGAGCTCGTCCAGCAAGGCGACGGTATGACTGCCCGGGCCGGGAACGCGAATCTCGCAATGGTTCGCGGTGCCGATGCGAATCGGCAAGCGCGACCGATCGAAACGTCGCTCGCCTTCGGTGTCGACGATTTTCACGACCTCGAACTTCAAATCTGCTCCTCACACTGCACGACGATCGGCACCATATCCACCTCTGGAGCGACACGAAATTCAACGCGAACATCACGGTAGCCCGGCCGGATACCGACGGCAACATAGTTGCCCGGCAACAGTTCAAGCTGGCGATTTGCGAAAGCACCAAAGCGCCCCACCTTGAACACTGATACCTCGGTCAGGTTATCTGATACGAGCCGGACAGGCAGTGGCGTTGCCGCACGCTTCAGCAGTCGGGACAGCTCGTTTTTCTGGTCCTCGAGCCGGGGACCCATCGGTTCTACTAAGGCAAGATCGAGCAACAACCTTGTCGCATTCTGCATATTGGACGGGTCACTCAGGTTGTCGGGATCGTCGATGTAAGCCTTCAATTGCGCATGCAGCGCTGCGCGTGACCGCACTCTCGACAGTCCTTCCTGAGCAAACTGAAGATCGGCGTCGATTCTGAGGATTTCCTGGTAAACGACGATGGATACCTCCCATTCCTCGGCGCCGTCGTGTGCAAGCGCCTCAATCTCAAGGCGGCGTATGTCGGCCAGACGCATCTCCTGATCCAGCTGCAGTAGACCATCCTGCGGTTCCCGGGAATCGGGGTCCAGCAATTTCGCCGCATTGAATGCCGCGCGCGCTGTATCGAATGCTCCGCTATTGAGCGCATCGAAGCCTTCTGTCATGCGTTGTGCGAAGGACAGTTTGTTAATGGCATCCTTGACGCGCTCAAGCGCCGCGGCCGCGGGCTCCCACAAAGCATCGATCTCCAGCGCTTTCTCAAATGCTAACTTCGCAGCATTGAGCTCAAGATCGTTTTCGTATCGCCTGCCCTGTTCCATCAGGCTCAGTACCGAGTCTAGAGTTTGGGCACGCAGGAATCCCGCCTCCGCTTCAAGATTACCGGGCGTGATCGATACGGCGAGATCAAAAAGCCTGACGGCCTCGGCCACATCCTGCCGCTCGAAAGCGTCCCGCGCATCTTCAAGTGTCTCGTAGAACACCTGGTCGATGCGATTGAAGAACGGATCCAGCATCCGGATCGCCTCACGGTATTTCTCACCGGCAAGGCGGTAATTTCGATCGATGTAAGCCTGATCACCTTCATTGTAAACGTCGACGGCATCGAGATATGCCTGCCCACCCCAACGATCGATCGCCCGGTAGCGCAGGCGTTCGAGCTGCGATAGCAGGTCACCCAGCGAATCATCGGTTGCCACCTTTACCCCGCCTGCCGTGAGATTTTCACTGAATGCGGCATCGCCGGATGTCACGGGAACCCGTTTATCATCCTCATTCATAGGCTCATTACTGGTGACAGTGCCGGTTTCTGATCCGGTGGCGGCGGTATCCTGGCTGACGCTGGCCGGCGACTCTTGTTCAACCAGGTTCGGAAGCACGAATATGACAATCAGGAATAGAATCAACGCAGCAGCGAGCCCACCATACAAGACGGTCGTCGGCACACCTTTCGAATCGGATGATGCCGCCTGTGTCACTTTTGTCGTTGCGAGTCGCTTGCGATAAGTCTGTACGGGCTCGACGCGATTGAAAACTTCTTCCGCAACACCGGGGGTCGATATGAATCGGGACGACACCGGTCCGGCAGGGTAGCCGGCGTCTCCAAGCCCTGCAACGACGGCCTCGGCATCCGGACGACATGCAGAATCCGTGGCAAGCATCTTTCCGAGCAATGAGGACAATGCCGCTGGCATCGGCGTGCCATTAGCCAATCGCGAACTAACGACCGCGGAATCTCCGGTATCAGGCGGCACATTAGTGAGCAATTCATGCATCAGCACGCCGAGCGAAAAAATGTCATCGGCGCTGCCTGCGGCCGATCCCGATTTTTGCTCCGGGCTCATCGCAATCGGCGAACCGCTTCCCGCTAACGCGTGGCTACCTGCTTCCTCCGAGACACCAAAATCAAGGAGATACGGCAGACCCCGGCGATCAAGCACTATGTTCGATGCCTTGACGTCCCTGTGGATGATGCCTTTACCATGCGCGTAGCGCAGTGCATCTGCTATAAGGCCGATCGGTCGCAGGGATTCGGCCGGACTGCTGCCGGCAAGAACGGAAATGTCGGTCTCGCCGACAAACTGCTGGCCGAAAAACGGACCGTCAGGATCGTCATGATATTCGAAGACGCGGATGATGTTGGGATGCATGAGTCGGCTGCCGAGGCGCCATTCTCGTTGCAACGCAGCACATTGTCGCTCATCGGCAGCATGTTCGCCGCTCAGGAACTTGATCGCCACCTGCAAATCGGATGCCAGATCATCAGCCAACCAGACCTCTGACAGGCTGCCCGAACAGAGAAGCCGGATCAGGGTATACCTGTCCGCCAGTCGCGCACCTTCGTTTAGAATCCGCATCGGACGCCATTTAGCTGGAGGGTTGTTGCGACCTCGCAGGATCCCCTACTTGGATCGCCTCGGAAAAACCGGTTTCGGTCTGGTAAATGTCTCGAAGCAGCTTGCGCCAGCTTTCATACTGCGCCTCGGCTGTACCGGTGAGGCGCATGGTTTCACCCTGCACCTGTACCACCATCGGCGCCGCTTCGGCGACGAACGACTCCGACAACTCCTTGATTTCCTCACGATGGGTGGCCGCTGCACGATGCTGCCTGAAGGCATCCATGATCGTGCGCCAGCCGCGATTGACGGCAACCGATTGCGCGATGCGTTCGGTCCGATACCGCGAATAGCTCGAGCCGCCCGGATCATAGGTCATGGAACCGGCGACGACAGCCGCGCCGATCAATGCGCGCTGAACCGCGCTCTTGCGAGTCTGTCGATAGACAACGGACTGTTCCCGTGTGCGTTTGCGCCATCCTTCGTACGGCAATGCAATACCATAATAGAAATTCGCGTAATGCTCATTAAGCGTGTCGACGACCAGTCGGTCGCGCTCACGAATCTGCCGCAGCCTGTCGACCATGGGATCATTCTGCGCGGGCAGACGCCGAACGATCACTATGCCGTTATCGTCATAGTCGAAATGTTCACCGAATGCATCCGGTGCCATTTCGGCAAAGAACTGAAGTTCGGACACTTCGCGAATTCTCTCAACGTGCCTTTGCTCGAAGGATAGGACATGTGCGTGAAGATCATTGGAGAAATCGTTAAAGACTTTCTGATACGGATCTTGAGTCCGATCCCGGTATTCAGCATAAGACGAGATACCCGTCTGCATTGAGTAACGTTTTGCGAACCAGAACAAGCCGGTCGCATCGCTCGCGGAGAGATGCAGAGTGAGAAACTCACCGTCGGACTCCTCGATGATCCCATTCACATAAACGTCGGTCGCAACATCTCTCGATGGAATGACTCGCACAGCACCCCAGAACCCGGTGCCCTGCAAGGTGGTCTTGATGTGATAGGGCAGATAACGGGCTTCGGCCTGACGAACCTCGGGGTAGATACGCGACTCTTCGGCATTATTGCCCGCCGGCACACCAGGCTCGAAATTGAGGATGCCGACGTCGAGAAGCATGGCTTCTGACACCTGCAGCGAAGCCATGTTGAGTTGGGTTTGTTCCGCGTGAATGACTTCCGATACGGTACAGCCGGCGCCCATCACCCCGACAGCCAGGACTGCAACTATTTTAATTATGGTTTGCGGTGTTTTTTTCATCCCATCAACAGCGTTCGGCTTTTCCTCAATTGAGATCGTTATACATGCGGTACTCTTCCCAAAGTCGTTCCCGGAGTTCTGGATCCTCTTCGGCCAGCGCTGCTTCACGTAGTTGCCGCGCGACAATATCTTCGCTAACCAGATCCGGAATATCATCCGGCGTGCGTGCCCGAATCTCTTCCTCCGTCAAACCGCCAACCGACGGCCGGCGCTGTTCCTGTGGGCCCGCGACCGAGCCAGGTTCACCACTGCCGCTATCACCGCCAGCCTGACCACCCAGACCGACACGACCAGTCCCGGCGCCACCCTGACCGCCACCGAATCCTTCGGTGTTTCGACCCACAGTTGAAATCTCTCTTTGTTCGTCGGCCAGCACTTCGTCGAATCCACCCACGGATTCTTCTAGTTCACCTTCAAGTCGCGCCTTGCGCTCCCCAGTGGTTTCACCGGGATACTGCCCGACGCTGCCCTCACAGGCTTCATCGGAGCCACCCCAGCCACCGGTATCGCAATCGCTGCCCTCCATACCACCGACACCACCCATGCCGGGAACAGAGCCACTGACGCCGCGGATCGGACCACCGCCTCCACTGCTTCCGCCGCCCGACATACCGCCGGAGGAACCACCACCGGACATACCGCCAGAGGAACCACCACCGGACATACCGCCAGAGGAACCACCACCGGACATACCGCCGCCAGAGGAACCACCACCGGACATACCGCCGGAGGAACCACCACCGGACATACCGCCGCCAGAGGAACCACCACCGGACATACCGCCGCCAGAGGAACCACCACCGGACA
>CAZWEW010000018.1:11810-20106 GCA_964633055.1 uncultured Woeseia sp. | reverse complement strand
TTAGCCGGGCCCGCGCGAGGTTGGAGCCTTCACCACCTTCGCCCTCGATACCGTGACAACGCGCGCAATGGATCCGGAACAGGCGTTCTCCATCTGCCAAGTCACCATCGGTCAGTGCGTCGAGTGGCGATTTTCCGAAGACCGGCGCTGACGCGATGACGGCGAGCGCAATGAGAATTCTCCCAACCATTTTCGACCCCGTTCTTTTTTTGTTCAATCTAGCAGACGGCCTGCTGCTCTGAAAGCCGGAGAAGTTCGTATAATGCCGCCTCTCCTGTTCAGGAAATGCAGCATGTTCAACAACAAAGCAATCGAGATGGACGAATGGCCCACGGCCGGGCCGGTGGAATCGCGACACATCGCGCCCGGGTACGTTCACCGGAAACGGGCAAGATCGGTCATCGGGTGTTTGTTCTCAATGGCTACCATTCTCCTAATCACGGGCTGCACGGAGAACATGACTGCCAACCGGCCTTACATCCTGTCGACCGCGACGACAGGCGGCACCTATTACCCGGTCGGTGTTGCACTCGCAACTATCACGAAGGCTCAACTGCACGAGTCAGAAGGCATCAGCCTGTCGGCAATCAGTTCGGCGGGATCGATGGAGAATGTCAAACTGATGCGCGACAACCAAGCACAGTTTGCGATCCTACAAGGTATATTCGCGCCTTGGGCGCTCAATGGCGAAGGACCAATTTCCAGACCACAGCCCTGGCTTCGCAGTATCTGTGCGCTTTGGAGAAATGCTGATCACTTCATACTGGTCAATAAACTCGTCAAGACAGGCACGATCACCGATATCAGTCTTCTGGATGGCGAACGGTTCGTTATCGGCGCGCGGAACAGTGGCGCGGAGCAAACGGGCAACCATATCCTCACATCGCTCCGGATACCCTACACAGAACGAGTCAGCCTCGCATACATGGGGTACGGTGCAACCGCCAATGCCATACAGGACGGGACGATCGCGGGCATGAACATCCCCGGCGGGCCACCCATAACAGCCATTACACGAGCCTTTGCAATGAACGGAGAAGACCTGACGATGTTGACTTTCACCGACGAACAACTGGCACAGGTGAACAGCCAATACCCGCTCTGGACACGATTCGTCATTCCACCGGACACCTACCCCAACCAACCGGAGGCCGTGAATACAATCGCCCTGTCAAATGTACTCGCGGTGCGCGATGACGTTCCCGACGAATCCGTATATCTCGTCACGAAGGCCATTTTCGAGAATCTTGCCGCGCTGCACGAGATTCACCAGGCGACCCGCGACGTGACACTCGAAAGTGCGCTCGTCGGCGTCGGCGTGCCATTGCACCCCGGTGCGGTCCGCTACTATCGCGAACAGGGCATCCACGTCCCGCCGCAACTGCTGCCGTAATGCAGTCGAATACCCTCAAGTGGTTCGCGGTCATGTTCGCGCTCTTCCACATCTACAACAACTGGTTTACAGCGGTCTCCGAGCTCTGGTTCGCTGCTATTCACTTCAGCGGCTTTGGCGCACTGTGTGCGCTGTCCTTCCATCGCCCGAAGGAACGGAACAAAAAACCCCCATTCCGCATCGCGTTCGACTACATGCTGGCTCTACTATCGATCTCAGTTGCAGCCTATCTGATCTTGTTTGAGGACGCGCTATATCTTCGTGAATCCGAGTTCGTACTGTCGGACTACCTATTCTCGGGTCTCTCGCTTTTACTCGCCATCGAATTTACGCGCCGGACAAGTGGCTGGTTCATGCCGGCTCTGATTGCCATCAGCCTGTCGTACATCCTATTTCTCGGTCGATACGTACCAGGGGTTTTCTCGTTTCCAGGCCTGAGCCTGGAAACCGTTCTTTACCGGAGTTTCTGGAGTAACGACGGAATGTTCGGAATGGTCGCCAACATTTCGTCGACTTTCGTCTTCATGTTTATCCTCTTTGGAGCATTCCTGCTGAAATCAGGTGCCGGCGATTTTATTGTGAAGGTAGCAGGCAGCCTGGCGGGCCGCTACCAAGGCGGCGCCGGACATGTCGCGGTGGTGGGTTCCGGGCTGATGGGTTCCGTCTCGGGGTCTGCCGTCGCAACGACGGTCTCGACGGGCGTCATCACAATCCCGATGATGATTCGCTCGGGATTTTCGCCGCGGTTCGCAGCCGGCGTCGAGGCCGCCGCATCCACCGGCGGTCAGCTCATGCCGCCAGTAATGGGCGCCGGGGCATTCGTGATGTCGAGCTACACCCAGATCCCTTACCTGACGATCATTTCCGTATCCGTTCTGCCGGCGCTGCTCTACTTCCTGACCGTCGCATTTTTTGTCCGCATCGAGGCACGACGTGAAAATCTCGATGTCGGCCTCGACGACGGCGAAGCAACTATGCTGGAAACGCTGAAGGACGGCTGGCACTTCATCATCCCGCTCGGCGTGCTAGTCGCATCACTGATCGTCGGTTATACCCCCGTACGGTCCGCCACATTTGCAACGTTTGCGGTCATCGCCGTCTCCTGGTTCACGGACACCCCGATGAATCTCGAGCGCTGTATCGACGCCATACTCGACGCACTGCGCATCATGGTCCAGACAGCCATACTGCTGGTGGCCGTGGGCATCGTCATCAATGTTGTGACCACGACAGGTCTCGGAAATGCATTTTCGCTGATGATCGTCGACTGGGCAGAGGGCAGCCTGATGCTGACACTGGCGCTCGTCGCCCTCGCCTCGCTGATCCTCGGCATGGGGCTGCCGGTCACAGCCTCCTACATTGTGCTCGCAACGCTCGCCGCACCGGCACTCTACGACCTGATCAGCCAGGCGACGATGCTGGAAGCGCTGACCGGTCCGGATCTGCCTACCAACATACAGGCCGTGGTTAATTTGTTTGGCGGCGACCCCGCTCGCGCGCTCGCAGAGATGCCAGCCGAGATGCGACAACTCGTGCGTAGCGAACTCCTCGATCCGACGCTGGTAATGGGTATGCTGTTGTCGGCGCACCTCATCATCTTCTGGCTGTCGCAGGACAGTAACGTAACTCCACCGGTCTGCCTCGTGGCATTTACCGCAGCCGCTATCGCCGGTACAAAACCGATGAGGACGGGACTGACGTCCTGGAAGATCGCGAAGGGTCTTTATCTGGTGCCGGTTTTGTTCGCATTTACTCCGCTTATCACTGGTTCGTGGACGGAACGACTGACGGTGTTCGGATTTGCATGCCTGGGGCTCTATGCACTGGCCGGGATTCTCCAGTGGCATCTGGAAGAGAAACTGAATGCGGTGACTGGAGCGATACTGCTCATAGCAGCGGCACTGCTGCTGTGGACGCCGCTGGGACTCGCAGCTCACGCGATGGGCGCATTATTGCTTGTCAGCATCGTTGTTTGGCAGCGAAAACAGTCTGCTTAGACTGCCAGTGTACCGGGGAGTGCTGAGGCTGTTGGTCCGGGTTATACGTTAAACCTGAAATGCATAACATCGCCTTCCTGGACGATGTAATCCTTCCCTTCGAGGCGCAGACGCCCCGCTTCTTTCGCACCCTGCTCGCCGTTGCCGCTAACGTAATCGTTGTAGGCAATCACTTCCGCACGGATGAAGCCGCGTTCGAAGTCCGTGTGAATTTCTGCTGCGGCTTTCGGCGCCGTCGCGCCAATACGAGTCGTCCAGGCCCGGACCTCCTTAGGCCCCGCTGTGAAATAGGTCTGGAGCCCAAGTAATTTATAACCACAACGGATGACGCGATTGAGGCTCGGCTCCTTGAAACCTATTTCCGCTAGAAAGTCCGCCTTGTCCGCGTCATCGAGCAATCCGATCTCTGCTTCGATCGATGCACAGATCGTGACGACCTCGGCACCTTCATCCGCCGCCAGCTTCCGGACCGAATCGAGATGCCGGTTGCCTTCAAACCCATCTTCGCCAACATTGGCAACATACATGACTGGTTTCGCAGTAATCAGGTGCAGGTTCCTGATCTTCTCCCACTCAGTCCAGTCGAGGTCCATCACCCGCATCGGCTGGCCCTGGTCCAGGTGATCGCGGACACAGAGGAGCAGGTCGCGATAAACAATCGCGTCCTTCTCTGCGGTTTTTGCACTCTTTTCCGCTTTTCCGAGCTGCTTCTCAACGGACTCTAAATCCGCAAGTGCCAACTCGGTGTTAATTGTTTCAATGTCATCAACCGGATCGATGGCGCCGGCGACATGGGTGACATCGTCATTCTCAAAACAACGAACCACGTGGGCGAGTGCATGTGTCTCGCGGATGTTGCCGAGAAACTTGTTGCCGAGCCCTTCTCCTTTCGAGGCGCCCTCTACCAGACCTGCAATATCGACGAACTCCATCGTTGTTGGGATGGTTTTCTGCGGATGAACGATACCCGTTAGCACGTCGAGACGCGGGTCAGGCACGGGCACGACGCCGACATTCGGGTCAATTGTGCAGAACGGATAATTCTCCACACGAATCTCTGCCGCCGTTAGCGCATTAAACAGAGTGGACTTGCCGACATTGGGCAGCCCCACGATGCCGCATTTGATTGTCATAAGGACTCAGTTGCCCGTATGTAAATCTTTCATGGCCGCTTCGAGGCCATCTTCCACAAGTATCGGCATGACATCGGCGGCTTCGTCGATGTTCCTGAGCATCCCGGCCTCGACATCGCTCGACGCTTTCTTGAGCACGTAGCTCGTCACCGCGTCCTTGTGACCCGGATGCCCGACACCCACCCTCAGCCGCATGAAATCGCGCCCGCAATGCCTGATCACATCTTTAAGCCCATTGTGTCCGCCATGACCACCATCGGACTTGAACCGCACCGTACCGGGTGGAAGGTCGATTTCGTCGTGCACGACCAGCGTGGTCCCGGTATCGAGTCGGTAGTAGTCCAGCATCGCGCGTACCGGTTTACCGCTCAGGTTCATGTAACTCTGTGGCTTAGCCAGCCAGACTTCACGACCGGTAATGCTGACTTTACATACTTCGGCATTGAACCGTTTCTCGTACCTGAACTCGCCGCTGAACCGGCGCGCAAGCTCATCGGCAAACCAAAACCCGGCATTGTGCAAAGTACGCGCATAGCGGTCCTCGGGATTCCCGAGACCCACAACCATTGTAAGGTTCTTGCTCATTACCGCCCGTGAGCGTTCAGGAGAACCCGATAATTGCGCACTGTCCAGCGCTCATCCGACACCCATATGAACAACAATGTGACGTCAGGAGAGTACTGCGCCCGCAATGTCGGCAGAAAAATTAACCTTCTTCCTGACTGCCGTCGTCGTCACCCGACTTCTCAGCCGGCACACCACCTTCGGCAGCAGCATCTCCCTCGGCGATGCCCTCATCTGTTTCATCTTCGACGACCTCAACCTCTTCCTCAACCGGCGCAACCTTGATGTGTTGTACCGTGACGATCGCATGATCGTGCTCGGGACTCTGCACCAATTCGGAAATCTCTACACCTTCCGGAACTTTGATATCGGACAGGTACAGCATCTCGTTGATGCCAAGCTCTGTCACATCTACTTCAAAGTACTCGGGCAGGTCCTTCGGCAGGCAGCTGATTTCCACGTCATTCAACAACTGCATGACAGTGCCACCTTCCAGCTTGACGCCACTGGCAATGTCGGTATTCAAGTAGTGAATCGGTACATTCACCCTGATCTTTTCATCTTCGACAATGCGTTGAAAATCCATATGGATGATGAGATGACTGGCCGGATGGCGCTGGATGTCCTTGACAATCGCGGCCTGGCTCTTGTCGTTGACCTTGATATTCAGAATGCTCGAATAGAACGATTCGTTCTCAAGCTGCCGGGTGACCTGGTTATGGTCGAATGCCAGTTGCCGCGGGGGGCGACCGGCACCATAGATGATTGCGGGAACTTTCCCCTGTCGACGCAGACGGCGGCTCGCACCTTTCCCCTGGTCCTCTCGGATTTCCGCAATCAGATCGAATTCTTCACTCATCAGAGCTCTCCTAACACATCGATTACTGACTGATTTTTCGCACCTTTCGGCGCCCCATCAATAACCCCGGATCGCGACCAATCGGGTTTGGGGCGCGAATAGTAGCGAAACACATCAGGCGTGTAAATCCACCCCAAATACGGACCGAATTTACCTATATCCAGAACTGGTTCGCATTATTGCAATCAGAGGGCTCAAAGTGTGACCGACTTGGAATAAATTGATGTGGCCTGCGAGAAACTTTCTCGTCGCTCATTTGTCACTCCAGGATGAGTCGATTCAGATTCTAGCTCATCGACGGACTGGTGATACGGTCAGTCCCATTCGACCCAGAGTTTCTCGGGACCTCTGAACTGGACAGTTTCGACGGGTCTGAAGTCCTGACCTTCGGAGAGCCGCAAACCAGGCAGTCGTCTTGTGAGTTCTTCAAGGATGACAGCAAGCTCGAACCGGGCCAGCGGGGCCCCGAGACAAAAATGGCGGCCGAAACCGAAAGAAATGTGCGTCCTCGCATCCTCGCGACTAATGTCAAAAATCTCTCCATTCCTGACCCGATCTTCGTCCCGATTACCCGATGGCAAGAAACAGAGAATTCGTTGACCAGCGGGGATCGTCACACCCGATAACTCAACATCTTCCTTGACCAACCGCCGCCAGGCGACCACCGACGGTCGATAGCGCAGACACTCCTCCACCGTATTCGGAATCAGGCTGTGGTCCAGAACGATGGCATCCCAGCTATCCCGGTGCTGTAGCAGCGTGAGGATCGCATTCGCCGACATGTTCGTCGTGGTTTCGTGTCCCGCAAGCAAAAGCCCGAAAACCACATTGTTAATATCCTCGATTTCGAGAACGCTGTCATCGCCGGCGCGCATTTCCAGCATATCGCTCGGCAGGTCGTCCTGCGAGGACGCAATTCTTTGCTGTACGAGATCAAGGCAGTAATCCCAGTAATCCGCCATGTGATTCGCCGCAACGATCTGTTCGGCGCTACTTGGTTTACCGAATGACAGGAGGAGCCGGCTGTCCGCCCACATCTTGATCAGCTGAACGTCATCCTCGGGGATGCCAAGAAGTTTGAAAAGCACCAGAGCGGGTAACTCATAAACCAACTGCGCAACGAGATCGGCACGCTTATCAGCCTCAAAGCTGTCAACGGCATCATTTACCAACTGACGTATGTAGGGTTCGAGTTTCCTGTTGCGACGTGGTGAGAACGCAGCCTGCGCGACACGCCTGATCCTGGCATGGTTCTCGTTTTCATTATTCGACATGGTTGGTCGCGGAGAGAAGCCGCGTGCACTGAAGACATCGATAACTTCGGGCGAAACCGGCCTTAATGGTTGCAGCGTGATCTCCGCAGAAAACCGCTCCTTATCACCCAGTACAGTCTTGATGTCGTCGTACTTCGAGACGGCCCAGAAATCGATGTCATCGAGATAGAAGACCGGGCTTTCGACACGCGCCCTGCGCATGACCGCTTCGAGCTGTTCATTGGAAAGGTGAAAGGTATCCGACAATGCATGAACCGGGCATTGCTCGGGTGGCACATTGCCGAATTCTGTCTCCACATTCAGTCGACGTAGAGTGAGCTCACCGACTCTTCGTCAGCAATTCTCCGCATGGTCTCGGCAAGAATCTCCGCAGTCGACAACTGCCGGACCTTTTTGCAACCGGCCGCTTCCTTACCGAGTGGAATCGTGTCGGTCACAACCATTTGGTCCAGGTCCGATTCAGTGATCCGCGAGACAGCCGGCCCCGATAGTACCGGGTGTGTAATGTAAGCGTCGACGGTTGCAGCACCATGTTTTTTGAGCGCGCTTGCCGCATGACATAATGTGCCTGCCGTATCGACCATATCGTCAATCATGACGCAGTTTTTGCCTTCTACATCGCCGATAATATTCATCACTTCGGACTGGTTCGCCCTTGCGCGACGTTTGTCGATGATCACGAGATCTGCATCGTCGAGTCGCTTGGCCAATGCACGAGCACGCACAACCCCACCAACGTCGGGCGACACCACAACCATGTCATTGTATCGCTGCTTCCACACATCACCGAGCAGGATCGGGGACGCGTAGACGTTATCCACCGCGATGTCGAAGAAACCCTGGATCTGGTCAGCGTGCAGGTCGACCGTCAATACCCTATCCACGCCGGAAACGCCAATCAGGTTAGCCACCAGCTTGGCCGTGATGGGAACGCGTGACGAACGCGGTCGTCGATCCTGACGAGCAAACCCGAAGTACGGCATTACAGCGGTGATCCTCGAAGCTGATGCGCGTCGCACCGCATCCACCATCACGAGGAGCTCCATCAGGTTCTCGGCAGAGGGTGGACAGGTCGG
>CAZWEW010000018.1:7308-11800 GCA_964633055.1 uncultured Woeseia sp. | reverse complement strand
CGGCTGCACGATAAAGGTCTCGCGTCCGCGAACGTTCTCGAGAATTTCGACGTTTATCTCGCCATCGCTGAAGCGGCCCACCTGAGCCTTAGCGAGCGGGACATGCAATACCCGGGCAATATCGTGCGCAAGCTGTGGGTGGGCGTTACCCGAGAAAATAGCCATTGTAGCCGGATCCACAGCGTCGTCCCCTTTATTGTCGCCTGTTGTTGCTCTATGTATCGGTTGGCGGGGTGGCTGGGGTGGCAGGATTCGAACCTGCGCATGACGGGATCAAAACCCGTTGCCTTACCACTTGGCTACACCCCATTCGACCCCGCTACACACCATTGCGCGCCTCGGTCTCCATTGGCGCACACTGTGCGCGCAATTGTGAGCCGCACCCCTAATGCTGTCAAACACGCACACGACTCTATCTGAAGTTCCATTCGTCGATGACAAGCCGAACCCGGATATTGCCGGAAACGGCCACCAGTCGGCGTGGCATAGACTGTCCACCACCTTCCGCATACGCGCTAATCGTCACCGCCCAATCCTGTTGCCGTAGGCTGCCTACATTGCCATCGTCATTGAACTGGACCTCCGATGGCGACGAAGGATCCGGTATGCCGAGTGCCCAGTACCTGAGGCTCGTTACCGGGATGGTCCAGCCATACCGGTCCCGAAGGTCGAACTCGGCGTCATCGAGTTCGGTGACGACGCCATCTGTGTCCGTGAGCGTGACCTCGCGGCCATCACCGTTCACGAACACGGCGCCAACACCGATCGGACCGCTGATTCTCGCCCGGTAAACCGGCCCATCCTGACGCCACCAGAGCTTGCCATTGAATCCATCATCACCTGCCCGAACACCGATCCGCCCGGAGAATTCCCAATCATCGATCTCGATCAGGATGGCTTTCCGGGTATCCCATCGATGGAGATCCGGCAATATCGCGCTACCGGTGGACGAACAGCCGGCAATAAAGGCGTGCGCAAGGAGGCTGACAGCGATCAACGTGGAGCACCGCATCTGTATAACCTTCAGAACGACTCCGGCATCAAACGATCCCTGACATCTCGCAGCAAAACATTGTCGGGAAACAGCAATTCGGCGTTTTCGAGTGTCGTGGCGGCTTCCTCATAGCGCTCGAGCATCCACAATACCTCGACAATATGAGCGGCGACTTCGGGATCGCGGAGTTTCTCGTAGGCTGTCTCAAGGAACCCCAGTGCGTCCTCAGTACGACCCTGACGGTATAAAACCCAGCCCCAGCTGTCGGTGATTGCAGCACTTTCCGGGTCCAGCTTTATTGCTTTCTTGATAAGCCTCTCAGCCTCATCGTAAGCATCGGTTCTGTCAGCAAGCGTATAGCCGAGCGCATTCAGTGACATCGCACTATTGGGCCAGCGCTTTGCCGCAACCCGGTACTGGGCGATCGCTTCGTCGACCCGATCCATGCGAAGCAGCAACTCGGCGCGGCTGAGGTACAGACCCTCCACGTCCGGCCGATAACTGACCGCCTTGTTGTATTGTTCGAGCGCCTCATCGTAACGCTCGATACTTTGCAGAATCTGCGCCTTCACACGTACCATATCCACGGCAAAGTTGGGATTGATCTCGGCGAAGCGATCCAGATATTCGAGTGCCTGCTTCGGCTCACCTTGCTGCACCAGAATGCCGGCGGCCCTGCTTTGGGAAAGCACTGCGTGGCTGCCACTCATGACTTGCGAAAAATAATGGACAGCATCGTCGGGTTGATCGCGACGATCAGCAATCCGTCCGAGATAGTGAAGCGCATCCATGCGGTAATTGCCAGTTGCCAGCAAGTCCCCAAAATCCGTCCTTGCGGCATCTAGCCGGTCGAGTTGGAAATTGATGATCGCCATCAGACGCAGGGCGTCAGTCCGATAGGGCTGCTCCAGCAATATCTGGTTAACCTGGCTCAGTGCATCGTCTTCGCGTTCGATCGAGACCAGCATGATGGCAAGTTCCAGCCGCGCTTCCGGATCCGGATCAGGGTTGTCGCCGACAAGCCTGGACGTGTAATCAATCGCCGCCTCCTGAGCTCCTTGCAACAACAGCGAACGCGCATACACAAGATGGGGCTTCACCCACTCGTCATCGATATTGATGGCAGCTCGTGCCCGTTTCTCCGCGACATCGAATTCGCCCGCATCGAGCGCCAGAACCGCAACGGAATAGTGTGCAAAGGCCGATTTCCCGTGCGGACGCGCGAGCTGCTGCATGACTTGGAAGGCATTGTAGGCGTCTTCCCTCGCCAGCAGTGGCAACAGGCGGGGTAACTGTTCATCGAAGGGTTCGTCACCCTTTTCGAGTAACTTCTCGAAAATCCGCCGGGAATCGCGAATTTCACCGGTACGCAGGTAGATCTGCGCGACGTACAGCTGTGCTTCGTCGCTGTCTGGTTCGAGTTCGGCCCAGCGTTCCGCGGACAGCACGGCATCATCATCGAATTCATAAGTGTAGGCGATTCGGGTCGCCGTTTTTGCCACTTCGGAATTTTCGCTCAGATAGGCTGCTATCCGATATTCACGGGCTGCATCGCGGTAACGATCCTCTTCGAGCGCCGCTTCCGCGGTAAGAATCTGGCTGGCAACATCCTCGACTTCATCGGCAGCGAGGACAACGCTGACGAATGATAACAACGTGAGTCCGCCAAGTAGAGCGACCACACGTATCAGTCTTTCAGCAAAGTTCGACAAAATATTGCGACTCGCTATCCCGAACACGCAATTCTCACGGATTATCATGAACAGAGACAAGGAAGTGCGCCATCAGTTCGCTTATCATATGCGTTGATTTGGACCCAGGATCCCCAAACCGACGATGCCACTTTCCATTCTCGGGCTGAACCATAACACGGCACCCGTAGAAATACGTGAGCAGGTGGTGTTCGAGGGAGATGCGGTCAACCGCGCCATCAGCGCGGTTGCCGCCCTTCCTGGCGTTTCAGAAACCGTCGTATTGTCGACGTGTAACCGAACAGAGTTTTATATTGAATCCGAGGCGGCCGGCCACGATGAAATTCGGGCCTGGCTGGAAACGGACCTGTCCCTTGACGGCGACGCGATGGCCTCCCTTTTCTCGGTCGAAAGCGAGGACGCCATTCGACATCTTTTTCGAGTGGCCTGTGGACTCGACTCCATGGTACTTGGTGAGCCACAGATTCTCGGCCAGCTGAAAGACGCCTTCCGACAAGCCGAACAGCTCGGGTCCGTCGGGCCGAAACTGAGTCGGCTCTTCCACCACACTTTTTCCGTCGCCAAGAAAGTTCGCACCGATACGGAGATCGGTTCAAGTCCTGTTTCGGTTGCTTACGCGGCGGTCAGCCTGGCCAGCCAGTTCTTTGCGGGCTTCTCGCGACACACGGCAATCCTGATTGGCGCCGGCGTCACGATTGAACTGGTAGCAAAGCACCTGTGTGCCAAGGACATCGGTCGGCTGTTCATCGCCAACCGTGATCTTGCCCGTGCCAGGAGACTGGCGTCCGCTTTTGACGGCTTCGCATTGCCGCTGTCAGAACTCGAGGGGACGCTGCCCGAAGCGGACATCTTGATCAGTTCGACCGCCAGTAGAGAACCCATCGTTACCTTCGACCAGATGCAATCGGCAATCAGCGCGCGCAAACAACAGCCGGTGTTCGCCGTCGACATTGCCGTACCCAGAGATCTGGATCCTCGCATCAGTGAACTCAACAATGTCTACCTTTACAGCGTCGACGATCTCGACAAGGTGATCCTCGAGGGACAGTCGAGCCGCGAGGAGGCGGTCGTCGATGCAAGCCGTATTCTCGACGATGAAACCCGTCGCTATCTCACCGTCGAGCGATCAAGAGAAGTGGCACCGATCATCACGTCACTTCGGGACCATGGAGACCTAGTGCGGGAACAGGTACTCGAACAGGCGCGGCGACGGCTTGCCAAAGGCTCGGACAGCGACGAAGTCATCGAATACGTCGCATCTGCGTTGATCAAAAAACTGCTGCATCAACCGAGCGTTCGCCTGCGAAAGGCTGGTGAGGAATCCGACCGGGAATTTGTCCGTATCGCAAGCGAACTGTTTGGCCTTGACGGGGATGAAGACGCATGAAGGACACCATTCACGCCAAACTCGAGTCAACGAAAGACCGGTTTGAGGAAGTAGCCGGACTGCTCGCTGTTCCGGAGGTGATCGCCGACCAGAATCAGTTTCGCGATCTTTCAGTGGAATATTCGCGCCTCGAACCCATCATGAAGTTGTTCGAGCACTACGGTGCATTGTCTGATGATATTGCCGCAGCGGAAGAAATGTTGAAGGACAGCGACGAGTCCGTACGCGAGATGGGCCGGGAGGAATTCGGGTCGCTAATCGAGAAATGCAACAAACTCGAACTCCAGTTGCAGAAGTCACTGATTCCACCCGATCCGCACGACAACAGTAACGTCTTCCTTGAGATACGCGCAGGCACCGGGGGTGACGAAGCGGCGATTTTTGCCGGCGACCTGTTTC
>CAZWEW010000018.1:0-7298 GCA_964633055.1 uncultured Woeseia sp. | reverse complement strand
CGCTGAGAAGATGCGGTGGTGCATCGAGATCATCAGTGCACGGGAAGGCGAACACGGGGGCTACAAGGAAATTGTCAGCCGGGTCACGGGCAACAACATCTATGGCAAACTGAAATTCGAATCGGGTGCACACCGTGTCCAACGTGTGCCTGCCACCGAATCGCAAGGCCGCATTCACACATCTGCCTGCACGGTAGCCATCCTACCCGAGGCCGACGAAATCGAGGAAATCGACATCAACCAAAACGACCTTCGTGTCGACACTTTCAGAGCATCCGGTGCGGGCGGGCAGCATGTCAACAAAACGGATTCGGCGGTCCGCCTAACCCACCTGCCAACGGGAATCGTCGTTGAGTGCCAAGACGAACGGTCGCAACACAAGAACCGCGCTCGAGCGATGTCCCTGTTGCAGGCCAAACTCCTCGATGTCGAAACTGCAGCGAGGGAAAAGGAGGAAGCCCGGACCCGCAAATCCTTGGTGGGTTCGGGTGATCGCTCCGAACGCATTCGCACCTACAACTATCCGCAAGGTCGCGTAACCGACCATCGCATCAACCTGACGCTCTACAAATTGTCCGAGATTCTCGAAGGCAACCTGGACGAGGTAGTCGAACCACTGATAAGCGAATACCAGGCCGGTCAGCTCGCCGCATTGACAGACTGATCGCAGCAGGATTCAGCAGATTCGGCACACTGGCGCGGGCCACAAGCCATGTGCGACTGATACGGGCGATAACGCTGCTCGCCTCCAGGCTCGAGGGATTCACCTGACGAAAAAAGGCTCCAACAACTCGATGTCCCAGTCGCCGTCGACCTAGGTTTCACCTAGCCCGACCGCACCTTTCGCGACACTGCGATAGAAGCGCTGGGTACAAACCTGCAAATCCCACAGCTTGCCGCCGTTTATGGTCACTCCTGCTAAATCGAGCGTCTTGGCTATCCAGTACTTGAATATCATCGCACCGTCCGGCTGCTTCCGAATCTTTATATTTGCTTACGCAGGAAGTTTAGTACATCGGATCGCGTTATCAGACCAAGAAACTCCTCGTCATCCATCACTGCGGCGTAAGGCCTCGCCGACAGCATGGCGACTAGGTTGTTGATGCTCGTACCCTTATCTATCTGGATGAAAGCTGTCTCCATCGCCTCGCCCACGTCGGCGGTCATGAGCTCCGGCTTACCAAAGGCAAATTGGATGATTGTGTCTTCGGTAACGACGCCGACGAGTTTTCCTTCATCCATGACGGGGAGCTGTGAAAAACCGGCGTTACGCAAACGATTGTGCGCTGTGGTCAGAATATCCGTCGGGCCAACCGTAATCGTCGCGCGTTCTCCGTGCAGCCTGCCAATAAGGTCGCGAAGGTCACCGTGCGACTCGCGTTCGATAAAGCCCTGGTCTTCAAGCCAGAAGTCATTGAACAGTTTGGACAGGTACTTGTTGCCCGTATCACAGGCAAACGTGACAACCCTCTTTTCGGTAATCTGCTCGCGACAATACTTTAATGCCGCGCAAATCAACGTGCCGGATGACGAACCGGCAAGCAAGCCTTCTTTCCGAAGCAATTCCCGGGCCGTACTAAAGGATTCAGCATCGGAAATACTGTAAGCCTTTGTCGCCTTTGAGAAATCGGCAATATCGGGAACAAAGTCTTCACCGATACCCTCGACCAGCCAAGAACTACTGTTGCCAAATGACCCGGTGTTGACATAGTCGGCGACGATGGAGCCGACCGGATCGGCGATGACAATCTCGGTTTTCGGCGCGTTTTCGCTGATGTACTTGCTGATACCACTAACTGTCCCGCTTGAGCCAACGCCGAGCACGATCGCATCGACATCGCCACCCAGTTGCTCGAAGATTTCCGGCGCTGTCGTCCGCTCATGCGCGAGCGGGTTGTCCGGATTGCCAAACTGGTTGATGAAATAGGCATCCTTTTCCTCGGCGATACTCCGACCAAGGTCTTGGTAGTACTGGGGATGCCCACGACCCACATCGGAACGGGTCAGGACGACCTCAGCACCCATCGCTCGCAGGTTGAATATCTTCTCCTGACTCATTTTGTCCGGGAGCACCAGTATCAGGTGATATCCCTTTTGTGCCGCAACCAGTGCCAGACCGAGGCCTGTGTTACCCGCCGTAGCTTCGACCAGGGTGTCGCCCGACTTGATATCGCCGCGTTTCTCAGCCTCCTCGATCATCGACATGCCAATACGGTCTTTGATTGAACCTCCCGGATTCATCAGCTCAAGCTTGAGGAAGAGACGACAAGGTCCCGTGTCGATATTGTTGATCTCGAGCATCGGAGTGCGCCCGACCATATCCAACGTATTGGAGAAAACGTGCATGTCGATTACCGTACTGGTTTGGGACGGCGGTCATGGTACGCCAAGGAACCCAACCTTTGAATGACTATCTCAGAATCTTCGAGGCACTGAACGACGCCGTCGAACGGCTCGGCAAAGTCAGCGACAGCCCGAGGCTCGATGCAGAATTGCTCCTAGCCCGCGCGCTCGAAGTGCAACGCAGCTACCTGTTCGCACACCCGGAAGACGAGATAGACCCTGCTGCTGCGATCCGTTTCGAGTCTGCCCTCAAAATTCGTATCAATGGCATGCCGATGGCCTACATTGCGGGCGAAAAAGAGTTCTGGTCAATGCCCCTGGTCGTGAGCCCGGCGACTCTGATCCCCCGGCCCGACACTGAACTGCTTGTCGAACAGGTGCTTATACGGATTCCACAGAGGGCAAAATGGAAGATTGCCGATCTCGGCACCGGGAGCGGCGCTATCGCTCTCGCGATTGCGAAGGAACGACGGCTGTGCCACGTAACTGCAACCGATATTTCCGAGGATGCGCTGTCCGTCGCACGCGAAAATGCGCGACTGCTCGCGTTACCGAATATCGAATTCTCGGCGGGAGACTGGACCACGCCCATCGCTGGCAGTGTATTCGACCTCGTCGTCAGCAATCCTCCCTATGTGGCAACCAGAGATCCGCACCTCGCAGCCCTCCAGTTCGAGCCAACGTTGGCGCTCGATGCCGGCAAGGACGGACTCGATGCGATTCGGCGGCTGGCCGAATCGGTTCCCGACATTCTGAGACCTGGGGGCTCACTCCTGCTCGAACATGGCTTCGAACAGGCACCGATCGTTTCCGATATCCTCCGTCGATCCGGCTGGTGCAATATCGCCTTGATAAACGACCTCGAGGGACGGCCTCGCGTTACCGCGGCGAATCGATCCCGGGATCGATATACTTCCTATTCCAGCTAAACAGGAAATATCCGTGATCACGATTTCAACCAATTGCGGCGACATCGTCGTCGAACTGTTCGATCAAAGTGCACCGATTACCTGCGAAAATTTCCGACAATACATCGCCGATGGATTTTTCGATGGCACGATCTTTCACCGCATTATTCCGAACTTCATGATTCAGGGTGGTGGCTTTGACGCCGACATGTCACAAAAAGACACGCGGGACCCCATTAGAAACGAGGCCGATAACGGTCAGAAAAACCTGCGGGGCACGCTGGCCATGGCGCGCACCCAGGTCGTCGATAGCGCCACAGCACAGTTCTTTATCAATCTGCGCGACAACAACTTCCTCAATCATAGCGGACGTGATTTTGGCTACACAGTCTTCGGCAAGGTGACCGCAGGAATGGACATCGTCGACGCCATCGCGAACGTACCCACCAGCAATCACGCCGGCCACTCCGATGTGCCGGTCGAGCCGGTTGTCATTGAATCCGTCCGCACTGATTGACACCGGGCGTCGGCCGCCGCACATTGGCCGATGATGTCCTGTCAGTTTGGGAGCCGATATGCGAAGTGTAATGCTTGCAGCCACGCAAATGGCCTGTGTCGAAGACCGGGACACTAACATTGCCGTTGCCGAACAACAGGTTCGGGACGCTGCCGCACTTGGTGCGCAGATTATCCTGCTACAGGAACTCTTCGAGACACCTTATTTCTGCAAGGATATGAACACGGATTACTTCGCGCTCGCACACGAGACTGCGGATAATCCGTTGATCCGACATTTTCAGGCGCTGGCAAAAGAATTATCGGTCGTACTACCGATCAGTTTCTTCGAAAAGGCAAACAACGTTTACTTCAATTCGATCGGCATCATCAACGCCGACGGCAGTCTGCTCGGCGTTTACAGAAAATCGCACATCCCCCACGGGCCCGGCTACCAAGAGAAGTTCTATTTCAGCCCTGGTGACACCGGATTTCGGGTCTGGGAGACACAATATGCCCGCATTGGCGTCGCCATTTGCTGGGACCAGTGGTTTCCCGAGGCGGCCCGCAGCATGGCACTGAAGGGAGCGGAAGTGCTGATGTACCCGACAGCCATCGGTTCCGAGCCAGACTTTCCTGATATGGATTCGTCCGGCCACTGGCAACGGACGATGCAGGGACACGCTGCGGCCAACTGTATGCCGGTTTTGACATCCAACCGCATCGGTATCGAGACGGGCGAGTCTTGCAAACTGACTTTCTACGGCAGCTCGTTCATTGCGGACCCTACCGGTGACAAGATCGTCGAGTCGGACCGGGATAGCCAAGACATCATCGTTGCAGAATTCGATCTCGATAAATTGCAAACCACGCGAAGTATCTGGGGACTGTTCCGCGATCGGCGCCCGGACCTTTACGACGGCCTGATACACCTGGACGGTGGCACGGCGAAGCGGTGAGCAGAGAAGCGTTCCCGACCGCTAAATCGGCCGGTTTCCGCATGCCGGCAGAATGGACACGGCACGAAAGATGCTGGATGGCCTGGCCCTGCCGCCTCGATTTCTGGGGCGACAACCTGCTTGCAACCCAAAAAGTGCACGCCAGTATTGCCAACACAATATCGGTATTCGAACCTGTAACGATGCTGACGCCGCCCGGCGACATCGCAAATTGCCGTGCGCAATGCAGCGAGTTCGTGACCGTGTTGCCGGTCGAGCTCGACGATTCCTGGATGCGGGACAACGGACCCAATTTTGTTCTCGATGAAGCTGGCAACCTGGCGGCATCGATTTTTCACTTCAACGCCTGGGGCAAGAAGCACGAACCCTGGGGAAAGGACGCCGCCATAGGACACCGCGTCGCAGAATACCTGAGCATCCGCACATTCTCGTCAACGATCTATATGGAAGGCGGCGGCATCAACGTCGATGGTGAAGGTACCTTGCTGGTCACCGAACAGAATGTCCTCAACGAGAACCGAAATCCGGGCCTGAATAAAGACGAAGCGGAACAGATACTTTGTGACGCGCTGGGCGTCGATACTGTCATCTGGTGTCCGGGTGACCCGGACGACACGGAGACTGACGGTCACATCGACGGCATTGCCTGCTTCCTCGAACCTGGCAGGGTGCTAGTGGAAATCTGCCCTGCCAAGGGAACGGCGCGCTACGACAATTTGCAGGAAAATCTCGACGCCATCCGCGGCGCCAGAGACGCTGCGGGCCATAAACTCAAAGTCGAGATAATTGAGGAGGCGCTTGAGGCGAACCACCGCAGCGACATCTTCGCCAGCTCTTATATCAACTACTACGTCGCGAATGGCGCCATCATCATGCCGTCCTTCGGCATTGACCGGGATCAAGATGCACGAAACAGGCTGGCAGGGCTCTACCCCGAACGGGAGATCGTGCAGGTGAATATCTCAGATATTGCAATCGGTGGCGGCGGCATTCACTGCATCACCCAACAACAGCCCTTATCAATCGAGAGCTGATGTTGCGACGATTCGACAGAAAAGACGACGGTCGCCGCCAGGTGTTCCAAGCTGGCGGCAGCCGCGATGGCAATCAGGCCACATAGGCCTTCTCGGGGTCGTAGCCAAGGTTTGGCGCCAGCCAGCGCTCGACCTCGGAAATTGCCATCCCCTTTCGTACCGCGTAGGACTCAACCTGGTCCCGGGACAACTTGCCGACGGAGAAATACCGGGCTTCCGGGTGCGTAAAATAAAAACCGCTAACCGCAGCAGTTGGGAACATCGCGAACGAATCGGTCAAACGAAGACCGATGGATTGCTCGACGTCCAGCAATGACCAAAGTTTCGCTTTCTCAGTGTGATCCGGACAGGCGGGATAACCGGGTGCTGGCCGAATACCGCGATACTTCTCAGCGATCAAATCGTCATTGGTGAGTTGTTCTTCAGCATCGTAGGCCCAGAATTCCTTCCGAACACGCGCGTGCATGAATTCCGCACACGCTTCCGCGAGCCGGTCGGCCAGAGCCTTCAGCAGGATGGCACTGTAATCGTCGTGCTCCGCTTCAAATCTCTGCACATGCGGGTCGATACCGATACCGGCTGTCACGGCAAACCCACCGATGTAATCCTTAACGCCTGCGTCGAATGGTGCCAGGTAGTCGGCAAGGCAATGGTGACTTTGTCCTGCCGCCTTACCTCGCTGCTGTCGTAAGTGGCAGAGACGAATTAGTTCGTCTTTACGACTCTCGTCCGTAAAGACGCAAATGTCGTCGTGGTCGATCGTGTTCGCCGGATGGAAACCGATCACGCCCCGCGCCGTAAGCCAACGCTCCGAAACGATCCTGTCGAGCAGGATTGACGCATCGGAAAAAAGGTTTCGGGCCGCTTCGCCGACCACCCGATCACTCAGGATTCCCGGGTATTTGCCATGAAATTCCCAGGCGTTGAAAAACGGCATCCAGTCAATGAATCTCGTGAGGACACGGAGATCGATATCGTCAAATACACGATTACCAATGAAGGTGGGAGCGGTTGGCTGGTATTGACTCCAGTCTGCTGCATACCGGTTGTCCCGCGCGGCAGTCAGTGACAGCTGCGGTGCCAGTCTCGATGATTTGCCGGCGTGGCGTTCACGTCGCCTGGCGTTGTCCTCACGTGTCTTGCGAACCAATGCTACACACGTCTCCTCTTCGGACAGCGCCTGCGCAACACCGACCGCGCGTGACGCGTCCTTCACGTAGATGACCGGACCTTCGTACTTCGGCTCGATCTTTACGGCGGTATGCGCCGGCGATGTCGTCGCACCACCAATCAACAGTGGCAATTCGTAGCCGAGACGCTGCATTTCGCTCGCAACGTGCACCATTTCATCCAGCGACGGCGTGATCAGACCCGACAAACCGATAATCTGCGCATTCTCGCGCTTTGCAGTTTCTAGGATTTTCTCGCAAGAGACCATGACGCCGAGATCGATCACTTCGAAGGTGTTGCACTGGAGAACCACACCCACGATATTCTTGCCGATATCGTGTACATCACCTTTCACTGTGGCCATGACAATCTTGCCATTCGACTTAATT
>CAZWEW010000017.1:0-20112 GCA_964633055.1 uncultured Woeseia sp. | reverse complement strand
GTCAATTTTGTGGAGGGATCGCTCGATGCTCTTAAACCCGACGAGCGAGGAATGCTTCTTGGCAGCTTCCTTGCGATCGACCTCGGCGTGCGAGTTGGTGACGGCGTCGTACTGCTGATACCGCGTCCTGACGGCAACGGATCGATTACTCCTGTGCTGGAGCGTTTCGTCGTACGGGGTATATTCGAGGCCGGTGTTCAGGATCACGATGCGACATTGGCACTCGTGCACATTACAGATGCGTCCCGATTGCTTGGCATCGGTGATGCCGTCACGTCGATTCGATTCCTGACGGATGATGTCATGTCGGCACCTGCGGTTGCCGCCAGCCTATCCTCGGCGTTTGGGTCGACTTATGTGACTAGCGACTGGACTGTCGAAAACGAAAGTTATTTCCGCGCTATACGCCTTGAGAAGACGATGATGTCCGTCCTTCTCTCGCTCATCATCGGTGTTGCAGCTTTCAATATCGTTGCGAGTCTCGTGATGGTGGTGACGGATAAAATAACCGACATCGCGATTCTCCGCACCATGGGAATGGACTCGGGCGGTGTTGTTAGGGTGTTCTTCCTCCAGGGTGCGGTGATTGGCTGGGTTGGTGTTCTGTTAGGGGTGGTTGCCGGAGTATTGCTGGCGCTGAATGTGCCGACGGTGGTTCCGGTTCTCGAAAGTCTGCTTGGTTTCCAGATCATGCCTGGTGACGTTTACTACGTCACCGCGATCCCCTCGGTCCTCGACGTCAATGATGTAGTGGTCATTGCGGCAGCGGCTTTCATCCTGACATCATTGGCAACCCTATACCCGGCCCGCCGAGCAGCACTAGTCAACCCGGCGGTCGCATTGAGGTACGAGTGACATGAGGCTGTCTTGGGAATACTGGATCGGCCGGCGGTACGTATGTTCACGCAGTACGAATGGTTTTATTTCGTTGATTTCGGCGATCTCGATACTTGGCATTGCGATCGCGGTAGCAGTTCTGATGGTCGTACTGTCCGTCGTTAACGGATTTGAACGGGAATTGCGCGATCGCCTGCTCGCGATGTCCGCTCATGCCAGCATCGAACATCCCGATGGTCGGCTCGCGGACTGGCCCGGCTGGGTGGAACTTGCGGAGTCCCGGATGGATGTCACCGCTGCGGCCCCTTTTGTCGATGGACAGGGACTGCTGGTCTTCGGTAATGCACTCACAGGCGCGGAACTTCGTGGCGTGGAGCCCACACTCGAGGATTCGGTGTCAGGCGTGGGCGATACAGTGGTTGAGGGTGAATTGACGACACTCAGGGCGGGTGACTACAACATTATTCTCGGTAACGAGTTGGCGTCGGTACTTGGTGCCGGCGTCAACGACCGGATAACTGTGACGCTTGCGGAGGGGATGGTGACGCCGGCGGGTGTCGTGCCTCGAACGAGGAGCTTTACTGTGAGCGGCATTTACCGGGTCGGGATGTACGAGTTTGATCGTCGGCTGGCGTTTATCCACCTGCAGGATGCGCAGAGGCTTTTCCGTAAATCCACTGATGTCACGGGCGTCCGGCTCGCCGTTACGGACGTGTTTGATGCGCCGAATATTGTTCGTGAAACGGCGCTTGACGGCGGCGGTGGTGTTCTGGTCAGCGACTGGACACGCCATCACGTGAACTTCTTCCGTTCAATCCAGATCACCAAGTCAATCCTGTTCGTCATTCTGTTGATGGTGATCGCGGTCGCTGCCTTTAACATCGTTTCGACCCTCGTGATGGTTGTTAAGGACAAGCAATCCGATATTGCGATACTGCGAACAGTCGGTGCTACACCAGGCGATGTCATGAGAATATTTGTGGCTCAGGGCTCTGTGATCGGGATTGTGGGGACCGTTGCCGGTATGATAATTGGCGTCCTGCTGGCGCTCAACCTAGAACACATCATTCAATTCATGGAAGGTTCCTTCGGTATCAAAATTCTCGCAGCGGATGTCTACTTCATCAGCGACCTGCCGTCCGACCTCCGGGTCTCGGATGTGATTCGTATTGCATCCATCGCTTTGGTGCTGGCATTGTTGTCGACCCTCTATCCGGCGTGGCGCGGCGCGAAGACGATGCCCGCAGAGACTCTGCGCTATGACTGACGAAAACGCGGTGCTTCAGTGTCGTGGGGTAACCCGGCACTTTAGGGAAGGGGATTCCATGCTCGAAGTGTTAAGCGGTGTGGATCTCCGCATCGAGCTGGCAGAGCGGGTCGCCATCATCGGTGCATCGGGATCGGGCAAGACGACGTTGCTACAGATCATGGGTGGACTGGATGAACCCTCGGCGGGCGATGTATATGTCGATGGGCTATCCATGGCACATACGAGCGAGGAGGATAAAGCACAGCTCCGCAACCGCTATCTCGGTTTCATTTATCAGTTTCATCACTTGCTGCCGGAGTTCACCGCACAGGAAAATGTCGCAATGCCATTGCTGATTCGGCGTATGGCGAAGGCATCGGCGATGGACCGAGCTGCTGGGTTGCTGGACAGGGTGGGGCTCGGCGAACGGCTGGATCACAAACCCGGTGAATTATCGGGCGGTGAGCGGCAGCGAGCGGCGGTTGCGCGCGCGCTGATCACACAGCCGAAACTTATGCTGGCAGATGAGCCGACGGGAAATCTAGATGCCGGCAATGGGAGTCATGTGCTCGAACTCATGCTCAAACTTAACCACGAGTTTAAAACCAGCCTGGTTATTGTGACGCACGATCATGCGATTGCGGAGCAGATGGACAGGGTCCTCGTTCTGGAAAATGGAGTTTTGACTGGGTTGGACTAAGACCCGCGCCGCCTGCGTCTGGAGAGATAATCGCAAGACGAGGCGCACCAGAGCACGTCAAGCCCGACATAACCAATAGCGGCGAGTGCCGACCCCAGCAACAGGCAGCCGAACAGCGGCATTTTGGGCCCGGTCGCTGTATATTCCTTTTTTAGCTCGAGACAGCGTATATGGTTGAAATCGTTAAAGCTGGTGGCTGGCTGATGGCGCCGATCATCCTCTGCGCGATCATCGCAATGGGGGTCACCTTGGAACGGTGCTGGACGCTAGCTCAGAAACGCGTCATTCCAGAAGACTTGACCAGCAAAGTCTGGATGTGGGTCAAGAGAGATATGCTCGACCAGAGTCAGATCCAGACTCTGCACCAGGGTTCTCCGCTAGGCCAGATTCTTGCAGCGGGACTGATCAATCGCGATCGTGAGCGCACGGTCATGAAGGACGGCGTCGAGGATACGGGCCGGCATGTGGTACATCAGTTGGAACGTTACTTGGATACGCTTGGTACGATCGCTGCCGTATCGCCATTACTCGGTCTCCTTGGTACGGTTATTGGCATGGTAAAAGTGTTCACGGCAATCACCACTCATGGCGTCGGCAACCCGACCGTACTGGCAGGCGGCATTGCCGAGGCACTGATTACGACGGCAGCTGGATTGACTGTCGCCATTCCCGCTCTTATCGGTTACCGCTATTTCCGGAACAAGGTCGATGGGCTGGTAGTCGACATGGAGAAAGAAGCGATCAAGCTGGTCGAGGCGTTGCATAGGCATCGGAGCGTGGATGCCACCACTTCGGTCGGATCGTCCGGCAGGCGCGATGATTCATGTGGCGAACCCGCTGATAATATTGGCATGGACATAAAGAAGAAATGAGACTGAACCTGCGCGCGAAAACCGAGCCAGAGGTCAATCTCACGTCGCTGATCGACGTCGTTTTGCTGCTACTTATTTTCTTTATGGTTTCCACGAGCTTCTTAAAGGAGTCAAAAATCTCAATCACGCTGCCCGAAACAGGTGGAGACGCTGTCGTTGACGAAGTGCCCGAGCAACTGGAGATCATGATCACCGAAGAGGGAACCTATCTCGTCAATGGTCGGGAGCTTGTCAATAATCGTCCCGATACGATTCGAAATGCACTGCAACGGATTTCGACCGGTGACACTTCGCTGCCGCTAACCATCAGCGCCGATGCTAATGCGCGTCACCAGTACGTTGTAACGGCGATGGACGTTGCTGGACGTCTTGGGTTTATTCGAATCAGTATCGCGATACTGAACGATCCCACCGACGAGTAATTTTTATGATGAAGCGTCGTCTCGATCCTCGCGCGAAGCTCGTCTACGGCCGGCTATGGGGATACGTCAATCCGCACAAGCTGGTTGGATTGATTGCGGTTATTTCAATGGCGGCGACTGCGGTCGTCGAAGTGGCGATGGTTGCGATGCTCGGACCTTTGACTGATGAGGGGCTGGTTGCGCAGAACCTTGAAGCCGTTAAGTGGATTCCGATTGGGTTCGTTGTCGTATTTCTGGGCAGGGGCCTTGCTGGATTCGGAACGGAGTATTCGCTGGGTTGGATCGGCCGCAGCGTTATCAGCAATCTTCGTCGTGACGTATTCGGTAAGTTCCTGACACTGCCTTCGCGATTTATCGAAACACATTCGACGGGTCCGATGTTGTCGCGCATGACATACAACGTTGAAATGGTCGCGGAGTCGGTGACGACGGTCGTTACAGTCATGGTTCGCGATCTCCTGACAATCATCGCTGCAATGGGGCTAATGGTGTACCACAGTCCCCGGCTCTTTCTTTTCGTGATGATCATCATGCCGATCATCGCGGCGCTGGTTCAGGTGCTTGGCAGAACGTTTCGCCGCTACAGTGCGCGAATTCAGGATTCCGTCGGTGAAGTGACCCAGGTAACGGATGAGGTTCTGTCAGGCAATCGTATTGTCAAGATCTTTGGTGGTCTTGAGTACGAGACGAATCGTCTGGCAGAGGTCGACGACTGGAACCGAAAACAAAATCTCAAACTGATTCGCACGCGATCGCTGGGTGTTGCGGTTACCCAGATGATTTTCGGTGTGGGTGTTGCGGGCGTAGTCTATACGGCTGGTATCGAATCGATTAACGGCAACCTGACTCCGGGTGGTTTCATCGCCTTTTTTGGCGCAATGATGTTGATGCTGCAGCCACTTCGCCGCATTACCAACCTGAATGCCACCCTGCAACGCGGGATTGCAGCTGGCGACAGCCTGTTCCAGGTCATTGACGAGCCCGACGAGCTCGACTCGGGGGAGTACCGTCCGGAGTCGGTTCGCGGAGAAGTTGAATTCAGAAATGTCAGCTTCTCTTACGACGACAACCAAAGAACCGTTCTCGCTGACGTATCTTTCAAAGTGGAAGCTGGCAAGTCGGTTGCCATTGTGGGGCAGTCGGGCAGTGGCAAGTGCACGCTCGTTGGGCTTTTACCGAGATTCTACGATGCGCTTTCCGGAGAAATCCGACTGGATGGAACGAATGTGGCAGATTATGCGCTCGATAATCTGCGTTCACATATCAGCTTGGTCAGTCAGGACATCGTCTTGTTCAATGATACGATAGAAAACAATCTTGCCTATGGCCAGCTTCGACAGAAGAGCAGGGCGGAAATCCTTCAGGCGGCGGAAGCGGCGCATTTACTGGAGTTTGTCCGCGAGCTTGAAGATGGCTTTGAGACTATGGTTGGTGATCGCGGAATCCTCCTTTCGGGCGGACAACGACAGCGTATTGCGATCGGTCGCGCTTTACTCAAAAACGCACCGGTTTTGATCCTTGATGAAGCGACGTCGTCTCTCGATACGAAGTCCGAACGACGAATCCAGCAGGCACTTGAGAAACTGATGGAAGATCGAACAACGCTCGTTATCGCGCATCGCTTGTCGACCGTCGAGAATGCGGACCAGATCATCGTGCTGGACGAAGGCAGTATTGTCGAATCCGGTACCCATCGCGAGCTCGTCGACGCCGAGGGACTGTATGCGGCACTCTATCGCATGCAGTTTTCCGACAATCCGCACGGCCGCTGACATGTCTTTGCACCGCAGTGGTTGAACTCCGTCAACACTGGATTGAGCGTGCCTGGTACGCTCGTTCATGGCAATACAGGTTGTTGTTACCGCTTACCGGACTCTTCTCCCTTGCCGTCGCGGTGCGGCGATGGGCCTACGCAAATGGAATCAGGAAACCGGTGGATACCGATGTTCCCGTCATCGTGGTGGGCAATATCTCGGTTGGGGGCACGGGCAAGACACCGGTAACGATCTGGTTGGCGCGCATGCTGATGAAGCAAGGAATGCAGCCTGGCATCATCAGTCGCGGGTATCGTGGCAACCCTGGGCCGGATCCTTTGCTCGTATCGGTCGAGAGTGAAGCGGAGCAGGTCGGGGACGAAGCAATAGTATTGGCGAAACAGTGTGAGTGCCCCGTTGTCGTGCATCCGGATCGCGCGGCCGCAGCTAGGAAAGTTGTTGAACTTGGGGTGGATGTCATTGTTTCGGACGACGGACTACAGCACTATCGCCTGTCCCGTGATGTCGAGATAGCCGTTGTGGACGCTGAGCGGAAATTCGGAAACGGTCAATTGCTGCCGGCAGGACCGTTGCGCGAGCCCCTGTCCAGACTGGCGGAAGTGGACGTTGTGCTGACACATCACCATGCTCTTCCCGGACCCGACAAGGAGGTGCTCAGTCGGGACAGCGACCCGGGTGTGTTCGATTTCTGCCTCAATCCCTCGGCCGTCATTCGGATCGATCATTCCGAGATTAAGCGTTTGGACGATTTTGCTGGGAAAGCAGTTCACGCGGTAGCAGGGATTGGCCATCCGGAGCGGTTTTTCCGCATGTTGGAGTCGCATCACATCAAGGTGTATCGGCACCCATTACCCGACCACGCAGGTATTACCCCGGCAGATATCCGTTTTGACGATCGTCTCGACGTTCTGATGACGGAAAAAGATGCCGTGAAATGTCGTTGGGCCAATACTGAGCAATGCTGGTACGTGCCTGTCGATGTTGATTTTGGCGGCCGTGCCGATGATGTTGTGGATCTGGTTATTTCGAAACTGGAGGAAAACAGAGGCATTGCACCATGATTCGTTTCGTTGTCGTCATTCCTGCCCGCTATGCGTCCGAGCGACTGCCCGGCAAACCGCTGCGTGACATCGCTGGCAAACCGATGTTGCGGTACGTGCACGAGAAGGGATTGGAAAGCGATGCCGGTCAAGTGATCATCGCGACGGATGATCGGCGTATAGTCGATGCGGCCGACGCATTCGGAGCGACGGTCATGATGACATCCGAAGAGCACGGATCGGGTACCGAGCGCTTGGCCGAGGTCGCGAGATACTACGACTGGCCGGCCGACATGGTTATTGTGAATCTGCAGGGTGACGAACCCCTGATGCCGGCACAACTGATCAATCAATGTGCCGCGCTGCTCGTAGACAAGGGAGCGGATATCGGGACTCTAGCATCGCCGATCGCATCACAGGAAGATTTCGAGAATCCGAATGTCGTAAAGGTTGTTGTCGACGACGATGGGTGCGCACTTTATTTCAGTCGTGCAATGGTTCCCTATGCACGAGAGGTCGGAGCGATGAACCAGGCGAGGGGATGTGCATTGCATCATCACGGCATATACGCCTATCGGCATAAACGCCTACAAGAGATCGTTACCGCGAAACCGTCACGGCTCGAAGTGATCGAGAAACTAGAACAGTTACGCGCCCTCAGTCTAGGCTTGCGCATCAAGGTGGGAGTGCCCGCGACGCCGCCGGGTCCTAGTGTCGATACCGAAGACGACCTAGCAGCCGTCGAAAGCTTACTTTCTTGAATAAAGTTCCGGCGGAGGAGGAGTCAGCCATTCCTCCGGCGTTGCAAGTGGCGCGTCGAGCGCGTTCAGAAAGGCTTCCAGCCATTTGAGTTCCCGTCGACTAAGTCCGAGAGGAAACTCCGCTTCATTGTGACCTATCATGGCATCCGGAGATTCGTTGTACTGGGCGAGCACCTTGTCTAGTGATGCTTGCTGACCTTTGTGGCCATAGGGGGCGGTACCCCCGAGGTTCCTGAGGGAGGGCGTGCGCATTGCGCCGACGAGTTCGATACCCGTTCGGACGTAAGTGAGTTCTGGGCAATGTCTATCAGGATCGTCACTGTATTCGCCAAGGCAATTGAACGGGTCTTCGAGCAATTTGTGCACGCCCTCGATGCGCCCGCGGTCGGGCAGGTCGCCAGGATAAGAGAGCATGCCGGTGTTGTGAAATTCATTGTTCGTCAGCAGTGGTCCATTGTGACATTTGATGCAGCTCGCCTTATCGATAAAGAGCTGCAGCCCCAGCACCTCATCAACTGACAGCGCGTCTGCAGCCTCGGCGACATTGTTATCGACAAGTGCGCTGACATAATCGTCGAATCGCGAATATCCCGGAAGAATCAAACGTTCATAGGCCGCGATAGCTTTACCAAGATTGGCAAAAACACGGTTGACGAGACGCTGATCGGCGGGTGACATCGCAGCCCAGGCCGTCTGTTCTTGGCCGCTGGTGGCAGGCGATGCATTAGCCGGAAATCTCGATGTGTCGTCAAAGTTTGGCAAGGCGCCGAACAGAGCTTCGTAGCGGATCCGGTATCCCGGATCTTCGCTGATGAATCGTACGTACTGCATCCGGTTGCCGCCGTGCTCTGCCGGGTCTTCGAGCGGAGACAATGCCTGTGCCCACAGGCTGTCTCTCCGGCCGTCCCAGTATTGCCAGGCACTGTATGCCGTACCAACGATGCTCCTCGTGTTTCGGCCGGACAGGCTGATACCGCGACCCTTCGGTAACCCGTCGGAAAACTGGCGTTCCGGCTGATGACAGGTTGCGCAGGAGACACGGTTATTTGCGCTGAGCCTGGTGTCGAAAAACAGTCGTTGCCCGAATCGGGCTGCATCGGCATTGTCCGCGACGGCATTCGATGCGTCGGACGCCAGAGTGGGAAGGCTGTGGATAGAAAGCGAATAGAGCAGTTCAATGTCGGTATCAGTCCACCGTGCCGGCGTCCAGGGGCCGAATTGCCGCCAAACAACGATGGCGAGCAGGAGGCCGGAAACGATGACGCTAATGATGCAGAAATCTTGTTTATTCATATCGTCAGCATGATTACGATCGTGTCTCTCTGACCTTCGACGTCAATCGTCAGTGTCAGTTCCCACTGGCCGTTCATGTGGAAACGAAACCCTTCGAAACGATAGAACCCTTCACCGAGTTCCTCTGTCATGCGTGGGTCGGTCGGCAGTCCATGATTGTGTTCGGGCATGCCGCCCGTCGCCGTGATTTTCGCGCCTGCAATCGGTTGCCCTTCGGGCGTTGTTACCTGCAAGACCCAAGCATGAATTCGGTTGATGGTGATTGGGTCGAGTTCGCTTTGAAAGCTGATCCGATAGGTGCCGGATCGCGTGAGCCACCTGTCATCTTCGGCTGATGCGCTCGTACTGAGCCCCAATACGAGAGCAGTGATGATTGCCGATTTACTCATTGCGCACTCCGTCGATGACTCACAGGCGACGTCTTTGACGCATTCGGCGCCAACGGCCGAACCAGCCGCCCATCCATAGGTAATTGAGCTGTATGGAAATGGCAATCAATACGAACCATGGCCACCAGCCAAAACCCGAAAAACCCACTTCGAAAGGAAATACAGCGGTATAGAGTTGGCCGTTATCGGGATTGTGAACCTTGATGATACCGACGAACTCGCCCTGTTCCTCGAAGTTGTAAATCACCATGAAGACATCTGGTTGAATGGCGGCATCCTGGTGAATGACGGTGATAGCATCGATATTGTCGATCGATTCGATGTCCTCCAGTACTGTAAATATTCCCTGACCGGTCGTATTCCGAATAATTCGGAAATCCACGGGAACGTCTCCTAGCCCGCTGTGCTCGTATTCCATGATGAAAACGGTTTCACCAATCTTCGGGATGTCTTCACAATATTGCTCGTGTCCCTCGGTTTGCGGTAGGTAGATCTTGAAGTGTGCCTTGTAAAAACCGATTCGGATAATGCAGTTGTCGTCTTCCGGGGTGACACTACCGTGAGAGAACGCGGTGTCCGGGGACCCGCTGATGACCATCAGAATCAGTAAAAAGTGGAAGAGGAATTTCATGCGCCGTATTCTATAAAAGCTGACGCCGCGCCCGGATTCGTCCAAATCAAGATTCGAGGAACGGCAGGCATACAGAGGGCAATGTATGTTGGGACAGAATGCCTCTCGGCTTTGTCCGGATTGTACCCGCCGGCGGTAGTCGGACCAAGTTAGTCGTTTGCCAGAGTGTGAAGGTGGTTTGCCGCTGCAAGTTCATGGTCTTGTGCGTATTCTAGCAGCCAGCCTTTTCCAGTTACTGGTATTGTTCTGATTCTGTTTAGTTTGTCGCTTGTATAAAGTGCATTGCCAACGTTTCGCGATTCATTATCATCACACGAGCCATCAGCACAGCTGTGGTTGACTACACTAACTATCGACATCGTATCCGAGCTTGTATTTGCTACCGGAAAATACCAGGAGCAGTTTTTCACTAGGCTGCTGAGAATCCGAATCCCACTTGATGAAAAAATTTCCATATAAGACAAGTATTTATGAGTAGCGATGTTAAGGTTTCTGTGTTGTTCGTTTGCATGGGTAATATCTGTCGGTCTCCGACGGCCGAAGGCGTTTTCAGTAAATTCGTGGATGACGCAGGCCTTACAGCGCTCGTGCATGCCGATTCGGCCGGCACGCATGCCTACCATAGGGGCAGCCAACCCGATTATCGCGCTTGCGAGGCGGCGGAACGTCGCGGCTATTCGCTGACTGAGATACAGGCAAGACGAGTGAGCTCCATGGACTTCGAGTCTTTTGATTTCATCATCGCGATGGATGACGACAACCTCAATGATCTTCGCGACGAGGCCGATGAAGATCATTATGCCAAGATCAGCTTGTTACTCGATTATTCCGAGACTGGGGGGTTACGCGAGGTTCCCGATCCCTATTATGGTGGGCTGGGTGGATTTGAAAAGGTTCTCGACCTTGTCGAGCAGGCCTCCAGAGGGCTACTCGACGAGGTGCGAAAATGTCTTTGAACGATCCTATTCCTTGTCCGGTGATCCGTCGGTCGTGGGGTCGTTCGGTTCCCATGGCAGTAGTCGGCCGTCCGGCTTCGCCTCTTGCCGCTTCGTTTTTGCAGTCTTGTTGCGTGCCGCACTATTAGCCGATTTCTTGCGAGCCTCACCGTTATCGGTTTCTAATTTTGTCGCCGCGCTTGCATCTCCGGCCGTCTTGGGCTTTGGCAGAGTGGGCTGGGTTTCGTCATAGGATGAATCACGTGGCGACGGAGGGGGCTCGGTCTGCGATGCTGATATTGGTGGTTTCGCAGGTTTTTGCGCTTTTGCCCGCTTTTTCTTCTGTGGAGCCTTCGTTTTCATCTTCGTTGCCGGCGTACCGCTATCTGCCGCTGATGTAGCAGCTGTATCTGGCGTTTTGTCAGTAGAGCTGCGTTCCTGACGGGAAGTTTTTTGTTTGGATTCGGGTTTTTGCGCTGTCTCGTCAGCTGCATTGCCCATAGATTTTGCCTCAATGGCTGCTTTATCTGCCGAGTTTGCTGGCGAATCCTTACTTCGTTTACGACGTTTACCACCCCGACTGCGGCGCTTGCTGCTTCCCTGACGGCCATCCTGCCGCTGCGCGTCACGAGAATCGGCCTGTTCTTTCTGCGGTCCCGCCGACCGCTCTTTGGTTTGCTCCCTCTGGCCCGACTCTTGACGGGATCCTCTCGCTGTCTGTCGTTTCTTGCCTGTCTTCTTGCCTGTCTTCTTGCCTGTCTTCTTGCCTGTCTTCTTATGTTGCGGTCTTTTGCTTTTCTTCTGATGCTGGCGTTCACCACGTTTGCGGCTTTGTTGGCTACCGCGTCGCGGGATGTCCGGATTCTTGTCACCCGATTTTGCTTTCCTGGGTTGCCGGCGATCGGGCGCTTTGTCGGAATGGCTGAAAAGGCCGGTGAGTTTCTCTAGCAAGCCGGGACCGCTTTTTTTGGAGCTGATGCGCGGTGGTGCCGGCGTCGTTGCGACGATCGTAGTAATGGCAGCCACTTCGGCTGGTTTCTTGTCCTGCATCGCCTGCGTGATTTCCGCTTCGTCTTCGGAGTCGATCAATGTGTAGCTGGTGCCGGCGTTTTCCGGTAAATCCACCTGGTCGTCCCGCACACGGCGTATTTGGTAGTGTGGTGTTTCGAGTGCTGAATTGCCGACGAGTATGACCTGTGTATTGTGCCTCGATTCAAGGCTTTGTACCGAGTCCCTTTTTTCGTTCAATAGGTAGGTCGCAACCTCGACAGGCAGTTGGGCGATGACCTTGGCTGTTCGCTCCTTGCGGGCTTCTTCACCGATGATTCTCAGGATGGCAAGTACGAGTGATTCGACGTTGCGAATATTGCCGATGCCAGAACAGCGCGGGCAGACGAGATAACTAGATTCGCCCAGCGATGGTCGCAGGCGTTGCCGGGACATTTCGAGCAGGCCAAAACGCGAAATTTTGCTGAGCTGGACTCTTGCACGGTCCTGGCGTACTGATTCCCGAAGCCGGTTTTCGACCTGACGCTGGTTTTTCTGCGGTCCCATGTCTATGAAGTCGATAACAATCAGGCCTCCCAGGTCGCGGAGTCGCAATTGCCGTGCGACTTCTTCCGCGGCTTCGAGATTGGTATTGAGTGCAGTTGTCTCGATGTCTGCGCCTTTGGTTGCACGAGCCGAGTTGATGTCGATCGATACCAAGGCTTCAGTGTGGTCGATAACCAGGCTCCCGCCAGACGGCAGGGTGACAGAATGCGCAAACGCTGATTCGATCTGCGACTCGATCTGGTACCGAGTGAAAAGCGGCACAGAATCACTGTAGTGTTTCAATTTGCGGAGGTTATGGGGCATCACCTGTTCGACAAACTCCTGCGCCTCTTTATACGTTGGCTCGTCATCGATCAGGATTTCGCCGATGTCATTCGTCAGGTAGTCCCGTAATACGCGGACGACCGCGTTGCCTTCGCGATAAATCAAGAACGGAGAAGGGCCTTCTACGACGACCTTCTTGATGGCTTCCCAGACGGACAGCAGGTTGTCGAGGTCCCAGCTAAGTTCGTCAGCACTCCGATCGATCCCGGCGGTCCTGAGAATGACGCTCATCCCTTCCGGTACCTCGATCTCGCGGATTGATTTTCTGGCGAGGTCGCGTTCTTCACCGACAATTCTGCGTGAGACGCCACCGGAACCTTTCTTGTTTGGCTTCACAACGATGAAACGGCCGGCAAGACTGACGTAGGTCGTGAGCGCAGCACCCTTGTTACCCCGTTCCTCTTTATCGATCTGAACGACGATGTCCTGACCTTCTTTCAGAACGTTCCGGATATTGGGTTTGCTACCAGACTCGACGTCCGAGACGAAATATTCGCTGGATATGTCCTTTAGAGGTAAAAAGCCATGGCGTTCAGCACCGTAGTCGACGAACGCGGCCTCGAGGCTTGGCTCGATGCGCGTAATCTGACCTTTGTAGATATTGGCTTTCTTACGTTCGCTGGCGGGTAACTCGATGTTTAGGTCGTAAAGGAGCTGTCCATCGACCATCGCCATCCGCAACTCCTCTTCCTGAGTCGCGTTGATAAGTATTCTTTTCATATTGCCCTTCTTTGCAATAAATCATGGGCAACAAGCCGATAGGGCTGTCTGGGCGCGAGGCGGCAGCGCAGGGGATCACGAACGGAAACGCGTTACGAATAATGCGTTCGCGTGGTATGACAAACTTCGATTGACCCCGATCAACACGGACCAGAGTCAGCAAAAAAACGATCATGAATACCCTGCGGCTATGGCCGCATCGGCGCTCGCCGGATTACCGTGCTTGCTGCCGTGGTACCTGGTCTCGATCTCCGCGAGAGCAGGAATGAATTAATTTAGGAACCGGGTGGACCATCCACCGGGGTTGCCTCATAGTGCCTGAGCGAGGCGGGCGAATGCGCCAATTTGCCTGCTCGAGACGCTAATATAGCATAGCTTGCAGTCATGGCAATGCGAAATAGTTTCGACGAAAGGATGAATAGATCATCGAGTTCAACACGAAAAGTCTGACTTCATGAGTGCATCCGATCTTCCCTCCGGACATACCCGACAGGTTGGTGTTCGGAAGGTCCGTATCGACAAGGAGCAGGCCGGGCAGCGTATTGATAACTTTCTGCGGAGAGAGATGCCGGGCCTGCCGAAAAGTCGGCTGTATCGGGTATTACGTAAAGGTGAAGTCCGGGTTAACGGTGGTAGAGTCCGTGCTGACTATCGGCTCCAGCCGGATGACGAAGTCCGGATTCCACCGGCTAGGCTTAAAGCCACGCCGCGCCAGGCAGCACTAGACCAAATCCGCTCGATCGAAGCGCGGGTCCTGTTCGAGGACAAGGGGGTACTGGTCGTCAACAAGCCGAGCGGTGTCGCGGTCCACGGGGGTAGCGGCGTCAGCTATGGTGTGATCGAGTTGCTTCGCCAAAGCAGACCGGAGTTGCGAGATTTGTCACTCGTTCACAGGCTAGACAGGGAAACGTCCGGATGTTTGGTGCTGGCCAAGAAGCGGAGCGTATTGCGGGAATTGCACGCGCGGTTTCGCGACGGTGCGATCGAGAAGAATTACCTTGCCCTCGTTGTCGGCGACTGGCAGTTTGGTGAACAGCGGGTGGATGCGCCGTTGTGCGTCGGATATCGCAGGAAGGGAGAGCGCCACGTGGTTGTGAGCGATGCCGGCAAACCGGCGCGCACGCTCATGCGCTTGTCGCGCACTTATGGCGACTACAGTTTATTGCAATGCCAGCCAGAGACTGGTCGAACGCATCAGATCAGGGTGCACGCGCTGCATGTTGGTCACCCCATCGCCGGAGATGAGCGCTATGGGAATCCTGAAGTGAACTGCCTTTCAGCCAAGCAGGGACTAAGACGTCTCTTCCTGCATGCTCAGTCGATTGCATTTGTGGACAGTAGCGGGAATGACAAGCACTTCAGTGCGCCGCTCGCTGACGATCTGCAGAGGTTTTTGGACGGTATCGGCGGCGGCCGACGGAAGAATCCAAAACGGAAAGGTCAGGACAGCAGATAGCCCAAGTCCTTCAGCGTACCGGCCAGCCAGATCATTGGAAGGCCGATCAACGCAGTTGGGTCCTCGGTCGTCACCGATTCGAAAAGCACGAATCCGGCACCCTCAAGCCGAAAGCTGCCGGCACAATCGTAGGGTTCGTCATGCCGCAAATACCTCTCTGCCAGCCTGCGGTCGAAACGGCGAAAACGAACGGTTGTGTGATCTGTGTGCTCGAGACGGGTGCGGCTGACTGGGTCAAGAACACAAACCGCCGTGAGGAATTTGACTTGTTTTCCCGATGCAGCTAGCAATTGTTCAATGGCTCGTTGATGGCCACCAGGCTTGCCGAGTACCCCATCGTCCAGAACGGCAACTTGGTCTGCACCAATGATCAATGCGTCGCGATACTGACGGGACACGGTCTCCGCTTTATCCCTGGCGAGTCGGGAAACGAGGTCCGCGGGCGATTCGCCACCTGTCGCCGCCTCGTTGATGCCCGGTGTAACGGTCTCGTAATCATCTAGGAATCGGTCGAGCAGTCCTTGCCGATAAGGTGAGGAGGACGCCAGGACAATGTCCGAAGAAGTTGGATTTTGCATCTATAATCAGTGGCTTGTATTTTTCCGCTAGTGTAACCAGATTCTGCCGGACGAGTGTGTCTAATACGCCATTCAATTCTTTGACAGGACCTAAAGAGCTACTTATCATGCGCCCCCCATGACAAACCTGCTCCTTGATTCCATGCTACCGACCGATTTGGCAGATCGTTCACAAGTTATGGAATATAAAGGAGATATTGTAGAATTTGGTCGGCTTAGGGAGATTTCAGCTGATTCGCTGGCTGTGGTCGAACATAACAGATGGGAGGTTGACTGGGAGAAGTTGCCGGTCGAGGTTAAACTGGAATGTGGTTGGCTCGATACCGACCGAACCATTCCGACCGTCATAGGCGGCATTCGAGCGGGAATGGCGGCGCTATGCCAGCGCTGTCTTGAGCCGTTTGAATTGATGGTGGATGTGCCGGTCAAGGTGTTGTTTGGAAAGGTTTACGGCACCGCTCCAGACAACGATTACGATACATGGGAATCGGGCGATACCCCGATTCGCCTGCTCGATGTTGTGGAAGAGGCGGTTGTGATGGCTTTGCCGCTGGCACCGGTTCACAATTCGATTGACGATTGTGGCGCGCTGGCGGGGAAAATCCGGGAGCGCGAACGAGATACGGCCAGGCCGTTTGCCGGTCTCAGGGCGCAATTGGACGAAATGAATAAATGAATGCCGGGATTGTGACCCCCCGGCATATGGACTAAAAAGGAATGGCGGCCAGCGGGCTGTCGTTGAATGGAGATTCATATGGCTGTTCAGAAAAGTCGCAAGACTCCCTCCAGGCGTGGCATGAGGCGCTCTCACGACAAATTGAAAGGACCGACACTGTCGGTCGACCCAACGTCGGGTGAGACGCACCTGCGGCACCGTGTGACGCCGGATGGTTTCTATCGTGGAAACCAGGTCGTCGTTCAACCTGACGACGACGAGTAAACGTCCAAGTTCTGCGGGTATGCTCGCATTGGTAGCCTGAATTAACGACGGTATGGGTACGAATTCCGTCATTTCCCTCGATGCCATGAGCGGCGATCTCGGCGCCGAGATTGTCGTTCGCGCTGCCAAAATATCTTTGGATCGGCACGCCAACCTGGAATTGATTCTCGTCGGTGACGAAGTCGAGTTGACCAGCCTGGTGACCCGGATAGTCGGTGACCAGCCACGCCTCGGCATTCGTCATTCGTCCGAGGTGGTCGGAATGTCCGAAGCGCCGGCGGACGCACTCCGAAAGAAGAAAGATTCATCGATGCGTGTTGCGATCGACCTTGTCAGGGAGGAACTGGCCGAAGCCTGTGTCAGCGCCGGTAATACGGGTGCGTTGATGGCAACCGCCAAGTTCGTCCTCAGGATGCTGCCCGGCATTGACCGTCCTGCCATCATTGCTGAACTGCCGGCAATCGGGGGCACTGTCCATATGTTGGATCTCGGCGCGAATACGGTCAGTAGCGCCAAACAACTGTTTCAGTTTGCGGTCATGGGTTCGATCATTGCATCTGATATCCGCGATATCGACCGCCCGCGCGTTGCCTTGCTCAATATTGGTGTCGAAGACACCAAGGGCCCAGATCCGGTTCGGGATGCAGCTTCACTACTGAGTCAGAGCGGGCTTAACTACATGGGTTTCATCGAGGGTAACGAAATTTTTTCCGGCAAGGCCGATGTGGTGGTCACTGACGGATTTACGGGCAACGTGGCACTGAAGACGATGGAGGGGACCACCGGGCTGATTTCGCATTACGTCAATCGGGCGTTTACACAAAATATCTTCTCGAAGCTACAGGCGATCTTGGCAGCACCGGTCTTGAAGGATCTTCGTGGCAGTATGGATCCGCGCGACTATAACGGTGCGTCTTTGGTTGGTCTTAATGGTATCGTTATCAAGAGTCACGGTGGGGCGGATTCCTATGCGTTTACGCATGCGATAGAGACCGCACTGGTGGAACTGACGAAACACGTGCCCAGGCAAATCGGAAATTTGCTGAAACAGGAAGCAACATGACTTACTCAAGAATCTCCGGAACGGGTCGCTATCTGCCGGAGAAACTGGTTACAAATGCAGACTTAGAGAAGATAGTTGATACCACCGACGAGTGGATTCGCACGCGCACCGGTATCGAACAGCGTCATCTTGCTTCGGAAGATGAGTCTACCTCCGACCTATGCGTGGAAGCGGCCCGTAAAGCGATGGACAGCGCCGGCGTTTCGGAAAAAGACATTGATGCTATTTTCGTCGGGACGACCAGTCCAGACCTGATTTTTCCGAACATCGCAACCATCATTCAGCACAAGATGGGAATTCCCGCGTGTCCCTGTTACGCGACTGAGGCCGCTTGTTCGAGTTTTGTTTACGCGCTCAGCGCTGCAGACAAGTTCGTCAAGTTGGGCGACCTTAAATGCGTACTCGTGATTGGCGCGGAGATCATCACCAAACTGGTCGATTGGGAAGACCGCTCTACCTGCGTGTTGTTCGGCGATGGCGCTGGTGCGGTCGTTATTGAGCCATCGGACGAACCCGGTATTTTGTCCACACACCTTGGTGCAGATGGACAGTACCAGAAACTTCTCTATTATCCGGTTGGCGTTTCCGACAATCTCGCGGCTGCCGGTGTCGGAGACTCGCGCATCATAATGAGTGGCAATGATGTATTCAAGGTGGCTGTCAAGACGCTCAGCACCATTGCGGAAGAGGCACTTGCGGCGAACGACATCGACATTGAAGATCTCGACTGGCTGATCCCCCACCAGGCTAACCTGAGAATCCTCCAGGCAACTGCGAAGCGTGTCGGTATTCCGATGGAAAAAGTCATCCAGACGGTGCAGATTCATGGCAATACGTCGGCTGCGTCGATCCCGATGGCGCTCGACGTGGCGGTTGAAGATGGTCGAATTCAGAAAGACCAGTTACTGCTGTTCGACGCCTTTGGTGGCGGATTCACCTGGGGATCCATTTTGCTGCGTTTCTGATCGTCGGCCGCGAGGAGGAAGAAAAGGACAGTGACGAAGAGTGTTTTAAGAGCGGCATGGATTTCTGGTCTGACGCTGGCCGTCCTGCCATTTCTTGTGCGTGCCGAAATATACGACATGCCGCTGCCAGGTGACGATGTCGTCGGGGCGGTGACGACGGTTATAGTAAGAGCGGACGATACGCTTCTGGACATTGCCCGGCGTCACGGCCAGGGCTACGAGGACATCGTGCGGGCAAACCCTGGGGTTGATACTTGGTTGCCTGGGGAGGGTACCGAGGTCACTTTACCGACTCGCTATGTACTGCCTCCCGGACCGCGCCGGGGACTTGTGCTCAATCTTGCGGAGTACCGTATGTACTATTTCCCGGAGCCAGCGGAGGGCCAGAGAGCCGTCGTGATGACCTATCCGATCAGCATTGGTCGCATGGACTGGGAGACACCGCTTGGCCGGACGTCGATCGTTTCCAAAGTACGGAACCCGAGTTGGTATCCGCCGGAGTCCATTCGTGCTGAACATGCTGCGGAAGGGGACATCCTGCCTCGGGTAGTGCCGCCCGGGCCCGACAATCCGCTCGGCGATTATGCGATGCGCCTTGGGTTGCCCGGTTACCTGATCCACGGGACAAACCGGCCCGCCGGGGTCGGAATGCGGGTTACCCACGGATGTATACGGATGTTCCCGGAAGACATCGACTATCTGTTCGGACGTGTCGACGTCCATACGCCGGTGCGTATTATTAACGAGCCCGTTAAGGTCGGGTGGGACGGTGATCGTCTCGTAGTCGAGGCACACGTGACGCTGGAGGCGGTGGTACCCGAACCGGTCGCCGAGGTATCCCTTGGCGGTGGTGGAAGGCCTGAAGGGCCATCACCACAGCGTGACGCACTGACGGCACTGACGCAGCAGTTTGTGGTGGCAACTAATGAGCACCCCGGGATGCTGGATTGGGATGTTGCCGAGACGCTACTCAACCGCGCTGACGGCATTCCCGCAGCTGCCGGGGGCAAAAGAATAAACCCCGCGACTAGTGGCGCGGGGTTCGAATAAGCTCTAGATACCTCTTATTTGGCCTGAGAACGCTGGAACATTCGCTCCAGACGATCACGGTTGGCATCGCAGCATGCCTGAGCTTCGGTTGCTGCTGCTAGCGCCTGATCTGCAGTTCTCTGAGCACTCGCTGCGGACTGCGCGGCGCTGTCAGCCGCTGCACGAGCTGCTTCAGCTGCAGACTTCGCCGCTGCCGCGTCACGGGCAGCTGCATCGGCAGTCGCCTGAACCGCTGTCTGATTGGCGCACCCAGAGGCTACGCTCAAGACGAGCACAATGGCGCCCACTTTCAATACTTTCTTCATCATTGTCGGAAAATCCTATGTTGGGATAGATTGACACGCGCATTATTTCCTAAAGCGCCTTTATCCGCAACGAAATCGCTTGTTTTCTTTAGAGTTTGTTATAGGTCTGAAGCATTGACGCTGTTCGCTAATATACGGATTGGTGTCTAGCCTGTTTCGTTGCGGACCCGGTTGCGCGCCGGTCCGGATTTTGACGTGTTGCGAACGTCTGTTGTGTTGTTTCGACTAATGGCGATACAGATATTGTGTGCCT
>CAZWEW010000016.1:10654-20561 GCA_964633055.1 uncultured Woeseia sp. | reverse complement strand
AAAAGCCCCGCGAATGCGGGGCTTTTTCGTTGACTGACCAGAATCCGATCGAGGTACGCCAAAATAGTGGCGCAATAATCTCAGCTTGCTCAAACCCAGGCCGCTGAGCTTATCTTTTCATTGCCTCGAAAAACTCCACATTGGTTTTCGTGTCCTGGAGTTTGTTAAGAAGGAATTCCACGGCTGCGAGCTCGTCCATCGGGTGCAACACCTTGCGAAGCACCCACATCTTCTGCAATTCGTCCGGTTCGGTCAGTAATTCTTCCTTGCGCGTACCCGACCGGTTGATGTTGATCGACGGGAAAACACGTTTCTCGGAGATACGGCGATCCAGGTGGATCTCCATGTTGCCTGTGCCCTTGAATTCTTCGTAAATCACCTCGTCCATCTTCGATCCCGTATCGACGAGCGCAGTCGCAAGAATCGTCAGGCTGCCGCCTTCCTCGATATTTCTCGCCGCACCGAAGAATCGTTTCGGCCGGTGCAACGCATTCGCGTCGACACCACCGGTCAGCACCTTGCCTGATGAGGGTACGACCGTGTTGTAGGCACGCGCGAGTCGCGTAATAGAATCAAGCAGAATAATGACATCGCGCTTGTGTTCAACGAGACGTTTCGCCTTTTCGATGACCATATCGGCCACCTGGACGTGACGGCTAGCTGGCTCATCAAACGTCGATGAAACGACTTCTCCGCGAACCGTCCGCTCCATTTCCGTTACTTCTTCGGGACGCTCGTCAATGAGCAACACCATCAGGTCGCATTCGGGGTTGTTGGCACATATCGCCGAAGCGATATTTTGCAGCAGCATCGTCTTGCCGGCCTTAGGCGGCGACACGATCAAACCACGCTGCCCCTTGCCGATGGGCGCAACCATATCAATGATGCGAGCCGTCAGGTCCTCGGTACTGCCGTTGCCCTGTTCCAGCATGAGACGATCGCGGGGAAACAACGGCGTCAGGTTCTCGAATAAGACCTTGCTTCGCGCATTTTCGGGAGCGTCGTGATTGATCTCACCGACTTTCAACAGCGCAAAATAGCGTTCGCCATCCTTCGGCGGACGAATGAGTCCCGAAACGGTATCGCCAGTCCGCAGATTGAAACGTCGGATCTGGCTGGGGCTGACATAGATATCATCGGGGCCGGCCAGATAGGAACTGTCAGCGGATCGCAGGAATCCGAAACCATCCTGCAGAATCTCGAGGACACCATCACCGTAGATACCCTCACCCTGCTTGGCATGCGCTTTCAGGATGGAAAAGATGATGTCCTGCTTGCGCGAACGGGCGAGGTTTTCAATCCCAAGTGATTCACCCAATTCGACAAGCGCCGAAGCCGGGCGGGTCTTGAGATCCGTCAGGTTCATGGCGTTCTTGCTCGACTCGAGCTGATCGGCAGGTATGACTTCGAGGTTGCCATCGTCGTCCGGCATTACACCGTTTGGACTGCGCCGACGGCGGCGACGATTGCCGCCACCTCCCTTGTTTGATTTAGCCGAATGCTTTGGTCGGCTTCTTGTTTGATTACCCAAGTATCCTCTCACAGATTAGTTTCCAAAAACTCAGTTAGTTGCTTTTTCGACATCGCTCCCAGTTTCTGTGCGTGGACAGAACCATCCTTAAAAAGTATCAGTGTCGGGATGCTGCGAATGCCGAACTTTGGTGGTGTATTCGGGTTTTCATCAATATTCAGCTTGGCGATCGTCACGCGGTCCGCATATTCTTCAGCAACCTCGTCCAACAGCGGCGCAATCATCTTGCAAGGTCCGCACCATTCTGCCCAGAAATCCAGTAATACGGGCTTCTCCGAGTTCAAAACATCAGTTTCAAAACTATCATCGTTGGTGTATACGATCTTGTCGCTCACCGGGTTTACCTCCAACTGAATTTTTTGAATTCTTGTTTTTGAAAATGCCCGTGCCAGCATTTGAGCCTTACGGACATTGCAAAATGGATGACGCTGCCTTCTCAATCAGGCAATATGTCGCAGCTTTATCGCAGCTTCTCTTGGGTTTCGATGATGGCGAATTTGGCAGGTGCGACGGGTGTCGCGTCGGTATACCGCCAATTCAACCCGTTCACGAAGCATTTTGCAAGCCCTTGATCGACTTTTTTCCAACCGGTATTCAATGACTGACAGCCACCTGAGCGACCTTCGATTCTCTTCGCTCGACCTTGAGACAAGCCTGCAACAAGGTATCGCCAAGGCGGGTTTTGAATTCTGCACACCGATACAGGCGAGCACGCTCCCGATTGCACTCGACGGTCGTGATGTGGCCGGGCAGGCCCAGACCGGCACCGGTAAGACAGCAGCTTTCCTGATTGCTGCCTACCAACGAGTTCTGACGCAATCCGGGTCCAAAAAGGACACCGACAACGATTCCAAAAAAGTTGGGCAGCCGAAGATATTCATCCTAGCGCCGACTCGCGAACTCGCAGTGCAAATCGCCAAGGATGCCGAAGAACTCGGCAAGCACACAGGCCTCAGGATCGCCCTGGCCTTCGGCGGTACAGGTTACGAACAGCAACGCCGTACCATCGCAGCAGGCATCGATCTATTGATCGGAACGCCGGGGCGAATCATCGACTATTTCAAGCAGGGCGTTTTCAAACTCGACGAGGTCCAGGTCGCCGTACTCGACGAAGCAGACCGGATGTTCGACCTGGGTTTCATCAAGGATATTCGATACCTGTTGCGACGCCTGCCCAGGCCCGACAAGCGACTCAACATGCTGTTCTCTGCGACGCTTTCCCAGCGCGTCATGGAACTCGCCTATGAACACATGAACGAACCGGAACTGATCCGTGTCCAGCCGGACAAGATCACCGCCGATCGTGTGAGGCAGGCCATCTTCTTTCCGTCGAACGAGGAGAAGATTCCTCTGCTCGTCGGCCTCATCCGCGAGATAGGTGAAAGCCGGATCATGGTTTTTGTCAATACCAAACGAGAGGCAGAGCGAATACAGGCTTACCTGCAAGGGAATGACATTGATGCCAACGCGATCTCGGGAGACGTACCGCAGAACAAACGGCTCAACATGCTGATGCGCTTCCAAACGGGCGAACTACCGGTTTTGATCGGAACGGACGTCGCGTCACGCGGACTGCATATTCCGGACGTGCAATATATCATCAACTATGACTTGCCCCAGGACCGCGAAGATTACGTCCACCGGATCGGCAGGACGGCCAGGGCCGGCGCTGCCGGGAACGCAATCAGCTTCGGCTGTGAAACCTACGTCGCAACACTGCCTGATATCGAGGACTATATAGGCCACAAGATCCCGGTCGCCAACTACGACCCGACATTGCTGCCAGAACTGAAGAAACCGAAACCGCGACCGAAGAAGGATCGTCGCGGACCACCCCGACGCAAGTCCGGCGGCAGCAAACAGCGTCCGCCGCGACGAAAGTCACGCGGCAGCCGCCCCCCTAATTGAGATCGCCTACGCCCTCAATACCGACGAAATCATCGTGAGACCTTGGCTCACGCCGCGTGTCGGGTCGTGTGATATGTAGCAACATCTCTACCCCGAAGTCGCGTGCGGATTGCAGCACCGCGACATTGTCGTCGATGAAAACAGTTCGTGCCGGATCAAACGATTCCCTGTCCTTCAGTGCCTCCCAGAACGTCTGATCTTCTTTCGCCGCACCGAGCGAATGCGACGTGTGCACGCCATCGAAATAATCGACGATGCCGGTCACCTCAGCCTTGATGTCCAGAGTGTGTTGATGCGAGTTGGTCACAAGCAGCACGCGTACATGATGATCCGCAACCGTCTGAAGAAAATTCCTTGCGCCTGGCAGGAACCCGATCCGTCCGTTCTGTTCCCGATGAAGGGCGACCACATCCAGATCGAGTTCGTCGCTCCAGTGGTCGAGGCAATACCAGTCGAGCTTACCTTCGATACGTTCGAACGCGGCGTAAAGATGGTCTCTAGCATGCTCCTCGCTGACCTCGTGCTTGCGAGCATACTCGGCCGGAATGTATTCCATCCACATGTAGTTGTCGTAGGCGAGGTCGAGCAACGTACCGTCCATATCGAGCATCAGCGTGTCGCAACTGGCGAGTAATTCGTGAACGTCATCGGGCTTCTTTTTCATGGCAATGTTCTATACTGCTCAGACTAAAATTCTATTCTTTACAAAAAGAGCATCCCGAATGAACTACGGCGACCTGGTCGAACCATTGGTTACACTTGCCAGGACCGCGGGCGATGCAATCCTCGAAGTTTACGCCACGGATTTTGATGTACAAGCGAAAGACGATGCATCACCGCTGACGCAAGCGGACATGGCCTCGCATCACGTCATCGACGCGAAGCTCAGGGCCTTAACACCGGACATCCCGGTCATCTCCGAGGAATCCGGCCTGCCACCGTTCAAGGAGCGCAGACAGTGGCCAATCTACTGGCTGATCGATCCGCTAGACGGCACTAAGGAATTCGTCAATCGAAACGGTGAATTTACCGTCAACATCGCGCTGATCGAGAGCAACCGACCGATCCTCGGCGTGGTGCATGTCCCGGTTAAAGGGACGACCTATACCGGGTGCGAAGGCGTCGGTGCCGCCGTCCGTGATGCCGGTGGCAGTTCGCGCTGGATTCAGGTTGCTAGGGAATCGGCTTCGCCCATCCGGGTCGTAGGTAGCCGCTCGCATCGCGGCGCCAGCCTGGATGCTTACCTCGAGCGCTTGGGGGACATCGAGATGCTGCCGATGGGCAGTTCGCTCAAGTTTTGCGTGGTTGCTGAGGGCGATGCCGACATCTACCCCCGACTCGGTCCGACTTCGGAGTGGGATACTGCGGCCGCTCAGGCCGTGGTGGAGCAGGCAGGCGGCGCCGTACTCGAGCTCGATGGCAAGCCACTGTCTTACAATGCGAAGGAGGATATCCTGAATCCACACTTCCTGGTGCGTGGGCCCAAAGACCGCGACTGGCTTCAGATTCTGGCTGGGGGCCAGCCTGAATCCACTTTTGCTAAAATCGACAAACTGGCAATCTGAAATTCGCTGAAGATGAGCGGCAAAGTCGATACGGAGTCCTTCAAGCAATTCGAGCGACTGAGAGAGCTGCGCGTCACTCACCGCGACCTGGACTATCTCATCGACCGCCTGTCACACGACCCGATGGTCGACCAGCTTCGGATTAAAAGACTGAAGAAACGCCGACTGATTCTGAAGGACATGATTTCGCAACTCGAAAGTGAACTCATTCCCGATATGGATGCCTGAATCAGCGTCAGTTGGCAGGATGAACCCGGTGAGGAAGACTACGTATCGCTGGTGGAGGGGGAGGAGCTTCTGGTTTTGATCAGTGTTCCATGGTGGCGCCGATATGATCATCACCCCGCTCGCGGGCAAGCCTGAGTTGTTTACGCCGCTCTTCAAGTCGTTCCTTGCGATCTGCGTCGAGTTCGCCGATGCACTTCGGGCAGGACACACCTTCCCGGTAGTCCGGCGACCCGATTTCTTCTGACCCGAGTGGTCGCCGGCAAGCGTGGCACTGCACGTAGCCGCCCTCCGCCCTGTCACGATCCACGGCAACCCGCTGGTCGAATACAAAACACTCGCCCGACCACAGGTTGTCATGATCGCTGACCTCTTCTAGGTAACGCAGAATGCCGCCTTGCAATTGATAGACCTCGCTGAAGCCGAGTTCCATCATCAGTGCCGTCGCCTTCTCACATCGAATACCGCCGGTGCAGAACATCGCGAGCTTCCGGTCGGGATCTTCGGCCGCCAGTTTCCTCGCATAACCGGGGAATTCGCAGAAACTGTCTGTCTCGGGATCGATAGCATTCTGGAACGTGCCAACTTCGAACTCATACCCGTTGCGTGTATCGATGACGAGCGTGTTCGGATCGCTTATCAGCGCATTCCACTTCTTAACGCCGACGTGCTTGCCGGTCAACTTGTCCGGCCTGATATCGGGTCGGCCAAGGGTTACGATCTCTTTTTTAACCTTGACGCGCATACGTCGGAACGGCGCATCGCTCACTTCAGTCCACCGGCCTTCCAGCGGTTTATCCAGCGCCAGGCGACCCCCGATCCAACTGAAAACCGACTCGATGTCTTCGGCTTTACCTGCCAACGTTCCGTTCACGCCTTCTTCAGCTACCAGGATCGTGCCCAGTAGTCCTTTTTTATCGCACAGCGTCTGTAAGCGTCCCCTGACTGCGGCAGCATCTTCAACGTCGGCGAAGCGGTAGAAGGATACGAGGTTCACGGCCACTCGAATCATGACCCCGAAAACATCAGCGAGAGAATACTGTGCCGAATCTCTTCGCCCAGCACGAGCCTCGCGTCCTCGCCAATCCGGTTGATTCCGTTATCGAATTCAAGAAATCCCGCTTCGTTTCGTCGCAATACTTCACGTTCCCGCAAGGTGCGAATAAAATTCTGAAACAACGACTTGTCGAAGAAATCTGGCGAATGCAGGCGGTAGATTATCGCCAGTTTCTGTGCACTTTTCTGGCATAACCCCTCGAGCTTTGCCCTAGACAAGGTACCAGAACCGTTACGGACCAGAAGCGTGATGACCAGGTAGAAACGCTGCAACATCGGTACCATGGACTGACCGAGCATCAGCAACTGAAATGCGGGCGCGGACCCCGCCGACGGCCGGACCAGCATGTCACCATCGCGCGCCAGGACTCCCTGATCAAGCAGGGCCTCGATCGCCTTGGTCGTAATGTCGTCGATCTCGTCGTCGTTCCACTTGAGCTGCAGCTCGACGCGCATGAATGGATAGATCATGCGGATCAGTCGTTGAAGCTCACCGTGCTCCAACCTCCGACCCTGTATAAAACAGCACGCGATAGAGGCAGGCACAGCAAACAGGTGCTGGATGTTGTTACGGAAGTAAGTCATCAAGACGGCGTCGTGCTCACTCATGCTAATGACGTCACCGAGCAGATGTGCGGTGCGCCGAATCACGCCGAGCTTCTCACCATGATCGATAATCTCTCCTGAATCAAGATCAGGTACCGTCACGTAGTCAGAGTAACGAAACGCCTTCAACAGCCGAATACTGAGAGCGATCTGTGCCTTGAGTTCGAGTTCACCCATCGAATGTTTGGGCATGGCCAACAATGCGTAGGCCAGCAGGCTGATCGGCGTCACCGCCGCTGCTGCATTGATACCACCCATGATGCGGGTGCCCAGGTCGTCAACCACTTTGCCGATCCAGGCCGGTCGTTCCTCGCCATTTCCCTTCTCGCGCCATTGCGGTTCGCACGTATCGAGCATGCCGTCGAGCCGGATGGGCTCGCCGATATTCACGTAAACTTTGCCGAAATACTCGCGCAGCGAGTACACGGACCGGACCAGTCCCAACAACGTTTCTTTTTTCTTTTCGGCGCCACCGAGCTCGGAGATGAACGAATCACCTTCGATCAGTTTCTCATAGCCGAAATAAACGGGCACGAATACGACCGGCAATCCTTGGCTGTGAATATAGGAATTGACGGTCATCGCCAACATGCCGGCCTTCGGCATCAACAGTCGACCGGTTCGACTTCTCGTGCCCTCGACGAAATACTCAATCGCGTGACCGCGGACGAGAATCTGGCGCAAATAGGCATTGAACACGGTTGCATAGAGTCTATTGTCCTTGAAGCTGCGGCGAAGATAGAGCGCGCCACAACGGCGAAGTATGGCACCGACAACAGGCATATTGAGATTCACACCTGCAGCAACATGCGGCAAGCTCAGGCCCTGCCGGTAGACGATGTAACTCAGCAGAAGATAGTCGAAATGACTGCGATGGCAGGGTACGTAGACGACTTCGCTATCCTTTGCGACTTCATGCAATCGATCAATATGTTGCATTTCTATACCGTCATAAATCCTGTGCCACACCCATCTCAGCAGTCGTTCAACGACGCGCACCATGGGATAGGAAATATGTGCCGCAATTTCCATCGTGTATTTGCGCGCCCTCTGATTGGCACGCTCAAGTTTGATGTGATCATCACCATCCTCAGATTCGATCGCCGCCCTCACGTTCGGGTCGGCGAGCACGCCATTGATTAGTGTTCTGCGATGAGACAGGTCCGGTCCGACCGTCGCAATCCTGCGTTGGCGAAAGTGCACGCGAAGGATTCGCGACACTTTCCGGTAAGCAACCTCTGAATTTAGATCATTTTGTACGATGGAACTAAGCGGCAGAGCATCGCTGAATCGGAGCAGCGTATTGCGCCCCTGGAAAACGGTGGTCAGGAATTTCCGGATCCTGCCAGCGACATCCCAGTTTTCGGAAAAAAGGACTGTCAGCCATGACTGTTCCCTTTTTGGCGCCCTGCCCCAGTAGATGCCGACCGGGATCAGCAACAACTCCTCGCCACCGGCCTCGATACTTGCCTCGACAAGCCGTTGCAACCGCTTCGAACCTGCCGCTCGTTTGCGACGAAACAGAAACCCTTGTACGCGGTGCAAAACAACGATGCGATTCGTCTCCCTGACCCCGCAGAATTCCAGTGTCGAAGACGGCGACGGCAATACATGAATCCGACACAAACGCTCCAATGCGAGCGTATCTGCCAGTCCGCCCGTTTCGAGGACATAGCAGATCGGGGCATCCACATCCGCGAACAAGCCGGTCGGCACCTCCGGCTGGACATCCGGTCTTGCCCAAAGACTGAATGCCTTCCCGGCAAGCCAGTACCAAGGATGGAAGAAGCGTTTCGCGACACTCATGAGCTGTCAATCTTACCCGTTTACGGAAAGGCGCAAACCATTGATTTTTCAGATTCACGCAGTAATGCTACGCATCAATATGCAGCAAAAATGCAAAAACTGGTTGATCGCCGATGTCGGTGCCACATCGAGCCGATTTGCCATTTATGATGGGCAGGCGATCTCGGCGGTCGAGATCTTTCGGAACGATGATTTCAACAGTCTGGAAACCTTGACATCACACTACGTCTCACGGCGAGAAAGAACGTTATCGACTGCTGCCATAGCGGTCGCAGCACCGATTGATGGTGACGTCGTTCAAATGATCAATCGAAACTGGACTTTCAGCCGCAACACGATCGCTGCAGTCGGATTCGACGAGGTCCGGATACTCAATGATTTTCACGCGATTGCCTATGCGCTCCCGACATTTGGCGATGATGACCGCTTTGAAGTCGGCACGGCCACCCAATACCGTCGCGGTAACATTGCGGTGCTGGGTCCGGGCAGCGGGCTCGGGATGTCGGCCTGGATTGCAAACAATGCCGCCATGTGTGGCGAGGGCGGCCATATAACACTATCGGGTCGAGATGCTCGCGAAGACGAGATCATTGCAAAGCTCCGCGACAGATTTGGCCATGCCTCTGCAGAACGGGCATTGTCGGGACCCGGCATCGTAGCGCTTCACGAAGCTATGCACGGCGAATCGCTGACGTCGGCCGAGGAAATCGCAGGCAATACGGATACCGACATCAAACGGGCCACAATGGCGCAGTTTTATCGATTTCTGGGTAGCGCCGCTGCGGAACTGGCGCTGATTGCGGGCGCCATTGGTGGCATCTACATTGCCGGCGGCATCGTGCCATCGTATACGATGGGCATAGCCAACTCGGAGTTTCGTGAAAGATTTGAGGAAAAGAATCGTTATCGCGACTACATGGCGGCCATCCCGACCTATGTCATCACAGACCCGGTGCCGGGATTAACGGGCCTAGCCGCGTTTGTTGATCGGGATTCGTCTGCATCTCTATAACATTGTCGAGATTGCGCACGAACATCTCTTTGAGCCGACCAGAGATACAAGAATCAATCAAATTCGTTGCCACGACCAACACAATCCATTTTTCATCGCACTACCCTCCTGAGTCAGGGCAGTGCATCGATGAAGCGGGTCAGATAGTCACAAATCTCATCGATATGTGCCGTCAGTCGATGATCGCCGTCAACAATG
>CAZWEW010000016.1:0-10554 GCA_964633055.1 uncultured Woeseia sp. | reverse complement strand
TGGTAGTCCACGCTGTCTGCCTCGCAACCGAGTGCTCGCACCGCCTCCGCCATGACCTTGATCTTGGTGCCCCAGGGTCCGCTTTCCTGACCATGAGAAAAAATCACCATCGGACGCGTCATATGAGAATACCCTCTCTCGAATGACAGAGGTCTTCTATCGCACAGGCAAGCAGCCAGTCGCGATCTTGTCCCCAGAAAGCTTGGTCACCGATCTTTATTGTAGGCACCCCCCATAACCCCATTTCAGACAATAGCTGGCGGTTCTTTTTCGCCTCGTGACGCCACGCTTCATCTTTCATCCTTTCCTTTAATTCCGGCCAGAACAATCCGGCCCTTTCAGCGACGACCCGCATGCCTTTGTCGGTCGAAACATCAATGGCTTCAGCCATGATCGCTTTGCCCGCTTCGAGCAGAAAATCGTAATGACGATTCTGGGTTTTCGCGTAGTAGAAGGCCGCAATGCAGCGCTCTGCACCATCGCCAACCGGATCAGCGATTCTTCCAAACGGCATGCTACGACGACGTGCCTCACGCGCTGCATCCTTAACGATGTAAAGCAATTTCGATTGCGGTACTGACATTCCGCGCGCAACCATCGGCAGAACCGGGCGCACCTCGAGGTGCAATCCAAATGATTTTGCGATAGCCAGGGTACTTTTTAGAGACAGGTACGAATAAGGACTGCGAAACGAAAAGAACAACTCAAGTGGCGGCAGCGATTTTACGGCAGCAGGCACAGCGGCCGGCAACTTCAGTTTCGACGCTTCGATCATCGATACAAGATCTTCGATCGGATCATTGGAATAATTCAGCTTCTGCCTGTCGAGACGCCTCACGAGATACATCAGGCGATCGACACCCCAGTACCAATCGCCCGCGTAGTGCATGGTCGCACAATTGTAATGCCCCATTTTCCGCAGCAGCAACTGGTTCTTGCCGACGAGGATATCGGTTTCGTCACCGTCAGCGCACGGGCGTCCAAGCAGTTTCCTTACACCCCCGTTGTCTCCACGCCAGTAAAGCTTCAACGCACTAAACATCGTTTCGGCGAAATCGTCTTCTTCCTGCTCGCCGGCCAGGAATTCGAGCAACTGGCTCCTGAATTCAACCGTCGGCGTTTCGCTGACGTCGAGGAACGGGATATTAAATTCTTTCGCCAGACGTTTCGAATCGAGCAACGCATAGTCAGCCAGCATGCCCGGCTGCGGCATGAATTCAGCACCCAGCGCCTGACAAAGATAGAACTTGAACTGAACCTTGTGCTGGTAGCGCCGCATCAGCGCACCGAGGTAGTGGCTTAGCAGGTACGAATACGGGTCGTCCAGCTGCAGAAATACGGAAACGATCCTTTTCTTGAGCGTAAGGCGACAATGGAGTTCAAAAAGGGCTTCGCGCAGTTGTTTCGCGCGTGCACCAACCTGCCAGGCGAGGTAGAGCGAGCGTAGTTTTCGCTTCATTCAGTCAATATCCCATGCGGTGGTCGGCTTCCAGAGGAGTTCGTCGAGGTCAGGTTGCCAGCGATATTTTTTCATGTCGATGCGTCCATTCAGGATCGCCACATCTTCTTTTTGAAGACGTTTCTTTTGCTCCCTGAACGCATCACTACCCACTCTCATTGCGATTTCGCCAGTCGCCCTGACGACTCGATGCCAGGGGACATCGTGCTCGCGTGGAAGGTGCCGAAGCGCATAGGCGACCTGCCTTGCACCACGCAGAATGCCCGCTATCTCCGCAATCTGCCCGTAACTCGCCACCGAACCCTCCGGGATATCGCAAATCGTCGCCCAAATGCGTTCATTGCGTTTCTCGGTGGCCGATTTCATTCCAGCCGAATAATACCGAAATACGATGCCGAATTGCTGTTCCCGGCGAAGCCTGGTCCATGCCGTCCGCTTCCCATACTACGTTGTCTGGCGACCGGTCATCTCGACGATTCAGTAACTCGGCCTCGAATGCCTTTTTCACCACCTCATGCGCTACGACCGCTTTCTTAAGTTCTAAGCTCTCGTTCAACAATACCGACATCTCCGCCCACAAATTTTTGTTCATTTGCCGGTTACGGTGAGTAACCGTATGGACTTCACCGGTCTGCTTATTCCGCACGATGAATCCTGATCCTTCACTGGGGGGGTCGGCGAGTTACGAAATTCGGCGTGCAGACGTGATGCTAACGACGGGAGAATGGTTTACGTTCGTAACTAGTTGTTTTGATTTGTAAAGAACCTACAAGACGACTATCTTGCGCATGCTGTTCCTGTGTACCATTCCAAATCTTCACCCGCCATAAGCAGTAAAACATGCGTAATCCTTTGTTTTTAAAGGCCTTTATAATTGCCTCGGCGGGCTCAATAGCCGGCTGCAGTGCTTCAGCGATCGCCCCCGAAACAGAACAACTGCGCCTGCCGGAAGAGTGGGCCCGCGGCGGTGAGGTGGGCACCGTTGGCGTCGATTGGCTGACAGCCTTCGACGACGGACAATTGATTGCGCTCGTCAGCGAAGCGTTGACCGGTAATTACCAACTCGAACAAGAACGCGCCCGTCTTTACCAGGCTGAACAGGTCGTCGTCATCACCCGGGCCAATCGGTTTCCTGATCTCGACGTATCACTGGGCGGCTCGCGACGCAGTATCGAGGACGCCGATAGCGCCAGTGTCTTCAGCGAATCCTTCGATGCATCGCTCGACACACGCTGGCAAACCGACCTCTGGGGACGGCTCAGCAAACAACAACAGGCGGCACAGCTGGATTACTCGGCGCAGCTGGCTCGACTGGAACAGGCGGAACGCGAACTGGCGGCAGCGACCGCCAGCCTCGTGTTCGACGTCATGGCCTCAAGACAGCTGCTGGAAGTCGCCCGGCGGCGTCTCAACAACACCGTCGAGTCGATGGATATCGTCTCCAGCGGTTATCGGCAGGGGTTGAATGACGCGCTCGATCTATACCTCGCGCGCAACCAGGTCGAACGCCAACAAGCCAACCATGCCGAGGCAGCGCAGACTTATACCGAATCGATTGCTTCTCTTCAGCTGTCGCTTGCCCGCTACCCGGATGGCAAGCTTGAGCTGCACGACGAATTGCCGGTAATCGACGAGCCGATCCCAGCCGGCCTGCCCTCCGAACTGGTGACCCGGCGATCCGACCTGCAGGCAGCATGGCTGAACCTGCTGTCGGCGGATGCAGACCTCGCCGCTGCGCACAAAGCGCGCTTCCCAAGCCTATCACTGGTCGGCAGCACAGACGTCGCATCGACGGAATTTTCAAATCTGCTGGATGGGGACGGCGGAGGATGGTCAATTGCCGGCAACCTGACACAACCTCTCTTCCAGGCCGGTCGCCTGAAAGCTCTGGAAGCGCAGGCACTTGCCAGCGTGCAGATTGCCGAGCAGCAGTATCTCGATCTGGTATTCCGGGCTTTTTCGGATGTGGAAAACGCCATCTCACGCAGCGCATCACTAAAGGAACGTTATGAATCCCTCCTCGAAGCGGAAAGTAACTCGGCTGCCGCACTCGACTTGGCGCTCGAACAGTATCAGCGTGGCCTAGTCAGCTATACGACCGTACTCGAATCGCAACGGCAGGCATTCGACGCCGAAGCTCAGGTCGTACAACTCAAGAACCAGCGCCTGCAAAACCGTATTGCACTATTCTTATCGCTGGGCGGCGAGTTCACGATTGGTGAATAACAACCGATGAACCTGATGAACAGAAAATTCATGCCGATCGCAATCTTTGCCGGACTCGTCGCGATCGCCGTCATCATCTGGATGAATCCGCCCGAGACACCGCAGCGGCCGCAGTTCAGTGGCCCGACCATGACGGTGGAGACAATCCCCGTACTGCCACGTGATTACCGAATCATGTTGCAGAGCTACGGCACCGTTCAGCCGAGGACCCGCAGCATGCTGGTTGCACAGGTTGGCGGACAAATCGTCGAAATTAACGAAAATGTCCGTGACGGAGGGTTTTTCGAAAAAGGAGACACCCTGGGCCAGATCGACCCCAGGGACTATGAAGCGGACGTCCAGATTGCGCTGGCCTCGCTTGCGGATGCGAAGCAGGTCATGGCCGAAGCCATTGCACGTTCAGATCAGGCCCGAGAGGACTGGGAACGACTCGGTAATGAGGGTGAGCCTTCCAAACTCGTCCTGCGTATACCGCAGCTCGAAGCAGCGCGCGCAGGGGTCGGCTCAGCGGAGTCCGCGCTGACCAAGGTGAAACTGGATCTGGAGCGGACCAGCATCGTCGCGCCGTTTGCCGGACGCGTGATTCGCAAGCTGGTCGACCTTGGACAGGTTGTGGGACCAAACACACAGCTCGCTGAAATCTACGCAACCGACGTCGTCGAAATTCGTCTCCCGCTCAGAAACCGCGATCTGGGCTTTATCGACCTACCGGAAAGCTACCGGCATTCCGGCCCGCGAGAGACCAGCATTGATGTACTCATAAAATCGGACTTGATCGGCAACGAAAAGTGGCAAGCCAGGCTGGTCCGCACCGAAGGCGCCATCGATAAATCAGCGCGTCAGCTTCATGTAATTGCCCAGATCGATGATCCGTTTGGCCCCCGGAGCGAAGGCCGATCGCCACTGAAAATCGGCCAGTACGTCACTGCGGAGATCGAAGGAAAGACGCTGCCGGGCGCACTTGTGATCCCTAATAGCGCAATCTATCAGGGCTCCTATGTATACACGGTCGAGGATGACATCCTACGCCGTCGAGACATCGAAATAGCGTGGCAGAATGACATTGACGCGGTTGTAGATAACGGGCTCGAGCTTGGCATGGATCTTGTCATGACGCCGCTCGGCCAAGTGACCTCGGGCATTCGTGTCTCGGTTCTCGGCGCCGAAAGCCGCGGCAATCGCCGAACCGGCCCCGGAGGTCGCAATAACCCGGGGGTCACGCAATGATCGCCTGGTTTGCGAGAAATTCGGTTGCCGCTAACCTACTGATGGTCACGATCATCATCGGCGGCATCCTCGCGGTGCAGAGCGGTGTTCGCATGGAGGTCTTCCCGATTTCGGATCCGGACACGGTCACGGTCTCCGTCCCGCTGCGCGGCGCGACTCCCGAAGACGTTGAACTTGGAGTCGCTGTCAGAATCGAGGAATCCGTCCAAGACCTCGAGGGCATCGATCGTATCCGTTCGATATCACAGGAGGGCAGCACACGAGTATGGATTGAGATCGATCCGGCATACAGCCCGCGTGACCTGCTCGACGATATCAAGAACCGGGTCGACTCGATCAACACATTCCCCGCCGAAACCGAAAAGCCGATCATCGCGCTCCGCCAACGCATGTTCCCCGTTATCAGTGTCGTCATTGCCGGCGACTACAGCGAGAACGAAATACGGGTGTTTGCCGAGCGTGTCCGGGATGACCTGATGCGAATTGACGGCATCACCCAGGTAAGGCTGGACTCGGTTCGTGCCTACGAAATCGCGATCGAAGCCTCGGAAGACAGGCTGCGCGAATTCGGCATTACGCTTGCCGATATCTCGCGGGGGATTCGCGCAAGCTCGCTCGACATTTCGGCCGGCAACGTGCGCACGGATTCAGGTGACGTGCTGATCCGCTCGAAAGGCCAGGCCTACCGCCAGGCTGACTTCGAAGAAATCGTCGTCAAGACCAACCCGGACGGCAGCATCGTGCGGGTCGGCGATGTCGCAGACGTCATCGATGGTTTTCAGGAAGAATCCCTGCGGACGCGCTTCAATGGCACCTATGCCGCTTTCGTTGATGTGGCCAGGGTTGGCAACCAGAGTGCCATCGAAATTGCGGAACTGGTGAAACAATACATCGCAGCGAAACAGGACTCCTTACCCGTCGGGCTTGAACTCGACTACTGGGATGACAACTCCAGGGCGCTCGAGGACCGCCTGGGGATCATGATGCGGAGTGCCATCCAGGGTAGTGTCCTTGTCATCCTGCTGCTGTCACTGTTTCTGCGACCAGCGGTGGCTATCTGGGTGTTCCTCGGCATCCCAATCAGCTTCATCGGTTCGTTCATGGCGTTATCGTACTTCGATGTCAGCCTAAACGTGATGAGCGCCTTCGGTTTCATCATCGTGCTGGGCATCGTCGTCGACGACGCAATCGTCACGGGTGAGAATATCTACTCGCATATGCGATCGGGCGACACGGGCCTGTCTGCTGCCATCAACGGAACGAATGAAGTCGCTGTACCCGTTACCTTCGGTATCCTGACAACGATCGCTGCGTTCGGACCCCTGGCTTTTATTCAAGGAAGGATGGGCGACATCTTTGCGACCATACCAGCCGTAGTTATCCCGGTGTTGCTGTTCTCGCTGGTCGAGTCCAAGCTCATCCTGCCGGCACATTTAAAACACATCGACCTGCATGAACGCGACCGGAAAGCCACCGGTTTCCAAGCCTGGCAGAGTCGTTTTGCCGATGGCTTCGAAGACCTGATCAAACGCTATTACCAGCCGTTCCTAGAGTTCGCGATACGGCACCGCTATTCGACCGTCGCCACCTTCGCCGGCGTCCTGATCGTTCTCGGAATGCTCCTTACCAGCGGCTGGACAAGATTCAACGTCTTCGAACGTATCGCGAGCGACACGGCCACGGCGACCCTGACAATGCCCGTCGGTACGCCGTTCGATGTAACCAGCCGACACGCGGACAAACTGGTACGCGCTGCAGAATCGTTGCAGGAGAAGTACACGGACCCCGAGACCGGCAAGAGCATGATCCTGAATATCCTGTCGAGCATCGGTGCCGGCGGGCCACATATGGCACGGGTTCAGGTTGAAACGGCACCACTCGAATACGTCACGATCGACTTCTCAGTCGACCGCATGAATGCGGAATGGCGCCAGATGACTGGGCCGGTTCCCGGCGCCGAAAGTCTGAATTTCCGCGCAGCATTCTTCCGTGCCGGTGATCCAATCAACTTCCAGTTCAGTGGCAACTCACTCGAGACGCTAAATCGGGTTGGTGAGGAAGTAAAGACACATCTTGCCGGATATCCGGGCGTGTTCGAAATCGCCGACAGCCTGTCAGACGGCAAGGAGGAACTGCAGATCGAACTCAGCCCGCAGGGACATCTGCTTGGCCTTACGCGCAACGACATCGTCGGCCAGGTCGGGCAGGCCTATCGTTGATTGCAGGCACAGCGCATCCAGCGAGGACGCGACGATATTCGTGTTCTCGTGCGGTTCCCGATCGACGAACGTCGAACCTTGTCGTCGTTGAGCGAAATGCTGATCACGGCGCCCAACGGACGCCTGGTACCGTTAGACAATGTCGCGGAAATTACGCCGGGCCGCGGGCCGTCACAGATCACGCGTATCGATGGATCCCGGGTGTTAAACGTCACCGCGGACGTCGACAAAGCAAATGTCAACATGGTGGCGCTCATTAACGAACTCACCGCCTGGGTTGACAATCTGCTGGTCAAGTATCCCTCGGTCACCTATACCCTCGAAGGCGAGCAGGCGCGACAGGCCGAGACCTTCGGCAGTCTCGAAACCGGCATCCTCATTGTACTGTTCGTAATCTACTGCATGCTCGCGCTGCCGCTGAAATCCTACACGCAGCCATTGATCGTGATGGCGGTCATTCCGTTCGGCTTCATCGGCGCCGTCATCGGCCACTGGATCATGGGCGTCACTATGACGATCCTCAGCATCCTAGGACTCATGGCACTCACGGGTGTCGTCATTAACGACAGCCTAGTCCTCGTCGATTTCATCAATCAGCGATATCGGAGCGGCCGTGAGGACCTTTACTCGGCGGTCAAGCGTGCGGGTGTGGTCAGGTTCCGGCCGGTCATGCTGACGTCACTGACGACGTTCATTGGGCTCACACCATTGCTGCTGGATCAGTCGTCTTCCGCACGATTCCTCGTACCGATGGCGGTCTCATTGGGCTTTGGCATCCTGTTTGCGACCATGATCACTCTGATCCTCGTGCCCACCAACATCATGATTGCCGACGACATTCGGCGCTTCTTCAATTCACGTGCAGAAGGTTTTCGCTCGACGCTGACATCGGAGCGCGCGTAGACGAGCATCGAGCCGCAGAAAACAATGTAGACACGCCTCAATCCTGCTCTTTATGCCGTTGTTTTCCTGCTGCCGGCGGCGGCGATACCTAGCGCAATAAACAACGGTACCAGTCGTTCTGCAGCATCGCCCGGCGCATTCGGGAAGAACGAAATCAAGACGGTGAGACCGAAACCGCAAATCATCGCCGCCAAAGTGGCTACCGACGAAACGGAGCGACCGAGCAAGCGCATGATCAGGATGGGACCGAACGCAGACCCCGCCGCCGACCACGCAAAAACAACGCGTGACCAAATGTCTGAGCGCCAGACGAGTGCCAGTACTGTTGCCATGATCAGCACAGCAACGACGGTCGTCCTGATACCCATCAAGCTGGTTTGCCTGTCGCGGCTCGCAAGATTCCAGTCATAAGATATAGCGGAAGCGGCGACGAGCAGCTGGCTGTCGGCGGTGGACATGATCGCAGAAAGAACTGCCGCAACCATGACGCCCGCAATAACGGCTGGAAGCAGGTCCCCGGCAACCTTGAATAGTACCTGCTCTGAGTCATCGAGATCAGCAAACAGAACTCGTGCGCAAAGACCGAGCAACAGCATGCCGGAATACACGAGAACAGCCCACGTCATCGCAATGATCCGGCCCTGTCGCAACGCCCCATCGTCTTTCAACGCCATAAAACGGTTCACTACGTGGGGTTGCCCGGGGTACTGCAGACCGATGCCCATCAGACCAAGTACGAAAAACAGGCTCACCAGCCCGCCGGCAACAATGGGCGAGCCCTCATTGCCAACCTGCCGAAGTCCCTCGCTCAATCCACCAATACCTCCGACCGCGCTGAGTGCGGCAATCGGTAACACGAGACTGGCCACGGCCATCAGTAATCCCTGGATCGAATCAGTAACGCTCACCGCCCAGAAACCGCCGAGAATGGTGTAGACGAGCACGATCGCTGCACCAATCACGATGGAATTCTGCTTCGACATGCCGAACACCGATTCGAATGCCTTGCCAGCAGCTTCGAACTGCGACGCAACGTAGAACGTGAAACAGAAAACGATGATTAATGCTGCAATTCTCAGGATCAGCTTCCGCCGCTCACCAATCGTCACTGGCGCAATAACTTCGCTGAGCGTGACAGCGCGCTCCTTTGCTGCAAGTTTTTTGAGCCGCGGTGCCACCCATGCCCAGTTGATCAGGAAACCGCCGACGGTTGCTGGAAATATCCAGAGCGCCGGCGATCCCCATGCATAGGCAGCCCCGCTGAAGCCAAGCAAAGTCCAGGCCGATGAAGAACTCGCAGAGGCACTGATCGCGGCAACCCACGGCCCCAGGCCCCGACCAGCCAGGAAGTAGTCCTGTACGTCCCGGTTACGGTTCTTCGCCCAAAGGCCAACTCCGATGAGCAGCGCGTTGTAGACGACGAGCGTGATGAATACCGACGCAGTTTTGTCCATTTGTTTTACTTATTCTTCATTAAGACGTTTATGTGCGCGCAATACATCCCGCAACTCGACGTGGTCGATGGCGGTTACTATGTTACCGCGGTTGCCTGTCAGTGTGCGACCGGCAACCAGTGCATTGATAATGGCTTCCTCAGTCGCCTGCACGGTCGCTTCAAACAACGGCACGATGGACTCATTGGGAATCGATTCGATGCCGGAACCCGAATCACCCTGGTGAACATCTTCGTTGCCGCTCGAGAACGCAATGAAAATGTCGCCGGACCCGTTACTGGCAATGCTGCCGGTTCGCGACAGCCCCAATGCAGCCCGCCGCGCCAACCGCTTGAGCTGATGCGGCAACAGTGGCGCGTCCGTACCGACGATGATGATAATAGAACCGACGCCCGGAAAATCCGGAACTGTGGACGAATACACCATGTCGTTTCGAAGATACTTGCCAACGGGCACCCCGGCGACGATCAGGTTGTCGCGACGTCCGAAATTCGCCTGCACCAGCACGCCCACGGTGTAGTCGTCACCACCCACCCGGGTTATTCGTGAAGATGTGCCCGTTCCGCACTTGTACTCGAAACACACCATCGCAGTGCCGCCGCCGACGTTACCCTCTGCAACCGGACCGGATGTCGCCGATTCGATCGCCGCCCCTGCGTGTTCAGGCCGGACATGAAAACCGTTGATGTCATTCAGGAAACCATCCCAAGTCTCGGCAATGACAGGCAAGGACCACCAGTATCCGCTGGCATCCGCTGCGCCGTTTTCATATCGCCAGCGAATCGTGCCTTCGTGAACCGCGCCAACGCTATGGGTATTAGTGATCATGATCGGCCCTTCGACAAAACCCGACTCCTCCACCCAAGTGGTACCGGTCATCTCGCCGTTGCCGTTCAGGGAGAACCAGCCCCCGTAGACAGGGAGGCTGTTGGTCCGCTCGCCCCTCGGGAGGACTGCCGTTACGCCGGTACGGACGGCTTTGTCGCCGGGCAGATCGCGAACAATTGTCTCAAAACCTACGGTGACACCACCGACGTCGGTAATCGCATTATGCTCGCCGGGCGTA
>CAZWEW010000015.1:0-21732 GCA_964633055.1 uncultured Woeseia sp. | reverse complement strand
CCGCGAGGGCGGTCGAACCGTCGGTGCAGGTGTCGTCGCCAAAATCATTGAGTAAGAGCCACCGAGGCATCGCAGGCGTCCGCGGTGCGGACGAAAGTAATGTAATGAAATTATGACTACGAATCAGAATATTAGAATCCGCCTGAAGGCGTTCGATCATCGCCTGATCGACAACTCGGCGCGTGAGATTGTGGACACGGCAAGGCGCACTGGTGCAACGGTCAAGGGCCCCATCCCATTGCCGATGAAGATGGAGCGCTACACGGTGTTGATCTCTCCCCACGTCAACAAGGACGCCCGAGACCAGTACGAAATCCGCACTCACAAGCGGCTGCTGGAAATTGTCGATCCGACCGATAAGACGGTCGACGCATTGATGAAACTTGAGCTGCCTGCAGGCGTCGACGTTCAGATTAAGCTGAACTGACGTCGATACGGATGACTAAAGCTCAATCCGCAATTGCCCGGACCGTAAGGCAAGATTAGCTAGGCGGATTGAGTATTGACACCCAAATTAAGCTGAATGAGGCTCCTAATCCGGGGTGTTCGTCCGTAACTTGCCGGCGAGCCTCTTTTTTTTGCCTTAAGCTTCTGAAATTAAAGCTAAAAATAATCTTACGAAATACTTGAATAAGGACTTCTCCCCAGTATAATGGCGGGCTCGCAGGACTTGGCCGGTCTGGGAGTCGGCCAGGTTCTATAAACGGCGTCACATGGCAAAAGCCTTGTGGCGCTTAATGTTAGGTCGCCACGAAACCAAGGGCGTACTCGGCAAATCCCGGACGGCCGGTATTACCGGATTGGGGTCAGCTCCAAAAGTCACGGAACAGGGCAAATGTTCCAGACATTGGCTGGCCCTTTCGTGTGTCTAAGAGAGACGCCATTGCAACGTAGGGGTCCGCACAAGTGGACGATTGTGTGCAGGACAGCGTTGACCAACCGTAGCCAGCGCAGTAACAAGTGAATACAGATAAACCTGAATATGAGTTAGGCACCGGCCAATCGAAACCGGTGTGAGGTTCTCGATATGACAATGGGTCTCGTTGGACGCAAGTGCGGCATGACACGTGTCTTCACGGAAGACGGGATATCGATCCCTGTCACCGTGATAGAGGCACAGCCAAACCGGATCACACAGGTTAAGACGATGGAGAATGACGGCTATCGCGCCTTGCAGGTCACTGCTGGCAGTCGCAAGGCGTCCCGCGTGTCCAAACCTGAAGCCGGACACTTCGCCAAGGTGAAGGTTGAAGCCGGCGACCTTATGACTGAATTCCGCCTCAGCGCTGACGATCAGCCGGAAGAAGGGGAATTCGAAGCAGGCCAGGAACTGAAGGTCGATCTTTTCGAGGAGGGTCAAAAAGTTGACGTTATCGGAACCAGCATCGGCAAAGGATTTGCCGGTACCGTCAAGCGCCACAACTTTCGGATGCAAGACGCCACCCACGGCAACTCGCTTTCGCACCGTGCACCAGGTTCGATCGGTCAGAACCAGACGCCAGGTCGCGTTTTCAAGGGCAAGAAGATGTCCGGACACATGGGCAACGTCCGTCGCACTGCGCAGAACCTCGAAGTGGTGCGCGTAGACACCGAGCGCAACCTGCTCCTGATCAAGGGTGCCATCCCGGGCCACAAAGGCGGTCGCGTTGTCGTCCAGCCCTCTCTGAAAGCAGGTGCTTTGTCATGAAACTCAAGATGGCAGGACACGGCACGGTAGATGTCGCAGATAGCGCTTTTGGTGCAGATTTTAATGAACCGTTGGTGCACCAGGTGGTGACCGCGTTTCTTGCCGGCGGGCGTGCTGGTACCAAGGCGCAAAAGAACCGTGCGGCGGCTCGCGGCGGTGGCGCTAAGCCCTGGGCTCAGAAAGGCACGGGTCGAGCCCGCGCCGGCACGATACGCAGTCCGATCTGGGTCGGTGGCGGACGGACATTCGCGGCGCAGCCTCGCGATTACAGTCAGAAGGTCAACAAGAAGATGTACCGCATGGCGCTGCGGTCGGTTGTGTCCGAACTGGTCCGACAGGATCGGTTTGTCATTACCGATTCGATTGAAATGAAAGCGCCGAAGACGAAAGAGCTTGCTGGCATGCTGAAGAAGCTCGACCTCGACAGCGTCCTAATCGTAAACGAGGCATTTGACGAAAAGGTATACCTGTCTGCGCGTAATCTGCCCAATATTGGCATTTGCGATGCTGCGTCGATTGACCCGGTTGTGCTGATGCGCTTTGAAAAGGTGCTGATCACGGTGCCGGCACTGAAAATGCTCGAGGAGCGACTGTCATGAGCGGAGTTCTGCACCAGGAACGCGTGATGACGGTCATTCAGGGACCACACCTGTCGGAAAAAGCTCATTTTTTGGCTGAGCAGAACCAGATCGTGTTTAAGGTTCGCCGGGATGCGACAAAATCGGAGATCAAGAAAGCCGTCGAGTTACTCTTCGAGGTGACAGTCGAAAAGGTCACGGTCATGAACTACAAGGGCAAGCAAAAGCGTCAAGGCTTGGTTCGTGGACGTCGCGCAAATTGGAAAAAGGCATACGTCAAGCTGGCCGAGGGTTCAAGCATTGACTTCCTGGGCGGCGAATAAGGCGAACGGTAAATAACGATGTCATTACATAAATCAAAACCGACCTCTGCTGGACGGCGATTCCAAGTGACGGTAAAGACACCCGGCCTGCACAAAGGTAAGCCGCACGAGGCGTTGGTCGACAAGAAGTCCAAAAAGGGTGGCCGTAACAACAACGGTCGCATCACGGTCCGTCATCAGGGCGGTGGTCACAAGCAACGCTATCGAATTGTCGATTTCAAACGTGATAAAGACGGCGTACCGGGCGTTGTCGAACGCCTTGAGTATGACCCGAATCGGAGTGCGCATATCGCGCTGATCAAGTACATTGACGGTGAACGGCGTTATATCCTGGCGCCCAAGGGTATTGTCGAAGGCACACCGATCATGAGCGGCGAGGATGCTCCGATCAAGCCCGGTAATACGCTGCCACTGAAGAGCATTCCGGTTGGCACGCAGGTGCACAATATCGAAATGAAGCCGGGTAAAGGGGGACAGCTGGTTCGTTCCGCTGGCGGTGCGGCGCAGCTGTCTGCTCGGGAAGGCGCATACGCGACGATTCATCTGCGCTCCGGCGAGATGAGAAAAATTCACATCGACTGTCGGGCGACCGTCGGTGAGGTCGGTCATGGCGAACACAACCTGCGCAAACTGGGCAAAGCCGGCGCGAAGCGATGGCGGGGTGTGCGTCCGACGGTCCGCGGTGTCGCCATGAATCCGGTCGATCACCCGCACGGCGGTGGTGAAGGTCGTACTTCCGGTGGCCGCCATCCGGTCAGCCCTTGGGGTACGCCGACCAAGGGTTATAAGACGCGCTCGAACAAACGTACGGATAGCATGATCGTCCGACGGCGGAAACGTAAGAAGTAATTGAGATATGCGAACGCTTAACGCACAGAATTTTAGTTCTCGTACTGATCGAGTTCAGAGGAGCTGGTAGCGATGCCACGTTCAGTTAGAAAAGGCCCGTTTGTCGATTCGCATCTGCAGAAGAAGGTTGCAGAAGCTGCGAGAACTAACGATCGGCGTCCGATCAAGACCTGGTCGCGTCGTTCGATGGTACTGCCAGACATGGTGGGACTAACAATTGCGATCCACAACGGTCGCCAGCACGTGCCCGTGCTGATCTCGGAAAATATGGTCGGCCACAAGCTGGGTGAGTTTGCGGTGACGAGAACATTCAAGAGTCATTCAGGTGACCGGAAGACGAAGTAGGACGAGGGAGTCGATCATGCAGGTTGCAGCAACGCTTCGATATGCGCGGATATCGCCGCAGAAATGCCGGCTGATGGCTGACGCTATTCGTGGCAAGCATGTGGATGAGGCGCTAAAGACGCTTACGTTCTCGCCAAAAAAGAGTGCACGTATCGTAAAGAAATTGCTTGAGTCGGCGATTGCGAACGCCGAGCACAATCATGGTGCGGATATCGACGAGCTAAAGGTTTCGACGATTGAAGTGAACCAGGCACCGACCTTCCGACGCTATCGGGCAAGGGCGAAAGGTCGTGGTACGCGCATTATCAAGCGCAACAGCCACATTACGATCAAGGTCGGAGACGAGTAAAAAATATGGGACAGAAAGTACATCCGACAGGTATCCGCCTTGGCATCGTCAAGGACTGGACGTCGAAGTGGTATGCGGATTCGAAAGAATTCCCCGAATACGTTCGCTCGGACTACAAGGTGCGTGAGTTCATCAAGAAGAAACTCAAGGATGCGTCCGTCAGCCGAATTACGATCGAACGCCCGGCGAAGAAAATAAATATCACGATCCACACTGCACGTCCCGGCATCGTTATTGGTAAGAAAGGCGAGGACATCGAAAAGCTTCGAACCGAAGTTGCACAGTTGATCAAGATGCACATCAACGATGTCCGCATCAATATCGCTGAAGTCAGGAAGCCCGAGCTTGACGCGCAGCTGGTTGCAGAAGGTGTCGCGCAGCAGCTCGAGCGTCGGGTCATGTTCCGCCGGGCAATGAAGCGTGCTGTGACGAATACCATGCGTGTTGGTGCGGAGGGTATCAAGGTCAAGGTTGGCGGTCGTCTGAACGGTGCCGAGATAGCACGATCCGAGTGGTATCACGAGGGTCGTGTTCCGCTGCATACACTGCGCGCGGACATCGACTACGGTTTGGCCGAGGCACATACGACCTACGGTGTTATCGGCGTGAAAGTCTGGATTTTCAAGGGCGAGGTCTTCGATCAGCCCGAGACGGCTCCGGCCGAGGAAAAGGAAGCAGCAGCCGGTTAAGTCGCTGGTCGACAGGTAGAGAACAATGTTACAGCCAAAAAGAACTAAGTTTCGCAAGCAGATGAAGGGCCGAAATCGTGGCCTCGCGCTTCGTGGCAGCACCGTGGCATTCGGCGAATTTGGCCTGAAGGCGACGGAGCGCGGACGTATGACGGCGCGCCAGATTGAAGCAGGTCGTCGTGCGATGACGCGTCATGTAAAGCGTGGTGGAAAAATATGGATCCGCGTGTTCCCGGACAAGCCAATCACGAAGAAGCCCCTGGAGGTTCGTCAGGGTAAGGGCAAGGGTAACGTCGAGTACTGGGTTTGCCAGATTCAGCCGGGGCGGGTGCTTTACGAGATGGAAGGCGTCTCTGAAGACGTTGCACGGGAAGCGTTCCGCCTTGCTGCCGGAAAGCTGCCCTTCAAGACCACGTTCGTTTCTCGGCAGGCGATGTGATGAACGCCGTCGAATTGAGAAGCAAGTCTCTTGACGATCTGGAGCAGGAGCTACTGAATCTGCGTCGTGAGCAGTTCAATTTGAGCATGCAACGTTCGACAGGCCAGCTGGGGCGGCCGCACGAGTACGGACGAGTAAGGAAGAACATTGCAAGAGTGAAGACCGTTATGGCCGAGCTCAAAGCGAAGAGTGAAAACGAATGAGCGAACAAGTGACAGAACCAAAAGCGCAACGAAAGATGGTTGGCCGGGTAGTGAGCGACAAAATGGACAAGACCGTGTCGGTAGCCATCGAGCGCCTCGTTAAGCATCCGGTCGTTGGTAAATACATCCGCAGGACGACCAAGTTGATGGCGCACGACGAGAACAATGAGTGCAGGGCTGGCGATCGAGTGACGATCAGTGAATGTCGTCCGATTGCAAAGAACAAGACGTGGCGGGTGGTCAACATCGTCGAGCGCGCCCCCGAGTACAAATCGAATTAAGAGATTGAGTTACGGAATAAAGCCATGATTCAGATGCAGACAGTCCTCGACGCCGCCGATAACTCGGGCGCCAGGCGCGTACAGTGCATAAAGGTGCTCGGTGGTTCAAAGCACCGTTATGCAGCTGTTGGCGATGTGATCAAGGTCAGCGTTAAGGATGCGATACCTCGTGGCAAGGTCAAGAAAGGCGAAATCTACAGTGCTGTCGTCGTGCGGACCCGCAAGGGTGTGCGTCGGAAAGATGGCTCGCTGATTCGATTCGATGGCAACGCAGCCGTCCTGTTGGATTCCAGGCTTGAGCCTATTGGTACCCGTATCTTCGGCCCGGTCACGCGCGAGCTCAGGACGAATCGTTTTATGAAAATTATCTCTCTCGCCCCGGAGGTCTTGTAGGCGCGCGTGCTGCGCGCGACTAACGAGGTCAGGAAAAACGCACAGATGAACAAGATGAGAAAAGGCGACGAAGTGATCGTGATCGCAGGCAAGGACAAGGGTCGTCGCGGCACTGTGCTGCAGGTTTTTGTGGACGACCGTGTACTCGTGGAAGGTGTCAACACTGTTAAGAAGCACCAGAAGCCGAACCCGAACATGGGAGTGCAGGGCGGCATCATTGATCGTGAAATGCCTCTCAACATTTCGAACGTGATGGTGTTCAACCCGAAGACTAAGAAAGGTGAGCGGGTTGGAATTCGGATCAATGATGATGGTTCTAAGGATCGGTTTTTCCGCTCTTCAGGGGAAACGGTCGACATATAGAAAGGATCGTTGAAGTATCGTAGTAGCGGCTGCTGGCGGCGAAAGCAATGACGAAAATAGCGAATTACTAAAATGGCAAGACTACAACAACAATTCGAGAACGAGCTCAAGACGCAGATTCAGCAAAAGCTTGGTCTGAATAGCGTGATGCAGGTACCTCGTATCACCAAGATTACGATCAACATGGGTGTGGGCGAGGCCGTGGCCGACAAGAAAGTATTGGAAAAGGCACTTGGAGATATGGAAAAGATTGCCGGTCAGAAAGCAATCAAGACCCTGGCGCGAAAGTCTGTTGCCGGCTTCAAGATCCGTGACGGCTATCCGATCGGCTGCAAAGTCACGCTGCGCCGCGAGCGTATGTACGAGTTCCTAGATCGTCTCGTGAGCATCGCGATTCCGCGTATTCGGGATTTCCGCGGACTGAACCCGAAGTCGTTTGATCGGCAGGGCAACTACAGCATGGGCGTCTCCGAGCAGATTATTTTTCCGGAGATCAATTACGACGAGATTGACGCTATTCGCGGTCTCGATATCACGATTTCAACCACCGCGAAAAATGCTGACGATGGCCGAGCGCTCCTAGATGCGTTCAATTTGCCCTTTAAAAAATAGGATTAACATCGTATCAGCGCGACTGAAAGATAGAACTGACAAAGGACCGTAGGAGCCTGCGAGGCAGGCGAAAACGAACTCAGGTAGTACTAAATGGCCAAGAAATCAATGCTCCAGCGCGAACTGAAACGCGAAAAACTTGTTCGCCGTTATGCGGCGAAGCGTGCCGAACTCAAGAAGATTATTCGTGATCTGAACACAGGTGACGAAGATCGTGCGGCGGCTGTCGCGAAGCTGAGTTCTCTGCCACGGGATTCCAGTCCGTCGCGGCAGCGTAATCGCTGCTCGATAACGGGTCGTCCGCATGGTGTTTACCGTAAGTTTGGCCTCGGACGTAACAAACTCCGCGAAGCCGCCATGAAGGGCGAAATTCCGGGTCTCACGAAGTCGAGTTGGTAGGAGAGAGCAAATGGGTATGACAGACCCTATAGCGGACATGCTGACGCGTATTCGTAATGGACAGAAGGCTCGCAAAATGAGTGTGCCGATGCCGGCGTCGAAGGAAAAAGAGGCAATTGCTCGGGTGCTAAAGGACGAGGGCTACATCATGGACTACCAGACTGTGGGCGAAGGCACGCAAAAATCGATGACGGTTGAGCTCAAGTATTTCGAAGGTACGCCGGTGATCGAGGAAGTCCAGCGCATAAGCAAGCCTGGCCTGCGAATCTACAAGGGGAAGGAAGACTTGCCTAAAGTTCTCGGTGGTCTCGGGATTGCGATTATGTCGACCTCTGCGGGCGTGATGAGCGACCGCCAGGCACGTGAGAAAGGTATTGGTGGTGAGGTGATCTGCACCGTTTCCTAAACGGTCAGGCACGTCACTAGGTAGAGAGATACAGACAATGTCCAGAGTTGCAAAAGCACCCGTTAAATTGCCGCAGGGCGTCGAATTCAGTTTGTCGGGTACGACTGCGTCAATGAAGGGAAGCCAGGGTCAGCTGTCGATGGTGCTGAATTCCGAGGTGGAACTGAAGCACGAAGACAACGTCATTACGGTGTTGCCACGTTCTGGCTCGAAGTTTTCGAGGGCGATTGCCGGTACGACGCGGGCGTTGCTCGCGAACATGGTACAGGGCGTCAGCGAAGGTTTTGAGAAGAAGCTCGAACTGGTCGGTGTTGGCTATCGTGCTCGGGCTCAGGGAGATAAGCTCAACCTGACACTTGGTTTTTCCCACCCGGTTGTCTATGAAATGCCGGACGGCGTTTCGGTAGAGACGCCGAGCCAGACGGAGGTCATTCTCAAGGGCACGGATAAACAGAAGGTTGGCCAGGCAGCCGCCGAGATTCGTCACTATCGTCCGCCGGAGCCATACAAGGGCAAGGGTGTTCGCTACGCTGATGAGCGCGTAGTAATCAAGGAAGCGAAGAAGAAATAGCAGGTTCGATCATGAAACTCGACAAGAAAAAAAATCGTCTTCGTCGCGCTCGGAAAGCGCGTGCAAAGATTCACGAACTGGCCGTTAATCGATTGTCAGTTCATCGCACGCCGCGTCATATATACGCGCAGATCATTTCGCCTGATGGCGGTACCGTACTCGCATCTGCATCCACGCTGGAGAAAGACGTACGCAAGGGAACAAAAGGCACCGGCAATGCTGAAGCTGCAGCAATTGTCGGCGCCCGTATAGCCGAAAAAGCGAAGGCCGCAGACATCGACAGTGTTGCGTTCGATCGTTCGGGTTTCCGTTATCACGGTCGCGTCAAGGCGCTGGCCGACGCCGCACGCGAAGCAGGTCTGAAATTCTAAAGGGCAGCCGCGAACGCGCAGGCTGAAGAAGTGAATATGGCAAGAAATGATCAACAGCAGAGTAACGACGACCTGATTGAAAAACTGGTCACCATCAACCGTGTCGCAAAGGTCGTCAAGGGTGGACGACAGTTCGGATTCACTGCATTGACTGTCGTTGGCGATGGCAAGGGCCGTGTCGGGTTTGGCTATGGTAAGGCACGTGAGGTCCCGGTTGCGATCCAGAAGGGGATGCAGGCTGCCCGCAAGAACATGATCAAGGTTCACCTGACCAACGAAACACTTCAGTACGCGAAGAAGGGACGTCACGGCGCCACCTACGTGTACATGCAGCCTGCCTCAGAAGGTACGGGTGTCATTGCCGGTGGCGCAATGCGTGCGGTGTTCGAATGCGCAGGTGTGCGAAATGTATTGGCGAAGAGTTATGGTTCGCGCAATCCGATCAACGTCGTGCGCGCGACAATCAGCGGGCTCGAGAACATTCATTCACCGCGACAGATTGCGGCGAAGCGCGGCAAAAAGGTTAAGGAAATCTTGGCGCAGTAAGCGACGAGTGCAGGTAAGAGATTGGAACAATGGCGAAGCCCAAAGAACTGAAAGTAACGCTGGTCAAGAGCCGCTTCGGCAGGCTCAAGAGTCATAAAGCGTGCGTAGCGGGTCTCGGACTGCGGAAGATCCGTCAGACCGTTACGGTCCCGGATACGTTAGAGAATCGTGGAATGATCAACAAGGTGTCGTACCTCCTGTCTGTAGAGGAAGTCTGAGATGCGTCTCAATGAACTGTCGCCTGGCAAGGGCGCAAAAAAAACGGGCAAGCGATTGGGTCGCGGCCATTCGGCGGGTCAGGGCAAGACCTGCGGCCGTGGTCAAAAGGGTCAGCATGCGCGTTCAGGTGGTTACCACAAGGTCGGCTTCGAAGGTGGACAGATGCCACTGCAACGGCGCCTGCCGAAGGTCGGTTTCCGTTCGCGGATGGCGAAGTACACAGCCGAACTCAGGCTGCATGAGCTTGTCATCCCGAAGGATGACGTCATCGATCTGGACTGTCTCAAGAAACTGAATCTGGTTCCGGCACATGTCACCAAGGTGAAAGTGATCAAGTCGGGTGAGCTCCAAAAAGCCGTGAAGCTTAAGGGCATTGCGGTCACCAAGGGGGCCCGGGCTGCAATCGAAGCAGTGGGCGGCAGTATTGAATAGATTGAACGGTTGGTGGATGGGCGATCGATAAGACGCACTTCGACCGTGACTAACTGAAGAGAAACATTGAGTATCGAGCGAACGCTCCAGTTTTCAAATTAAGTGTAATCGATTAACGAGAAGAGATTAAGAACGTGGCAAAACGTCCACAAATGAACCCCGCAGATGCAGCTAAAGCTGGTAGCAAACTGCAGGAGTTGAAAGTGCGAATCCTGTTCCTGGTAGGAGCATTGATTGTGTTCCGCGCTGGGACGTTCATTCCCGTACCGGGTGTCGATCCGGGCGCGCTCGCAGACTTCTTCGACCAGCAGGCCGGTAACATGTTGGCGCTGTTCAATCTTTTTTCGGGTGGTGCGCTAGCGCGTTTTGGCATCTTTGCGCTCGGCATCATGCCGTATATCTCGTCCTCTATCATCATGCAGATGGCAAGCCACCTGGTGGAGCCGCTGCAGCAGCTTCGCAAGGAAGGCGAGTCGGGCCGCCGCAAGATTATTCAGTACACGCGCTATGGCACCGTACTCTTGGCATCGTTCCAGTCGATTGCGGCGGCGTCATGGCTGCAAAGTCAGCCCGGTGTGGTTGTCAATCCCGGGGCCGCTTTCCTGATCACAGCCTGCATCACACTTGTCACGGGCACGATGTTCCTGATGTGGCTCGGTGAGCAGATCACGGAACGTGGTATCGGTAATGGTATCTCGATGATTATTCTTGCAGGCATCGTCGCAGGCCTGCCTGCTGCTGTCGCGGGTACCGCGGAATTGGTACGCAATGGTGAGATGTCTCCGGCGACGGCCATTTTGCTCTTGATCGGCGGCATTGCGGCGACGGTGTTCGTCGTTTACATGGAGCGGGCACAACGTCGCATCACCGTGAACTACGCGCGGCGTCAGCAAGGGCGGAAAATGTATGCTGCGCAGTCGACCCATCTGCCGTTCAAAATCAACATGGCGGGCGTCATCCCGCCGATTTTTGCCTCGAGCATACTGATGTTCCCGGCGACGGTCGCGCAGTTCTTTGGTCAATCGGCCGAGCCTGGCGCGTTCCAGAGCGCATTGCAGACGATTGGCGCGAACCTGGGTCCGGGGCAGCCGGTCTACGTCATCCTGTACGCAGCGCTTATCATTTTCTTCTGCTTCTTCTATACGGCTATCCAGTACAATTCGAAGGATACGGCCGACAATCTGAAACGGTCTGGCGCGTTCATTCCGGGTATCCGCCCGGGTGCGCAAACAGCGGAGTATATTGACAGGGTGCTGACCCGGTTGACATTCTGGGGTGCGATTTACATCGCTGGCGTTTGTCTTCTTCCTGAGATCTTCCGTATGTTCTATCCGAGTGTACCGTTTAATTTCGGCGGTACCTCGTTGTTGATTCTGGTCGTCGTGACAATGGACTTCATGTCGCAGCTGCAGGCGCATGCAATGAGTCATCAGTACGAAGGCATGATGCAAAAGGCCAACCTGCGCAACTACGGGCGCAGCGGCACAGTTCGGTAACAGGGACTGGTTGAGGAGACGACGATGAAAGTAAGGGCATCAGTTAAAAAAATGTGCAGAAACTGCAAGATCATCCGCCGAAAGGGCGTGGTGCGTGTCATCTGCACGGACAAACGTCATAAGCAACGACAGGGTTGATTAAAGGAAAAGGTAACTAATTGTGGCTCGTATAGCAGGCATAAATATTCCCGTTAACCAGCACATCGTGGTTGCGTTGACCTCGATCTATGGGATTGGAAATACGCGCGCGAAGCAGATTTGCGAAGTGGCGGGCGTTTCGCCAGACACGCAGGTGAAAAACCTTGCGGAACCCGAGATCGCAGGCATTCGCAGCGCGGTTGCGAATTTTGTCGTCGAAGGTGATCTGCGTCGGGAGACATCCATGAACATCAAACGTTTGATGGATCTGGGTTGTTATCGCGGCATTCGGCATCGTCGTGGTTTGCCGCTCCGTGGTCAGCGCACGCGGACAAACGCGCGTACCCGAAAGGGGCCGCGACGTTCGATTAAGAAATAAATGCTTGTGGAATGCGATGGAAACGAATCACTTCATTTCGCGAGTTGACTAAAGGGTATTTACGAGGGTTGAGCGAACGCTACAGTTCTTGGCGTTGAGCAAACCGAGAAAAGAAAACAGGAGCTTGTTTTGGCAGAAGTCCAAAAAAAGAAGGTAAAAAAACACGTGGTCGATGCGATTGCGCACATCCATGCGTCCTTCAACAACACTATTATCACGATCACCGATCGTCAGGGCAATGCGCTGTCGTGGGCGACCGCCGGTGGCTGTGGATTCCGTGGCTCTCGCAAGTCCACGCCATTTGCAGCACAGGTGGCGTCTGAAAAAGCGGGGCGCGCGGCGCTCGAATTTGGCGTGAAAAACGTCGACGTCCGAGTCCGAGGGCCGGGCCCTGGCAGGGAATCCGCCGTCCGCGCACTGAATGCAGTCGGTTTTCGTATCCAGAACATCGAAGATGTGACACCTATTCCTCACAACGGTTGCCGTCCCCCGAAGAAACGTCGTGTATAGAGAGTAAGTAATGGCAAGATATCTTGGACCAAAATGTAAACTGTCCCGCCGCGAAGGCACGGATCTGTTTTTGAAGAGTGGTGTTCGGCCGCTTGATTCAAAATGCAAGCTCGAGGTGCCCCCGGGCGGTGCGGCCCAACGCCGTCCGCGCCTGTCGGACTATGGCCAGCAGCTTCGTGAAAAACAGAAGCTCCGCCGCATGTACGGTGTCCTGGAGCGACAGTTCCGTAATTACTACAAGAAAGCGGCCCAGCTGAAGGGATCAACGGGTGAAAATCTGTTGCGCCTATTGGAGGGCAGGCTGGATAATGTTGTCTACCGCATGGGCTTTGCGTCCACGCGTGCCGAGGCTCGTCAACTCGTTAGCCACAAAGGTATCGAGGTAAATGGCCAGGTGGTCAACATTCCCTCCGCCCAGATTAACGCCGGCGATGCCGTCGGTATTCGTGAAAAAGCAAAAAAGCAGCTACGCATCCAGAGCGCACTGGAGATCGCATCTCAGGTTGGCCTTCCGGATTGGGTTGACGTCGATGTGAAGAAGATGACGGGGACGTTGAAATCGTTGCCGGATCGTGAAGATATTCTTCCGGATATCAACGAAAACCTCGTCGTCGAGCTGTACTCGAAATAACCAGGAGTTACACTCATGCAGGAATCTGTTAACGACTTTCTGAAGCCGCGAGTCGTCAAAGTCGCGCCCATCAATGACCTTCATGCCAAGGTTACGATCGAGCCGTTCGAGCGCGGTTATGGACACACACTTGGCAATGCACTACGTCGCATTCTGCTGTCATCTATGCCCGGCTCGGCCATTACGGAGGCCGAAATCGAGGGTGTACTGCACGAATACACCAGTATCGAGGGTGTGCAGGAAGATGTGGTCGACATTCTTCTGAACTTGAAGCAGGTTGCAGTGCGGATGCACACGCGTGACACCGCCGAGCTTCGAATTTCAAAGAAGGGGCCCGGTGTTGTCACGGGCGCCGATATCCAGCTTGATCATGACGTCGAGGTTATGAACCCCGACATCGTACTGGCCAACCTGACGAAGGAAGGCGAGCTGAACATGGTATTGAGGGTCGAGCGAGGTCGCGGCTATCGTGCCGCATCGCGGCGCCCCGCCTTTGAAGAGCAGACTGGCCCGATTGGCTGCCTGCAGCTCGACGCGTCGTTCAGCCCGGTTCACCGGGTTACGTATGATGTCGAAGCTGCGCGCGTAGAACAGCGCACCGATCTCGACAAACTGATCATCGACATCGAAACCAATGGCACAATCGATCCTGAAGAGGCAATCCGTCGTGCGGGCAGTATCCTCAAGGACCAGCTGTCGGTGTTCGTCGACCTGCAGGGCAAAGATGATGGTGTCGGGGCAGACGCCGAGCACCAGGTTGACCCAATTTTGATGCGCCCGGTCGATGAACTCGAATTGACCGTTCGCTCGGCAAACTGCCTCAAGGCAGAAAGCATCATGTACATCGGCGATCTTGTACAGCGCACGGAGGTTGAGTTGCTTCGTACGCCGAACCTCGGCAAGAAATCACTCACCGAGATCAAAGAAGTGCTGGAAGGTCACGGACTCGGCCTCGGCATGCTTCTTGAGAACTGGCCCCCGGCCAGCCTGCACCCGGAGCTGGAGCATGAGCATGAGCTGGGACTCTAAAGGAATGGGGTGAGAGTACAATTGTGCTCTGATTCCGAACTGACAAATGGTGTGGGGAAAACTACTCTGCACCGTTTTTTGAAGGTTAATAAGAATGCGTCACAGAAAATCCGGTCGTCGACTCGGTCGAAATAGCTCGCATCGAAAGGCCATGTTTCGCAACATGGCGGCATCGCTGGTGCACCATGAGACGATCAAGACAACTCTACCCAAGGCGAAAGAACTTCGCCGCGTATTTGAGCCGCTGATCACGCTGGCCAAGAAAGATGGCGTGGCCAATCGCCGTCTGGCTTTCGATCGCCTGCGGGATAAAGCGGCCGTGGGTAAGCTGTTCACTGACCTTGGCCCGCGTTTTAAGGATCGGCCCGGTGGCTACCTGCGCATACTTAAAACCGGGCCGCGTCCCGGTGACGCTGCGCCAATGGCCATTGTCCAGCTCGTTGATGGACCGGCTGTTGAAAGTGCTGAGGTTGACGAGTAACCAAGGATTGTCGTTGATTGAATGGCAAAGGGGCGCTTGTCGCCCCTTTTTTCTATTTGTGAGCCTCAATTCATGACTGACGTATACGTTCCCGCGCTCGCGGCGACGGATGCAGTTGGTTTAGACTCCCCCGATGGACTTCAAAGGCAAGACAGTCATCATTACGGGCGGCTCCGAAGGGGTTGGCAGGGCGACCGCACATGCTTTTGCCGATGCGGGCGCCAACTTAGTACTGGCGGCCAGGACCCGGAAAAACTTGGAAGAGGTTGCTGAGGAGCTGCGCGATAAAACACACGTAGAGATCTTTGTGATGGATGTTGCAGATACAGTCGCCTGTTCGAACCTCCTGAAGAAAGCACAATTCGAATTCGGCAGCGTCCACGTGCTCGTCAACAATGCCGGTTATCATCAGCGTGGGCCGGTTTTGACGGTCGATTCTGGTGACTTGGCGGCCATGATTGATGTCAACCTTCGGGGACCGATCGTCCTGAGTCGGCTCGCGATTCCGATGATCAAAGAAGCCGGCGAAGGTGCCATCATCAACGTAGCTTCGCTCGCTGGCCGAACGCCGGTGCCGGGTGCCGCCACTTACTCCGCTAGCAAGTTTGGCATGCGGGCATTCACGTTCGCTCTTGCCGAGGAGCTTCGCGATACGAATATCAAGGTTGCCGCCGTTTCGCCCGGGCCGATCGACACGGGCTTCATCATGGCGAACATCGACAATGTCACTGACCTGACGTTCTCTCAGCCGATTAGCACCGCGGAAGAAGTTGCCCAGGAAATCCTGAATCTTTGCAGTAACAACAAGCTGGAACGTTCCATGCCGCCCTTGAGCGGCTTGCTGACAATGGCCATCTATCTTTGGCCTGCCATCGGCCGGGTTATGCGGCCGATGTTCGAAAAAAAGGGTCAGCGGGTCAAACGTAAGCTCAAGGTGCAAAGACTAGAGGACAAGTAACCGTCACGCAGCAAACGCATCTCGGGTCAGATTTTCGCAGCCATCATCCAGTACCCGCACATTGTCTTCGATGCGGATGCCGCCATAAGGTCGCAACCAGTCCAGCATCTGCTGATCGATGAGGTCATATCCCGCCGTACCTTCAAGATTCGCAATCAGCATGTCGATCACGTAAATCCCGGGTTCGATCGTCATCACATGGTTGACTTCGAGCGTCTGCGTCATTCGAAGGTATGGGTGCTCAACGGGCGGCTCGATCACCGTGCCGGTATCGTCGCCCATGTGCCCGCCCACATCGTGCACCTGTACGCCAAGCAAATGTCCCAGCCCGTGCGGGAAGAAGGCTGCCGTGACGCCCGTTTCCATGAGGGTATCGGGATTGCCCCGCGCCAAACCGACTTCGTCTAGTAGTTGTGCGATTTTCTGATGGCAGGAGATGTGCAAGTCGACAAAATCAACGCCGGCCCTCACTTCGCCGACCAGTTCGAGTTGTAGGGCTTCGAATCGTTTCAACAATGACGCGAATTCATCGTTTTCCATCGCGTAGGTTCGCGTGATATCGCTGGCATAGCCGTTAAATTTTGCGCCTGCATCAATCAGGAACGACAGGTGACCATCGGGCTTCTCCCTCGACTGATGCTGGTAATGAAGCACGGCACCGTGCTCATTGAGCGCAATGATATTGCCATAGGGCAGCTCGTTTTCCGATTGTCCAATGGCGCGGCAGTACTCTAGGTGAATGGCAAATTCCGACTGGCTGGATCGAAAAGCCTGTTCCGCCGCGAGATGTCCAATGACAGCCTTTCTTGACGCAGCGCGCATACATTCGAGTTCGTATTCTGTCTTCACACCGCGATTGAAGTGGAGCAATTTTATGACTGTACCCGGATTGATGCGGTCGATGCCAAATGCCTGTGCTTTGTCAGTGACGTTGCCGATCAGCACACACTTATCGCGGTCTCCGGGCAGGTGTGCCGCGACATCATCGAGGGAATGCACGGTGTCTATGTCAAAATACGCCGTCCAGAAACTGTCGGGATCAGATGGCATGACATGCCAGTAGTCACGCGGCTGGTAATAGATGAGTTTCGGTCGATGACCCGGCGTATAGACGATGTAGCAGAATGGATTGTTGGTAAGCGGCAACCAGCTGACGAAATGCGGATTCGGCTTGAACGGATAGTCGTAGTCGTCAAGAAAGACACCAATCGGTGCGCCGGAGAAAATAACCACGTGGGCGGCACCAGCCCGCTTGAGGGCCGCATCGTGGCGTGATTGCAACGTTTCGATATGTCGTGGATAGAGCTGCGCAAGCGCCGCTTCGTCAACCCACGTCTTATTGACCATATCGGCATCATAACTCCGGCCACATGCCCATGCGAGTGCTATGAAAAGTTTCAATCGCCGGCCAATCTAGGCAATATTACAGGTTTTCCAGACCGGTCCGGAGATATGTATGAAGCGCGCCATTTCACTGACCTTAGGGCTGCTCGCTAGCGTGGCGGCAGGGTCTCAGGGTTTCGACCGGACGGTCGGTGAGCCATTCGCGTCTCGCTCGGAAGTAATTGCCATGAATGGCATGGCGGCGACAAGCCAGCCGCTGGCGACCCAGATTGCACTCGATATCCTGAAGAAGGGTGGCAGTGCTGTCGACGCTGCGATTGCGGCCAATGCGGCGCTAGGTTTGATGGAGCCGACAGGTTGTGGAATAGGTGGCGACCTTTTTGCGATCGTCTGGGACGCCGAGAAGGGAGAACTCACGGGTCTCAACGCATCCGGTCGTTCGCCGCGGTCCCTGACCCTGCAGCACTTCCGTGACATAGGCATGCAGAGTATCCCATACCTCGGCCCATTGACCGTAAGCGTTCCCGGAGCCGTCGACGGTTGGTATGAGTTGTATGGGCGTTACGGTCGCCTGCCGATGTCAGTGCTCCTGCAGCCATCTATCGACTACGCTGAACAAGGCTTTCCGGTGACGGAGTTCATAGCAGACCTCTGGCAGGAGAATGTCGCGAGTCGTGCACAGTATCCGGGTGTCAAGGAAGTATTCATGCCGGGTGGCGTCGCTCCGAAGACCGGCGACGTTTTCAAGAACCCCAATCTTGCCAACACGTATCGGATGATCGTTGAGGGCGGCCGTGATGCCTTCTACAAGGGGGAGATCGCAAGGAAAATCGACAGCTACATGGCGGAGCAGGGCGGTTTCCTGAGCTATGATGACATGGCGACACACACCTCCGAATGGGTAAACCCCGTTTCGACTAACTATCGCGGCTATGATGTCTACGAATTACCGCCGAACGGTCAGGGCATCGTGGCGTTGCAGATGCTGAACATCCTCGAAGGGTTCGACCTGCGTAGTATGGGCTTGGGGAGTGTCGAGTACCTGCATACCCTCATCGAAGCGAAAAAAATCGCCTACGAAGACCGGGCTAAATACTATGCCGATCCGGAATTCTATAATTTCCCCATCGACTGGCTGGTGTCCAAGCAGTACGCTGAGGAACGTCGCGCGTTGATCCATCCGGACAAGGCAGCCAATTCCTACCCGGCGGGGGAAGAGAAGCTCGAACATGGCGACACAATCTACCTGACGGTAGCCGATTCCGAAGGCAACATGGTGTCGCTGATCCAGTCGAACTATGGCGACCTAGGTTCGGGTATGACTCCCGAGGAACTGGGCTTCCAGCTGCAGAATCGTGGGCAGCTTTTTAGTCTTGAGGAGGGGCATGCCAATGTTTATGAACCCGGCAAGCGACCGTTCCACACGATTATTCCCGCGTTCGTCATGAAGGACGGCAAGCCATGGCTCAGCTTTGGCGTGATGGGGGGTTCGATGCAGCCGCAAGCGCATGCGCAAATCATCGTAAACCTCGTCGATTTTGAGATGAACCTTCAGGAAGCGGGCGACGCTGCACGGATGCGGCACAGTGGTTCGTCACAGCCGACGGACCAGACCATGACCGATGGAGGTCGCGTATACCTCGAAACAGGTATCGGTGATGATATTCGTAGGGAGTTGAAGGCGATGGGGCACGATGTATCTGACGGACGCGCAAGCATGGGCGGTTACCAGGCGATCATTCGCGACACGCTCACAGGCGCTTATTTCGGCGCATCGGAATCACGAAAAGACGGTCAGGCGGCCGGATACTAGTTAAAGCGAGCTAATGACTCAGGAAACATATCTCACCGGTATCACGACGACCGGCACTCCTCACATCGGCAACTATGTCGGTGCCATCCGCCCGGCAGTTGCCTCCAGCAGGGATCTGTCCAGGAAGAACTTCTATTTTCTCGCCGATTACCATTCGCTGGCGAAAACTGAGGCGCCCAATCGCATTCAGCGCTCCGGGCTGGAAGTCGCGGCGACGTGGCTTGCATGTGGCCTTGATACAAATAATGCCTATTTCTACCGGCAATCGGATATTCCGGAGATTCCGGAATTGACTTGGATTCTGAACGGCGTGACGGCAAAAGGCCTGATGAATCGTGCGCATTCCTACAAGGCACAGGTGCAGGCGAACGAGGAGCGCGGCAGCGCCGATCCAGACAAGGGCATTGTCATGGCCCTCTACAACTACCCGATCCTGATGGCTGCCGATATCCTGATGTTCAAATCTACAAAGGTGCCGGTAGGGCGAGATCAGAAGCAGCACATGGAGATGACGCGGGATATTGCCCAACGGTTCAATCACCGCTATGGCGACATCCTCGCGATCCCCGACGCTGAAATCAATGAGAACACGGCGACATTGTCGGGTCTGGACGGCCGTAAGATGTCGAAGAGCTACGACAATACGATCCCGTTGTTCGTCGACGAGAAGAAACTCCGCAAGCTGATCATGAAGATTAAGACAAACAGCCTTGAACCGGGTGAACCGAAAGAAACCGAAGGATCGACCCTGTACGAGATTTTCCGCGCGTTTGCCACCGACGATGAAGTTAAAGACATCGAAAAAAGATATGCTGACGGGATCGCGTGGGGTGAAATGAAGCGGCTGTTGTTCGAATACCTGAACGATCACATCAGGCCGATGCGCGAGGAGTACGATCGGTTGATAAATGATCCCGCCGTTGTCGAACAGGAACTCATCAAAGGTGCGGAACGGGCTCGCGAAATCTCGGTACCCTACCTCGCCGAGATACGCCACGCGATCGGGATCCGCAAGCTCGGTTGATGGAATACAAGGCCTGCCCTGCCGGGGTGTTCGTAAAATTCGACAGACGCCGGGTATCGATATTTGTTCACAAGCTTAACGAACACGATGTGTAGCCTACTAGTCGTCAGGGCGAATGCGACTGGTATCTCGATGGCTTGTGTGGAGGCGTCGCTGATAAAGGCGTGTTGGAGCGCCTGCAGGTGTGGAAGATGAGTATTTCTCACATCTTATTGAAATTATTAATTTTTTTCGGTTTCTTCCGTTTCCGGAAAGATCGCCTGCTTCGGGACCGGCTGACGATTTCTAATGCATGCACCACGCTTTGCCATCTGAACAAATGACTGACGCCGCCATCAGAATCCGCAACTTCGACGCTGAGACAGACCTAGACGGGATCAGGGCTTGCATCGTCGAGTTGCAGGAACACGAGCGAAACATCTATCAGCGGCTTCCACCGGCCGACGCTGTGGTCGATAAGTGCGTGCGATACATGCTGGAACAGTGTGACAAAAGCGACGGGTGTATTCTGGTGTTTGAAGACGATATTGGTATTGGTGGTTTCGTGACCATACTGAATCGCGTCATCAGCGAAGAACCGGACGATGGCGAGCTCGAGTACGGCCTCATATCAGACCTTGTCGTACTGCAGAGATGCCGTGGTAACGCCGTTGGCCGGCAGCTGATGACTGCCGCCGAGAACCATGCGCGTGAAAATAGTGTCGAGTGGCTGAGGGTAGGGGTCATCGCCGGGAATCGGGTAGCCGAACACCTCTATCAGTCATTAGGTTTCTCACCTTTGCACATCGATCTCGAGAAACAGCTGGGCGACCAGAAAAAGACATGACGATTGCGACTCACCGGGCTTTCGTTCGGTGAAACTGGTGCTCAGTGGCCGGATGCCGAGAGTTGTGTTTATGACTGACCGTTTAGGGCGCTTCGTGTATCGTGTCGATGGACAATAAGCGGAGCGATTTCCGATGGCGGATAAACCAATCAGCCGGTACCCAATACCTGACATCAATGATCTCCCCGAAGATATCAAGTCGACGATCCTGAAGGTACAGGAGCAGTCGGGGTTCATCCCAAACGTGTTTATCGCGCTGGCTCACAGGCCTGATGAGTTCCGGGCCTTCTTTGCTTACCACAATGCGCTGATCGGAAAAGAGGGCGGCCTCACTCTGACTGAAAAGGAGATGATTATCGTCGCCACGTCAGCGCACAACAACTGCATTTATTGCGTCGTTGCGCATGGCGCCATTTTGCGCATTCGTGCGAAAGATGCGCTGATCGCTGACCAAGTAGCAACCAATTACAGGAAGGCAGACATTACGCCAAGGCAGATGGCGATGCTCGACTTCACCACAAAGGTTGCGACGGATTCGGCCGGGATTGACGAGGCAGATTGCGAGGCGCTGCGAGCCTACGAATTTTCCGATGAAGACATCTGGGACATCGTTGCAATCGCAGGGCTTTATTCTCTTTCGAACCGTATGGCCAATTTCGCTCGCATTCGACCGAATGACGAATTTTACTTGATGGGGCGTGTGTCGAAGAGCGATTACTGAGACAGGTATTAAGCAGTGACCAGATGTTGCATGTTGCGGTCGTCCCGCGCGTCCTGATTCTGTTCGTCTCGGTTGGCTATTTCTTCTTCCTAACCCGGCCAGACGAACATACTCAGCGTGTCGAAGTGTCGTTTGTCATGCACAGCTGGATAATCAACAAGGAAATGTCGGCATGAACCAGGGGCCAGCCAGCGCAGACGAAGCGCTCACAATGCTTGAGGATGGCAATGCGCGATTCGTTGGGGACGAACGTTGCGGTGATAGCTACCAGAGACATACGAAACTTGAAGAACACCTCGACGATCAATCGCCATTCGCGATCGTCCT
>CAZWEW010000014.1:0-22525 GCA_964633055.1 uncultured Woeseia sp. | reverse complement strand
GGTGAACTGGTGTATCCAGTCCGATTTATCCGAATCGATCAGGTCTCCAAGTCCCGGTGTCTCGCGGTGGCTGAGCGTGCGAACGCCGGTGACTATGCCATCCCTATCGATTCCAATCAGGAGACGAATGGGCCCCGAGTACCCACCGCGGGCATTGACGATCAATACGGCTGCAACCGGCGAATCGTTAGCATAAACCCGGTAAATTGTTACGGGATCGTTGCTAGGTAGATCATGTGGCGTCGAAATGACGATTGTCGATTCCGACGGCCTACCGTCGTGCTCGATACCTTCGAGGATGGGGGCTAGGCTTTGCTCCAGATAGGCCTGTTCATTGGCCGCGATGCGAGGGGCGGTGATGGTGTGTGTGACAGCGACCAGTGCTGTGCAGATTGCCGCGAGCCCGGCGAGAATTAGGCTGCCCGGAAGAATCGATGACACAGGTTCCGGGGTCACGGCCTGTCCCCGCTAGGTACCCGGCCGTGGCCCACGATACGTGGTCTTGTCATGTGGTCGATTGCGGGTACTGCCATGTTCATCAGCAAGACGGCGAATGCGACGCCGTCGGCATAACTGCCCCACTTACGGATGGCATAAATTAGGAATCCAATACCGAACCCGTAAGCCAGCCTGCCTCGATCGCTCGTTGCTGCGGATACGGGATCTGTAGCGATGAAGAAGGCACAGAGTATCGTGCCGCCCGTAAACAGGTGGAATTCAGGACTGGGATTGATTTCCGGTACCAGGAAGTAGGCTAGGCTCGACGGGACGAGTAACCCGGCTAGGACGCCGAACGGAATTTGCCAGCGAATAATCTTCCGCAACAGGAGCCACCCGCCGCCGATGGCTGTGAAGTTCCCGATCCACTCCCAGCCGCGCCCGCCGAAGTCACCCATAATGGGATAGGCGCGGAGTTCCTCGAATGTTTGCATGTCGTTGAGACCTGCCTTGACGACATCGAGAGGTGTCGCGCGGCTGATAGCGTCGAAACTCAGGTATTCGGGCAGCGCACCCGTCATCACGAACTGTGCGGTCTCCGTGATGGTCATGCCGTGATAATAGAGATCGGCCATTCGCGGTGCAGCCCACAGATTCATATCCATTGGAAAGGCGACCAGTACCATGATATAGCCGGCCATAGCGGGATTGAAGAGGTTGTAGCCAAGTCCGCCATAAAGGTGTTTCGCAACGACGACGCCAAACAATGAGGCAGCTGCCGTTACCCACCAGGGGGTCAAAGCTGGCAGTGCAAAGGCAATAAGTGCGGCGGTCACGAGCGCGCTGTAGTCCGCCAGCGGTTCCCTGATTGGCCTGTTGCGAAGCTTGAGCATCACCGCTTCGCCGAGAAGGCAGAAGATGCTGGCAAAGAACAGATTGAAGACGAAGCCTGGTCCGAAGTACCAGATGTAGGCGAGCGCAGCAGGTATGAGGGCATACAGGACCTGTCGCATCATTGATGGGACATCAGTTGTTGCTCTCAGAAACGGTGCTTCGTTACGTTCAAATTGCATGCTAGTCAACGTCCTTTTCGTCGTTGACTTGCTTGCGTTTCAGGATCTCCGCAATTGCATCCAGTCCTTTCGACAGCGCGGTATCCTTTTGGACCCGAAGTTCTTTCTCGCGTGCTGACAGCACGTTTTTGAGTCTTTCGTTTCTGGATTCAAAACGGAGCCTTGCACGTTCGGCCCGGGCCTTCTCGTCCTCGAGTTCCTGTATTCTCGCTTTCGCTTTCCTGAATTCCGCTGTCAACGGGATGTTGCTCGGGCAAACCAGGTCGCAACAGCCGCATTCGATGCAGTCGGTGAGTCCGTACCAGCGGAGTTTCGATTCATTGTCCGCGCGGGCGTGCCAATAAAGCTGCTGTGGTAATAGCTGAATGGGGCAGACTGTTGCGCACTCGCCGCAGCGAATACATGCTTGCGAAGCCGTTTGAGAGTGAATTTCAGTCAGTACGAGGATACAGTTCGTCGCCTTGACGATCGGCATTTGATCTGTGGTTACCGATTTACCGCACATCGGGCCACCAACGATCAACTGGCTTGCTCCATCATTGTAGCCGCCCGCAAAGGCGACGGCATCAGCAATGGTCGTGCCGAGCCTGACATTGACGTTCTTGGGGGAGCGCACACCCGGTCCCGTCACGGTTGTCACCCGGGAAATCAGTGGCTCACCCTCGCAAATCCAGCGGTATACTGCCGCTGCGGTGCCCACGTTATGCACCACGCAGCCGACATCGGTTGGCAGTTGCCCGCTGGGAACTTCCAAGCCGGTGACCAGTTGAACGAGTTGATCCTCGCCGCCTGACGGGTAGATCGTAGGTACCTGCTTCAGAACAAATCGGTGGTCATTGAGCACGGTCATCGCCTCGCTAATCGCGGCGATTGCCTCGGGCTTGTCACTCTCTATGACCACGCAGCAGGTTGGCAGTTTCAGCGCATGCATCAGGACCTGGGCACCCCCCAGCACCTTGACGGCCTGCTCGCGCATCAGCAGGTCGTCACAGCTGATATAAGGTTCGCACTCCACGCCATTGAGAATTAGGTATTCGAGCGGCATAGTCATTGCCTGCATCAGCTTCTGACCTGTTGGGAAAACCGCTCCGCCAAGGCCTACGATTCCTCCCTGAAGAATTTTTTTCAACAGGTCGTCAGGTTTGAGCGAGTTGAATGGCAGCAAGTCTGCCGATACCTTAACTGGACGATCATCCCCGTCGCATTCGATCACGATGCAGGGTACATTTTCCCCATACCGTCGCGACACGGGCCATGGTTCGATTGCCACGACAGTGCCTGAAGATGAGGCATGGATGGGCGCACTGAGGATCCCATCGGCATCTGCAACCAGCTGTCCTTTCAGGACATGTTCGCCAACGCCGACGATCGGCTGCGCCGGTTCGCCGACATGTTGCTGGATTGGCATGACGAGCTGGTTCGGCGGCGGTATCGATTGAATCCCGATTGACGTCGACGTCGTTTTGTTGGCAGGTAGCTGTAATCCGCCATGCAGGTCACCAAGGTCATTGGCGGCGGCCGGGGTGCTCATGCTGTCACCATCGAGATGCAATCGACCGGGCAGGGTGCGATGCAGAGTTCGCATCCCGTGCACTCGGATTGTATGACCGTGTGTATGAATTGATGTCCGCCGGTTATCGCGTCGACCGGGCAGGCCGTTCGGCAATGCGTACAGCCGATACAGATGGATTCATCGATCATTGCCACAACCGGTGCACCACCCGGCGCCGCCAGTTCTTGAGAATCCTTACCTAGCAAAGCCGCAAGGCGATTCACGGTGTCTTCTCCGCCGGGAGGGCAGAGGTTGATGGCAGCCTTGCCGGTCGCGACGGCCTCGGCATAAGGTCGGCAACCTGGGTAGCCGCACTGTGCGCACTGCGTTTGTGGCAGAAGCGCGTTGACCTCTTCGATGATCAGATCTGGGTCGCCGGGCAGTCGGCGCGACGCCAGGCTCAGGATAAGTCCCGCTGCCAGCGCAAGGGCCGTGATGATCGCTACCGCTGTTAAAATGGCCATTCCCATCGGTTTCAGATTCGCGCCATACCGGTAAAGCCCATGAACGCGAGCGACATGATGCCGGCCGTAATCAATGCAATCGCCGCTCCACGAAACGCAGGCGGTATGTCAGTGGCCTGCAATCGCTCGCGAATCGCGGCAAACAGGACCAGGACTAGGGAAAAACCGCCGGCCGCGCCAAATCCGTAGAAGACGGACTGCACGAAACCGTCGGCCTCCTGGACGTTCAAGAGCGCAACACCGAGTACGGCGCAATTTGTGGCAATGAGCGGAATATAGATACCGAGAACCTGGTGAAGAAGCGGACTCTGACGGCGGACCATGATATCCGTGAACTGGACACTGGCAGCGATGACCAGGATGAAGCTGATCGTCCTCAGGTACTCGAGTTCCAGCGGCACGAGTACGTATTCGTGTAGTAGGTAGGTAATCGCGGATGACAGGGTCAGGACGAATGCCGTTGCCATCGACATGCCGAAGGCTGCTTCAAGATTTTGTGACACGCCCATGAACGGACACAGGCCAAGAAATCGCACGAGGACGAAGTTGTTGACGAGGACCGTGCCGACGAGAATCAGGATCAATTCTGACATGACGTTTCTATTGTAGAAGCAAAAAACGGGGTCAGAGTACTTTTTCGGTCTTCGCCCGGTTCAGGATCAGAAAAAACACGTTGCCCCTATTTTCTTTCATGGGGTTCCGAATGCTACTTGATGCGCATTCCGGGTGTCGCGCCCGAGTCGACGGATAACACAAAGATATCTGCACCGCCGGGACCCGCCGCGAGAACCATTCCTTCCGATGTGCCGAATCGCATCTTTCGTGGCTGCAGGTTAGCGACGGCCACGACTAGACGACCCTCAAGATCCGCGGGGTTGTAGGCCGACTTGATGCCTGCGAAGACGTTTCGACTGCCGTTCCCAAGGTCAAGCGTTAGCCGCAGCAGTTTGTCCGCACCTTCTACCGCCTCGGCTTTGTCGATCCTGGCGACTCGTAGATCGACCTTCATAAAATCGTCTATCGATATGTATTCCGCATCGTCCGTCGCGGCGCTCTGCTCCTTGCTGTGGTCCCTGGATTGTTCAACCATTTTATCAACCTGTTTTTGTTCGACGCGTTTCAGCATCGGTTCGAAATTGCGGATCTGGCTCCCCAGCAACGGTGTTTTGGCGGATGACCACGACCACTCGGTTTCGACGAAAAGCACACGCGCTTTTTCGGCCAGCGATGGAATGACGGGCATCAGGTAGATCATCAGGGAACGGAACATGTTGAGCCCCTGCGTGCACGACAATTGCACATCATCCAGCTGGTCCTCGTTTTTGATCATCACCCACGGTTTCTTTTCATCGACATAGCGATTCGCCTCATCGGCAAGCGCCATGACGCGACGAATAGCCTTCGAATATTCGCGAACTTCGAAGTGGGCCGCAATTGCCTCGGATTCCCCGGTGAATTTCGCGAACAGGTCCGGGTCATCGAGCCTGTTGGCGAGTTTGCCGTCGAAACGTTTGCTAATGAATCCGGCGCAACGACTCGCAATATTGACCAGTTTGCCAACGAGGTCCGAATTAACGCGGGCGATAAAATCATCAAGGTTCAGGTCGATGTCTTCCATGCTCGGGCCGAGCTTTGCGGCGTAGTAATAACGCAGGCAGCTGGGATCGAGATTGTCGGCGTAGGTGCGCGCCCTGATGAATGTGCCACGCGACTTCGACATCTTCTTGCCGTTGATCGTCAGAAAGCCATGCGCGAAGACGCTGGTTGGCGTGCGGAATCCAGACCCTTCGAGGACAGCAGGCCAAAACAGCGTGTGGAAGTAAACGATGTCCTTACCGATGAAGTGATAGACCTCGGTGCTGCTGCCGGGCATCCAGTATTCGTCGAAATCGAGGTCGTCTCTCTGCTGACAGTAGTGCAGGAAACTTGCGAGGTAGCCGACCGGGGCATCGAGCCAGACGTAAAAATACTTGTCTTCGGTACCGGGGATTAGGAATCCGAAATACGGCGTGTCACGCGAGATATCCCAGTCCCTCAACCCGGCCTCGAACCACTCCTCGAGCTTGCTCCTGATATTCTTATGTAGCCCTGCAGTCCTGATCCAGTCTCGCAGCCAGTTCCCGAATTCGCTGAGTCTAAAGAAATAGTGTTCGGATTTCCGCCAGACAGGTATCGAACCGGATAACGCGGAAACGGGGTCGATCAACTCGTCGGGCGCATAGGTTGCGCCACAATTTTCACAGGCGTCACCATACTGGTCTTCAGTCTTACATCGCGGACAGGTGCCTTTGACGAACCGATCCGGGAGAAACATTTTCTCCTTCTCGTCATACGCCTGTTCGATCGTCCGGGTGTAGATGTGTCCTGCGTCGCGAAGCGCCTCGAATATTCGGCAGGTCAGTTGCTTGTTTTCCGGTGAATGCGTCGTATGAAAATTGTCGAACGCGACATCGAAACTCTGCAGGTCTTTATGTTGCTCCGTGGAAACTCGGGTCACAAGTACTTCCGGGGTCACGTTTTCTTGGCGGGCCTTGATCATGATCGGCGTGCCGTGTGCGTCGGCCGCGCAAACGTATGTGCAGGTGTGGCCGCGCTGCTTCTGAAAACGCGCCCAGATATCCGACTGGATATACTCCACGAGATGTCCCATGTGGATATCGCCGTTCGCATAGGGCAACGCGCTGGAGACCATGATTTTTCTGGGTTTGTCGCTCAATGATTTTTGTCGTGACGGGTGCGGCCTGAACGCGGTGAATTATGCCATGCTACAGAAACTTGTTCAGAAAACGTGGCAGAACAGCGGCTCAGTAATCACGCCACACGATGGCGCCTGGATCTTCGACCATTTCACGGAATTTGGCCTTGTTGTTGGCCTGATGACAGGCGTCAATCCCGCTAATACGTCCCTTGCGTGCCAGCTTTATCAGCGCCAAATCTGGCGTTGTTCTGTACAAACCCGATGCGAGAATATGCCACATTGTCCAATTGTCAAAATGTGAACTGGGTTCATCTGACACTTCTTCGGCATTCCGGAAATGTTGAAAACATTGGGGTTACGGACCGAAAATGTGATTCAATACCGTCCCCGGCGGGATCTGCGCTTCGAGCAATCCCGAGCTCGATTTATGTCATCCTGATATACACGGAATTAGTGCATTGACCCTCAAATCAGATCTCAAGCAATCATTGGAAACCTTGCGCGTACCCATTATTGGTCGAACGCTAGGTGATGTGGGCCGGGTTGTCGAACTGGCAATCGATGGTGATGCCACACTGCGTGTCGAGCTGGGTATCCCTGCTGAAAGTATCCGCGACGAGTTGGCTGAAGTCCTTAGGCTGCTTATCGCTGATCAGTGCGCCGGGGTAGGGATGGACGTGACGATCGAGACCAAGATAGTGGCGCATGGTGTGCAGCGAAACTTGAGCCCATTGCCCGAGGTTCGCAATATTATTGCCGTCGCGTCGGGCAAAGGGGGTGTCGGCAAGTCCACCACCGCCGTCAATCTCGCCCTTGCCCTCGCGCTCGAGGGCGCCAGGGTCGGCATCCTCGATGCTGATATCTACGGACCGAGTATTCCGCTGATGCTGGGCATCGCCGGCGAACGACCTACCAGTGAAGATGGACAAACCATGGTGCCCCTTAAGACTCATGGCGTGCAAGTCATGTCAATCGGTTTCCTGGTCGACACCGATCAGCCAATGGTATGGCGTGGACCGATGGTGACGCAGGCCCTCAACCAGATGCTCCAGCAAACGCAGTGGTCAGACATCGATTATCTCGTGGTGGACATGCCGCCCGGTACCGGTGATATCCAGCTGACGTTATCGCAGCAAGTCCCGGTAAGCGGTGCCGTTATCGTGACGACGCCGCAGGATATTGCGTTGCTGGACGCCCGAAAGGGCCTTCAGATGTTCCGTAAGGTGTCAGTGCCGGTACTTGGTGTCATCGAGAATATGAGTACGTATATTTGCAGCCATTGCGGGCACGAGGAGCCGTTGTTCGGGAGTGGCGGTGGCGCAAGCATGGCTGAGGAGTACGATGTCGAACTGCTTGGCCAGCTGCCGCTGGACCTGAAAATTCGGCAGCAGACGGATAGTGGTATGCCGAGCGTCATTGCCGAGCCGGACGGTGCGGTCGCAGAGGCCTATCAAAAAACGGCGTTGCTGATCGCTGCTGAACTTGCCGTGCAGGGCAGGGACTACAGTAGTAAGTTCCCCAACATCGTTGTTGAGAATACGTAGATGAGTATCAAGGCAGATCACTGGATTCGCAGGAAGGCCAAAGAGCATGGCATGATCGAGCCATTCGAGCCGGGTCAGGTACGCGAACATGGCACGGCTCGCATTGTTTCCTATGGAACGTCGAGCTATGGCTATGACGTACGATGCGCCGATGAATTCAAGATTTTTACGAATATCGAATCGGCATTTGTCGATCCGAAGTCCTTCGATGAGTCCAGTTTCGTCGACAAACAGAGCGATGTTTGTGTTATCCCGCCGAACTCTTTCGTGCTCGCACGCACGATTGAGTACTTCCGTATACCCCGAAACGTTCTGACAATCTGCCTAGGTAAATCCACCTATGCGCGTTGCGGCATCATCGTCAACGTGACGCCCCTCGAGCCCGAGTGGGAAGGGCATGTCACCCTCGAATTCTCGAATACGACGCCGTTACCCGCCAAGATCTACGCAAACGAAGGTGTTGCACAGATGCTGTTCTTCGAATCCGATGAAATATGCGAGACCTCCTACAAGGATCGCGCCGGCAAATACCAGGGACAACAGGGCGTTACGCTTCCCAAAACCTGATTTCGGTGATCGCCTGCCTATTTGGTCGTCGTTCCGTCTAGCGGGGACGTTCCGCTCGTTTCGTCAACTGAACTGAATTGGTTCCTTCAACTTGTTGCCATCCAGGTAGGCCGCCCCGCCCCGGTATTTGAGCCTACCTGTCGTATACAATGCGGCAGCCATCGGATAGATCTGGTGCTCGACCTCCAAGACACGTGCGGCGAGGATATTCGGTGTGTCGTCCGTTTCGACGCGAACGCGCCCTTGGATGATCCGCGGACCACCGTCGAGTTCCCGTGTTGCAAAGTGTACGGTACTGCCGGCCCATTCATCATCGGCGTCGATTGCGCGCCGGTGTGTGTCGAGTCCCGGGTACTTCGGTAATAGGGACGGATGAATGTTGAGCACACGACCCTCGAAGTGCTCGATAAACACCGGCGTCAGAATGCGCATGAAACCTGCAAGAATGACGAGGTCCGGTGTGTACCGATCCAGCGTGTTGTTCAGTGCAGCGTCAAATAACTCCCGGTTCGCATAGTCGCTGTGTTCAATACATTCAACTGGGATACGCGCTTTCTTCGCTCGTTCGATACCGGGCGCGCCCGGTTTGTTGCTGAGGACGACGGCAATGTCCAAATCCAGTTCGCCGGATTGCATCTTGTTAATGAAGGACTGCAGGTTGGTCCCACTACCGGATATCAGTACCGCAGCGGACTTTCGGATACGGGTGTTGCTCAAGCGTAACGAACCTCATGGGTGCCGGTGACAATTGTGCCGAGTCGCCAGGCCGATTCGCCCGACGCGTTTAGCCTGTCGATGGCCATCTCGACCTGACTAGCATCGACGATGGCTATCATGCCGACTCCGCAGTTGAACGTGCGCCGCATTTCGCCCGTCTTAATATTGCCTTCGGCCTGCAGCCACTCGAACACGGCAGGCAGGTGCCAGCTATCAGTCTCGATTTCGGCTGAGAGCCCCTCCGGCAGGATACGGGGGATGTTCTCCGTCAGTCCGCCCCCGGTGATATGCGCCAGTCCACGAATTTCGACGTCTTTCGCAAGGGCCATAATGGGCTTGACGTAGATTCTTGTTGGTGACATCAGCGCTTTCTCTGCGGGTTGCCCGTCGATCTCCCGTGTGTTGGCAATGTCCAATACTTTCCTGATCAGGGAATAGCCATTTGAATGCGGTCCACTTGACGCGAGGGCGATGATCGCGTTTCCCTCGGAGATCGTCGAGCCATCGATAATGTCTTTCCGGTCGACTGCACCAACACAAAATCCGGCGAGGTCGTAATCCCCGTCTGCATACATATCGGGCATTTCCGCGGTTTCGCCGCCGATCAGCGCGGCATTCGCCTGCTCGCAGCCGTCGGCAATGCCACGAATGACGTCGGTGGCAAGTTTCGTATCCAGTTGGCCACAGGCGAAGTAGTCGAGAAAGAATAGCGGTTCTGCACCCTGCACGAGCACATCGTTGACACACATGGCCACTAGGTCGATGCCGATAGTGTCGTGTATTCCCGTCATCTGCGCGAGTTTCAGCTTCGTGCCGACACCATCGGTTCCCGAAACGAGCACCGGTTCACGGTAGCGATCTACAGGCAACCTGAATAGACCGCCGAATCCACCCAGTCCGGCCATAACCTCGGGGCGGCGTGTTCTGGCAACCAGCGGTTTGATCTTGTCAATCAGTGTGTTGCCAGCATCGATGTCGACACCGGCATCTTTATAGGTTAGGGATTTGGAAGTCATTCTTTTCCGAACAGTATGTTTTAAGGAGTGCCGCGCACGTCGACGAAATCGGCGACAAAACGTGGCAAACCCTGTGAGGAGGATATAATAGAGGTTCGACAGGTATCGGGAAACACCCTTTTCATTTCGCTGGCCGGGTATACCGAATGACCATTGATGGATCGATACGAGGACGGGCAGACGTTTCCGAGACTGTAGCGCTTAGCTTTGTTCTCCTGACTTTCGTGACGTGGGTTGCGGCGCCTGCGGGATCGGTGGAGGTGTCGTCACTCTACAGCGTGGAGACCACGCTCGACCCGGACGACCCCAATGCACAGTCGGGCGCCTATCGTTCGGCATTGACCGAAGTGCTCGTCCGCGTGACCGGGTCGATGGTTGTAGCCGAGTCCGAGGAAATGGCGATGCTGTTTTCGAACCCATCCCGATATGTCCAGCAGCTACGGCAAGGCCCCGACAATACGCTGATCGTCTCAATGGATGGTTCCGCAATCGAACGGACGTTGCGTGACGCGGGTGCCATGGTCTGGGGGAGCGACCGGCCGCTGACGATAATCTGGCTGGCGATCGACTGGGGGCTTGGTGATCGCGAAATCGTGAATGCCGACAATCAGGATGGCCCCGGCGGTGGCCGGTCTTTCGATCGCAACGGCTGGCTTCGTGAGCAGGTTCTGGCGGTCGCAACACGGCGCGGACTCCCGATCGTATTTCCGTTACTGGACATCGAGGACCTGCAGCGGATCGGTTTCGTCGACATCTGGGGTGGTTTTGATGCACCGCTTCTCGAAGCGTCCTCGCGGTACGAGGCTGACTCCATCCTCGTTGGCCGGTTTCGGCCGAATGAACTGCAGACGCCCCGCTGGACTTGGTATTTCGGAGAACAACGGTTCGGATGGCCGGGTGAACCCGAGGAAGCGATTAATCAACTCGCTGATGCGTTGGCTGCGAGGCATGCGATTCGCGGGAACGAAGCATCGGAAAGCATTGAATTGACGATTTCGGGCATCGATTCGGTCATTGCATACGGCCGTGTTCAGCAGTATGTGGAAAACCTTCGGGTTGTCGAAAAACTCGCCATCCGTTCCGCACATCCCGATCGCATCACTTACGAAGTCGAGGTGCAGGGCGGCGTCGAGCGGCTTGACAATATTTTGTCGCTTAGCAATATGCTGGAGCCGGCCGATAATGACTACTTCATCGATGCGAGTCCCAAAAGGTTCGGTAACCACTGGAGGAACACCCTTGAGTACCGGTATCGTCCGGCACCGTCTTCGTTACAGGTTGACCCGGATCCTTTCCGGCCAATCCAGCCGCAACGCTGATCGATGTCGATTCGCCAGCTGCCACTGCCGCTGAAGCTTCAGGATCACGCGGTTTTCGAGAGTTATCATCCGACCGGCAATGAATCCGTTGTCGCTTTTTTGAATGATACTGTTGAGTCGAAGGATGGTCCCGGTGGATGGCTGTGGGGTGCGCAATCAACCGGAAAGACTCATTTGTTACAAGCTGTTTGCGAACGCGCCGGGAACCGTGCTCAGTTTGTGCCGCTAATGGGTCTGCACGAGACAGGACCCGGAGTTCTGGATGGGATGGAAAATCGTGAGTTCGTCTGCATTGACGATGTCGACCGGATCGCTCGCGACGACGAATGGGAGTTTGCTTTGTTCGCTTTGTTTAACGCTCTGACCGACGCAGGCGGTGTCGTTTTCTGTGCGGCGTCGGCAGCGCCACGAGAGTGCGGGTTCAGACTGGCCGACCTGGAAAGCCGCTATTCGAATCTGCCGACCTTCCAACTGAAATCACTCGATGACGAGTCGCGTATCGAGGCGCTTAAGCTTCGCGCGCACCATCGCGGACTTGAGTTGTCGTCAGAGACTGCGAGTTTTCTCCTGTCGCGAAGTCGCCGCGACATGTCGAGTCTTTATGCGTTGCTCGATACGCTGGACGCGGAGGCACTTAAAGCGAAACGTCGATTGACTATTCCTTTCGTCAAGGAAGTACTTGCTACTATTCCGTCGGACTGAGTTTTAGAGCGATGCCGGCGACGCGTTTCCCGAGTGCCATGGCGAGTTTCGATTCTTCCTTGGCAATCTTGTCCGGGTCACGATTCCAAGTAACGTGTGACGCTCCGTAGGGTGAACCGCCGGTTGTTGTCGTACTGAGCAAGGCTTCCGAATAGGGAATGCCGACAAAAATCATGCCGTGGTGAATCAGCGGCAGTGCCATGGTGAGTAAGGTGGTCTCCTGGCCACCGTGCGGCGACGACGTTGAAGTAAAGACGCCTGCCGGCCTACCGGATAACGTCCCGCTCATCCATTCACTACCCGTGTTGTCGATAAAGTACTTCAGCGGTGCGGCCATGTTGCCGAATCGGGTCGGACTCCCCATGACAAGTCCGGTGCATTCACGCAGGTCTTCCTTCGTGGCATAGGGTGGGCCGCTGATCGGAATTTCGTCATCGGTGGCTTCCGTCCTGGCGGATACCGGCGGCACGGTGCGAAGACGAGCGGTACAGCTCTCTACGCTGTCAATGCCCTGACAGACGTCTCTCGCAAGCGCCTCGGTGGCACCGAAACGAGAGTAATACAGAACGAGAATCTCGCTCACTTTCAGAGTATTGCGGTGACGTTGTTGGGTGGCCGGCCGACGATGGCCCGGTCATTGTCATCGTCGACGACGATAGGACGCTCGAGAACACGGGGGTGTTCATGCAGCCACCTAGCCAGCGCCGTCTCATCATCGAGTGGCACGTCATCTCCCGCGGCAACGAAATCGTCCTCGCCTCGCCTCAGAAGTTCGCCAAGTGGCACACCGATCAGCCTCGCGATCTTCTCGAGGGTGTCAGGATCCGGTGGAGTGTGTAGGTATTCGACAATATTCGGTGTGATGCCCTTCGATTGGATGATCTCGAGTGTTGCCCGCGATTTGGAGCATCTCGGGTTGTGATATATCGTGATGGTCATGGTCAGCTTCGAGTCTTATAAAGGTTAAGAACGTGTTCACCATATCAACAAATTCGGGTGTTCGTCAGGCCTGCATCGATTGCTTGACGGCATATGGCCGTGCTTGGTAGTTTGGACACGTGCAGAGGCCAGTAATCACCACATATTCAGCACGTTGCGCGGGCAAACTTTCCCGAGGTTGCTTGCTTGGTGTGTTGCTGATTGTTTCGGCGTGCGCAGCCGGGCCGCCGGTTCAGGAAATGAGCGATGCTAGGCAGGCGATTGCAGTTGCTAGGGAGGCAGGAGCCTCCAAGTTTGCAGCCGTGGAACTGCATGCCGCCGAAGATTACCTTGATAGCGCACTTCGGCACCTCTCAAGAAAAGCGTACGAATTGGCGCGCAGCGACGCGATCGAGGCCAAGAATAAGGCGCTCGCTGCGCTCAGAGACTCCGAGCATTCGGACGAATCCGACCCACGCTGCTGACATTAAGGGTTCCAGTGGTCATGTGCCGTCTCTTCAATGTGACCGGTGACGTTCAGGGCGTGTTTTTTCGCGCCACTACCCAGACAGTTGCTGAGCGACTGGGGTTGAACGGCCATGCAGTCAATCTGCTGGATGGCAGCGTGGAGGTGCGTGCATGCGGGGACGATGCAGCGATCGAAGAATTGTCACGCTGGCTTCATGAAGGACCGAGAATGGCAAGTGTTGCTGGTGTTGCGGAAAGCGACACAAACTGTTCGTGCCCCGGCACTTTTTCGACCGGCTGACCCGACATTGGCACGAATCTGCCGCGTCCTCACTGTGTCAGCTAATCAAATCCTCGAGTATTCTCGCGCCACTTCGAAGCGTTTCAATGATGGTCAGACGCGGAACCACTTGAGGCGGAGTTTGTTGAGCACCTTGTTGAGCCAGATCTGGGCGACGAAGTGATCCCTGAAACCGCCGATCTCGCTAGCGGCTTTCTTTAGTAATGAGACGAGTTCAAAATCGGACCCTTCCTACGCCACCAGCAGCGTCGAAAGCGTAATCAGTGCGGCAATAAGAACTAAACACCTATCGCATCACGGATTTCCCGTTTCAACCGGCACATGGTGTCCTCTCGTGCATGTATGATGTGAATCTGCACGCTGAGACAAGGATCTTTAGGGGCAGGATACTAGGTTAACGACGATTCTCTTAGCAGGTTGAGAACATCATCACGTTTCAACATCTGTGACGCATCGTCTCGGCGGTGCCGGTACTCGAGTTCGCCAGATTCGTATCCACGTTCACTGATCACGAGGCGATGCGGGATGCCGATGAGCTCGGCATCGGCAAACTTCACTCCTGGACGGGCGTCCCGGTCGTCAAACAGCACTTCCAACCCCATGTCCCGGAGCTCCGCGTAGAGTGCCTCGGCTGCGTCGCGCAGCGCTCCGGATCGATGCATGTTGATTGGGATCAGCACGACGTCGAAGGGCGCCAGCGGCTGTGGCCAGATGATGCCGCTCTCGTCGTGATTTTGCTCGATCGCCGCACCGACGATACGAGTGACGCCGATACCGTAGCAGCCCATGGCCATCGTGGCGTCGTTTCCATTCTGATCCTGTACCGTGGCATTCATTGCCTGCGAATACACGGTGCCGAGCTGAAAGATGTGTCCGACTTCAATGCCGCGCGCGATCTTCAATGTCCCTTTGCCGCCAGGTGTAGTGTCTCCCTTGACCACGTTTCTGAGATCGACGGTCTCGGGTGTATCGATATCTCGGCCGAAATTGACGCCGGTGTAATGCGTGTCCATCTCATTGGCGCCCGTCGTGAAATCTGACATACGCTTTGTCGCGTGGTCGTACATCACGGGTATGTCGAGCCCGATCGGACCCGCGTATCCGGGAGCACTGTCTGTGGCCTTTAGGATTGTCTCCGGGTCCGACATCGTCAGTGGTGATGCGACGCCTGGTAATTTTTCCGCCTTGATAGTGTTCAGTTCGTGATCGCCGCGCAGCACCAGAGCGACAGGGCCGTCATCTCCGTCAACGATTAAGGTCTTAAGTGTTTGTTGGGGTGTGATGTCTAGAAATGCCACAAGCTCTTCGATGGTTCGGCAATTCGGCGTACTGATCTTCTCAAGGTCCCGCGCCGGCGCCGCTGGTTCGCCGTCTTCCGGCATTGTCGCCGCCGTCTCGACATTCGATGCGTAGTTGTCCTCGTCGCACCATGCTATTGCGTCTTCTCCGGAGTCTGCGAGCACCATGAATTCCTGTGATCGGTTGCCACCGATTTCACCACTGTCAGCGTCGACTACCCGGAAACCTAGGCCCAAGCGCTCGAAGATTGCAACGTAGGCATCGTGCATCTTCTGGTAGCTTTCATCGAGACCGGCGTGGTTCACATCGAACGAGTAGGCATCCTTCATAATGAATTCGCGTGCACGCATGACGCCGAAACGTGGACGGATTTCGTCTCTGAATTTGACTTGGACCTGGTAGAAATTGACCGGCAGTTGCTTGTAACTGCGGAGTTCCCGGCGTGCGATGTCCGTAATGACTTCCTCGTGGGTCGGCCCGAAGCAGAAATCGCGGTCATGGCGATCACTCATACGAAGTAGCAGGTGACCGTACTTGTCCCAGCGACCCGTTTCCTGCCACAGCTCCGCTGGCTGGACCGCGGGCATAACGACTTCCAGCGCGCCGGCTTTGTCCATTTCCTCGCGGACGATCCGTTCTACTTTACGTAATACCCGAAGCCCGAGTGGCATCCACGTAAACAGGCCGGACGAGAGTCGACGGATTAGACCGGCGCGAAGCATCAGTTGGTGGCTGACGATTTCAGCCTCTGATGGTGTATCCCTTAAAGTTGTTAGTCCAAATCTCGTAAAACGCATGTATAGTCTGATCCCGTTTGCCGTGGCGGTCGTATTCTACACGAGAGGTTACGGATCGGATTGCGAAATTCCGACGGCACAATGCGAGCGACCGTATACAGATAAGAGCAACAGGAATTTGCAGCTTTGAGAGACCGGGATAACCCTTTTATTGCACGGGAAGGTATTCCATACCTTGCCGCTGCCGTTTTCGCAATTTTTGCGGTCGTGCAGTTCGGTGAGGCTTTGTTAGGTCTGATCCCAGCCATTGTCCTGGTCTGGCTGTTCTTAGTATTTCGCGACCCTATGCGCTCGGTGTCCGCGGTGCCGCTTGGTGTCTTAAGCCCGGTTGACGGCACCGTCGTTGAGACTGGCTTGACGGACAAAGGGGCATTGAATGGCGAATCGCACCGAATCTTGATCGAGGTCAATTCGCTAGGCACCTATACGGCCCGTTCCGCGACCGAAGGCAAAATCATGGATTTTCGCGCAGTTGTTCCTTACGGCGCAGTCAACGGGCATTCGAACGGCCTGTGGGTTCGTACCGACGAGGGGGATGACGTCGTGCTTCAGTTCCATGGTCACCGTTTTGGCTTGGCACCGCTGGCGTTCCTAGGCTACGGTGAACGAGTCGGCCAGGGACAACGCTGCGCCTATTTGCGTCTGACCCGTTTTGCCGAAGTACAATTGCCTATTAACAGCCGCGTAAGTGTCGAGGCTGGGCAAACGGTTGCTGCGGGTGTTGACCTGCTGGCCAAGCTGCAACATCCGTGATTTCGGGCGGCCGGTCGTAAATTGGGAAGTGAATCTGATGTCAGCAGAAGCCAGACGCAGGGCCTACTTGGATGCGCTGCAGATCGACGTTTACACTATGCGCGGCGCGGAAACTGATGCGCTGATCGACGTCACCGTAGATCTGCCGGACGAAGCTGCACCCGACTGGGAGTCACTTCGTGACAAGGTTTCGTCCTGTAAACGATGTAGCCTCCACCGGACCCGCACGCAGACCGTATTCGGCGTGGGCAACTCCGCTGCTAATTGGATGATTGTTGGCGAAGCCCCTGGACAGGAGGAAGATCGTCGGGGCGAGCCGTTCGTGGGTCGGGCCGGTAAGCTCCTCGATGAGATGCTGCGGTCGCTGGGACTCGACCGCGAGATTGTTTTCATCGCCAATATCCTGAAATGCAGGCCACCGAACAATCGTGATCCTTCGGCCGAGGAGGCGGCATCGTGCCGCAACTACCTGGAACGTCAGGTTGACTTGGTTAAGCCGAAGGTCATCCTCGCAGTCGGACGCATCGCTGCACAGCATCTGCTCGGGACGGACGCGACGGTTGGTCGGATGCGAGGCAGGCTGCATGAACTGGCCGATCGGCAGATACCGGTCGTGGTGACCTATCATCCGGCGTATCTGCTGCGCAGCCCTACACAGAAAAGAAAGGCCTGGCAGGACCTGGTCATGGCCCGAAACCTGATGAGAGCGCGTACGGGATGATCACACCGATCCAGGAAATACCCGTCGAACTGCGTGCCATGATCCACGACGATACTTCAGAGGTCTCGGATATTGAGCGACGTAGCTATGATTTTCCGTGGGGTCACGGCGTGTTCCACGATTGCTTGCTTGCCGGCTACAGTTGCGTCGTGCTGGTGAGGGAGGAGCGTGTCGTTGGATACAGCATCTTGTCGGTCGCTGCGGGAGAGGCGCATATTCTGAATCTTTGCGTCGATCCGGGTTTTCGGCAGTTGGGGTACGGAGAAAAGCTGCTGGACGAGATATTGTCCAGAGTTGCCACCGAGGATGGGCATGAGATGTTTCTCGAGGTCCGGCCATCGAATGAAAAGGCCATTGCCCTCTACCGGAAAAAAGGTTTTCGACAGATTGCGAGCCGGCCGGCCTATTATCAAGCGACCGAGGGTAGAGAGAGCGCTGCCATCCTGTCGAAACGCATCAAGAAGTCCTGACGGTTCCTGCGACCACCGGATACATCGCCGGGCGGTCGTCTGGTTTGGTAAACTCCCGGCCCTTTGCAGTCCCGGTCCGGATTAATCAGTATGACCAGAGTTCAAGAGGAAGTGAGCCGGCGGCGCACTTTTGCGATCATCTCCCACCCGGATGCCGGGAAAACCACCCTGACCGAGAAGCTGCTACTGTTTGGTGGTGCTATCAATATGGCCGGCACGGTGAAGGGTCGGAAGGCACAGCGGCATGCGACCTCTGACTGGATGGCACTCGAGCAACAGCGTGGTATTTCCGTGACATCGTCGGTCATGCAGTTTCCATATCAGGACCGGATTGTGAATCTCCTCGATACGCCCGGTCATGAAGACTTCTCCGAAGATACCTACCGCACCCTGACGGCAGTGGATTCTGCGCTGATGGTGATCGACTGTGCCAAAGGGGTCGAGCAGCGAACGATCAAACTGATGGAGGTTTGCCAGCTGCGCGATACGCCGATCATGACATTTATCAACAAGCTGGACCGCGACGGTCGCGAACCGGTCCAATTACTGGATGAGATTGAGTCTGTGCTGGAGATCGCTTGCTCGCCCATAACTTGGCCGATTGGTATGGGGCGCACACTCAAGGGTGTCTATCATTTGCTACAAGATCGTATCTACCTTTATATTCAAGGCGCTAGGGATCGGGCGTCGATAATCAAGGCTATTGACGGCCTCGATTCCGTGGAAGCGAATGAAGTCCTGGGTGACGATGCGGGGAGTTTTCGCGAGGAGGTGGATCTCGTGAAAGGAGCTTGTCCCCCACTCGATATCGACGAGTACCTAGCGGCTCGTCAGACGCCTGTATTTTTTGGCTCGGCCATATCGAATTTCGGTGTCCGTGAACTGCTTGACGAGTTTGTCAAAATTGCACCGGCACCCGGATCCCGAAAAAGTGACGCAAGAGTTGTCTTGCCTGATCAGAATGATCTGACGGGCTTCGTATTTAAAATACAGGCGAATATGGATCCACGGCATCGGGACAGAATCGCGTTCATGCGTATCTGTTCGGGCGAGTACAAGAAGGGGATACGCCTCAGACACGTGCGTAGCGGAAAGGATATGAAAATAGCGGACGCCATCACGTTCATGGCCGCCGACCGGCAGCATGCTGAAACCTCCTATGCCGGTGACATTATCGGCCTTCACAATCACGGAACGATCAATATCGGCGACAGCTTTACGCGGGGCGAAGATATCCGGTTTTCCGGTATCCCTAGATTTGCACCCGAAATTTTTCAACGCGCTGTGCTCGGGGACCCGCTCAAGCTCAAGGCGTTGCAAAAGGGTCTTGCGCAATTGTGCGAGGAGGGCGCGACGCAGCTTTTTAAGCCGCTGCGCAACAACGACCTGATCCTGGGCGCGGTTGGCCCGCTGCAGTTCGATGTTGTTGCCCATCGTCTTCGCGATGAATACAAAGTGGAATGCCAATTCGAACCGATCAATGTGGCGACTGCCCGATGGGTGGAGGCGGACGACGACAGCCAAGTGGATGAATTTCGAATCAAGGCACATGATAATCTGGCGCTCGATCATTCCGACAGCCTTGTTTATATTGCGCCCAGCAAGGTTAATTTAGGCCTGACGGAGGAGCGCTGGCCGGAAATCCGGTTCCGGGAGACCCGCGAGTATTAGCGACCGCAACAAGAAACCCCGACTAAAATTCCTGACCAGGGAGTCTGTGGCCTGGGCACTGTATGACTGGGGTAACTCCGCATTTGCGCTGAGTGTGCTGGCTGTGCTTTTCCCCCTCTTTCTCGGCTCCTACTGGAGTGCGGGCGATCCCGGGCCCGCAGTGACGGCACGGCTGACGTGGGCGACGGTAATCGCGAGCGTCATCGTGTCCCTGATGGCGCCGGTGCTGGGTGCTATCGCAGACAGCGGCGGGTGGCGAAAGAGGTTCCTTGCCATACTGACCGTGCTTGGCGTCGTCAGTACTGTCGCTCTAAGCTTGGTGGGTCTCGGCGACTGGCACTGGGCTCTGGCGTTGTTCATCTTGGCCTCGATTGGTTACTACGGGGCGGCCGTTTTCTATGACTCGTTGATCGTCGATGTGAGTCATCCACGATACTACAGCCTGATATCGTCGCTCGGTCTGTCTCTCGGCTATTTTGGCGGGGCATTCCTGCTGTCGCTGCATGTCTGGATGATGTACACGCCTGCGTCGTTTGGCTTCGCCGAGTCGACCGACGTCATCAAGTTCGCTTTCGTCTCGGTTGGTGCCTGGTGGCTTGTATTCCTATTGCCCATCCTCTTTCTGGTGCGCGAAGCGCAGTCGCCGAACGTCGTCCGGAAAGGAACGGTACGTGCCGCCTATCGGGCGCTTCGAAGCACAATCACGAAAATCCGAAGTTACAGAAATATCTATACCTTTCTTGCAGCCTACTGGCTCTATATCGGTGGACTGTTCACCGTGATATTCATGGCGGTCAATTTCGGCCAGCGTCTTGGATTTGCGGACCAGGACTTGGTGATCGCACTGATGATCACGAACTATGTTGGCTTTCCCTCAACGCTGTTGTTCGGTTTCCTCGCGCACCGTTTCGGTATGCAGCGCGCAATCATCGCAGGCCTCGTCGTCTACATCCTGATCGTCTGCTGGGCCGTTTTCCTGGAGGATGTCCGGCAGTTTTATGTGATGTCCATCATCATCGGGACGGTGCAGGGTGGTGTGCAGAGCATCAGCCGGTCCCTTTATGCGTCATTGATTCCGAAGACGCTATCCGGCGAGTTCTTCGGCTTTTACAATATGTTGACGAAGTTTGCGCACATCCTCGGTCCTGTCCTAATCGGTGTGAGCCTGTTCTTCTCCGATGACCCCAGGTCCATCCTGCTCGCAATTCTGCCGATGTTCGTGCTCGGGGCGCTGATTCTGACACAGGTAAAAGTGCCGGAGGATGCGGCCTGAGACCGAATCCTCAAATTACGTGGATTTCAGCGCTTCGAGTCTTTGGAACTGCTCTTCTAGGTTTTGAATTTGCTGCTCGAATTCGGCGACACGCTCTCGTTCCTGTGTGACAACAGCCGGTGGTGCATTGCTCACAAAATTTTCGTTAGAGAGTTTAGCCTTCGCTTTTTCGAGATCCTGGCTGGCCTTGTTGAGTTGCTTCCCGATCCGGGTTCGTTCCGACTCGACATCGACCAGACCGGCCATTGGTACATGAATTCGCATATTGCCGAGCAGCGCTGTGGCAGCGGGCGGTGCTTCCTCGCCCTCGGGGACAGTGTCGACCGATTCGACCCGTCCGACACGTGCCAGCAGGTGCACATTACGGTTCGCAAATTCAAGATCCGATGCCCGCGCGGATTCGAGAAAGACGGGTAGCGGCCTGCCCGGGGATATATCGAATTCGCCTCGGATCTGGCGGATACCCAGAATGAATTGCATGACCCATTCGAGTTCCCTTTCGGCGTCGTCGTCGAGAAGGGATTCGTCGGACTCGGGGAACGACTGAAGCATGATGGTCTGGCCGTCGATGCCGGCACGCTTTGCCACCGGCGCCCAGATTTCCTCGGTAACAAACGGCATCAACGGGTGCAGCATTCGCAAGATTGCCTCGAGTACCGTGATCAGCGTCCTGCGGGTGCCGCGTTTGGCTGCTGGTGACGTGTTTTCTGATTGTAGTACGGGTTTGCAGAGCTCGAGGTACCAGTCGCAGAACTCATGCCAGGTAAATTCATAAATGGCCTGCGCGGCAAGATCGAGGCGGTAGTTCGTCATGTTTTCCCGCATCGCCTTGGTCGTCGTCTGCATGCGCGATACGATCCATCGATCCGCCATGCTGAGTTCGGTCTTGCCCTCGTCGAGTTCTTCCGTATTCATCAACACGTAGCGTGCTGCATTCCATAGCTTGTTGCAGAAGTTCTTGTTGCCTTCGATCCGTCCGAGGTCGAAGCGGATATCACGCCCGGTCGTCGCGAGCGACGCGAATGTGAATCGCAGGGCGTCGGCGCCGAACTCGTCGATGCCCTGCGGGAACTGACGGCGGGTCGCCTCCTCGATCTTCGGCTTTAGGTGGTCCTGCATCAGGCTGGTAGTCCGCTTGCTGATCAGCGTGTCGAGGTCGACACCGTCGATCAGGTCCAGCGGATCGAGCACGTTGCCCTTCGACTTGGACATCTTCTGGCCGTCCGGATCGCGGATGAGCCCATGTATGTAAACCTCGCGAAACGGTACTTCGTCCATGAATTTGAGACCCATCATGATCATGCGCGCGACCCAGAAAAAGATGATATCGAAACCCGTCACCAGTACCTGGCCCGGATAAAAGGTTCGTAATGACTCGGTGTCGTCCGGCCAGCCCTGGGTGCTGAACGGCCAAAGCGCTGACGAGAACCAGGTATCTAGGACATCCTCGTCCTGCTGTAATTCGACCGAGTCGTCCAGGCTGTTTCTGTCACGTGCCTCCGCCTCGTCGCGGCCGACGTAGATATTGCCGTCGTGGTCGTACCAGGCGGGAATCCGGTGTCCCCACCAGAGTTGCCTGCTGATACACCAGTCCTGGATGTTGTTCATCCAGTCGAAGTAGGTTTTAGTCCAGTTTTCTGGCACAAATCGAATCCGCCCGTCCTTGACCGCCTCGATGGCCGGCTTTGCGAGTGGTTTGATATCGACATACCACTGGTCCGTCAGGTATGGCTCGACGACTGCACCACTGCGGTCGCCCCGTGG
>CAZWEW010000013.1:0-22652 GCA_964633055.1 uncultured Woeseia sp. | reverse complement strand
GTAAACATCGTGACGCTGCCCGCCTGGTAGGAACTCCATGGCAGGTGGTTGTCCGTGTTGCCACAGTGGATCTCCAGTCTGTCGTAATCGACTTTCAACACCTCGGCTGCGGCGAGGGATGTCGACGCGTAGGAATAAGTGCCCAGGTTGCCAACGCCGGAATGAACATGGAGGCGTCCGTCAGGTGTAATTCGAAGCAGGCCGTCGAAGCCGGTTGCCCCCGCCGAATGATAACCCTGGCCAACACCGATGCCGCGGACCTTGCTGCCGTTTCGTTTCGGCTGGGCAATTCGGTTTTCCCAGTCAAACATCTCGGCGCCCTGATCGAGTGCTTCTCTCATATAGGCGCTCGTCACCGGCCGGCGATCCGCGTAGACGATCGTGTCATTGTGCGCGGCGTTGATCTTGCGGATTTCGACCCGGTCGATACCAAGATCATTCGCTGCCTTGTCCATGATCGGCGCCATGACGGCGGCGATCTGGTTCTGGCCCGGGCCACGTTGCGCGCCTCGCGGCGTCGTATTGGTCAGCACCGGCAAACCGCGGAATCGCAAGGCCGATGGATCATATACGAGCGAGATAGCGCCGCCTGCCGACGACGCGTCGCCGCCGGTCGCGTTTGGACCGATGTCCTCGACAATGAAGACATCGGCCGCAGTGATCTTGCCGTCGGCTGCAAAGCCCATCTTGATCCAACCCTGGAAGCCGACCCGGGCGGAACCCATGTAGTACTCCTGCTCGCGCGTCACACGCAGCTGAACCGGACGCCCGATTTTTTTCGAAAACCAGCCGGGCAGTGCTGAAATTGGGTAAGCGCCAATTTTCGAGCCAAAACCGCCGCCCGTGTTTTCACTGATCAGGCAGACATCCTTGGTTTCCACGCCAAGTAGCCTGGCAAGACCGGGTATAAAGAAGCTCTGGCTCTGCGCCGAACCATGCACGTAGCATTTGCCGTTTTCCCAGTAGGCCATTGCCGTTCTGGGTTCCATGCTCATGTGCGCATACCCGATCGTGACGAACGGCTCTTCGTAAATTTTCTCGGCTTTGGCAAATCCCTCTCCGAGTTCGCCGTAGCTCCACTCGTTGACGTATTCGCCCTTGGGTTCGTTGCCGCTGCGGAGTTCTTCTACCTGTTCGCGGGTCCACTTGACCGTTCTGAAGCCGGAGCCTTCGCGTGAACGGGAGTAGACATTGCCTTCTTCGCGCGCGTTTGCACCTCCTTCGACAATGCTGTCGAGCGGGTCTGTCACGAATGGCAGCGGTTCGATGTCGATCCGGATCGCCGCCATCGCGTCTTCGGCAATCTGTTCAGTCTCGGCAGCGACAGCCAGGATCGGGTCGCCGATGTAGGCAGGCGTGTTCGTCAGGATTGCGGCATTCGGCGCTTCGACTTCGGGCACGTCTTCCGCCGTGAGTATGCCGACGACACCATCCATGGCTTCCGCTGCCGACGTGTCGATGTTCGTCACGCGACCGTGTGCCATCGGGCTCGTATACATGCGTGCGAACACCATGCCATCGACCTTGAAGTCTTCTGCATACATGGCTTTGCCCGTTACCTTGCCCGTGATGTCGGGCGGCACGAAGTCCTTGCCTATTAACCTGTATTCGTCGGTCATGAGTTTTGCCCCGATGCACGCATGATGCCATTCAGATAGTGGTCATAGGCTCCACAGCGGCAGAGGTTACCCGACATCGCCTGGCGCGCCTCTTCCCGTGTCGGGCTCGGATTCTCTTCAAGAAGTGCGACCGCCGACATTACCTGCCCGGGCGTGCAGAAACCGCACTGCGGGCTCAGTTCGTCGATAAAAGCCTGCTGGACCGGGTGCAGGGTGCCGTCGGCGGCCTGCAGCCCCTCGACTGTGCGAACGGCCCGGTCCCGGACACTATGTGTCAGCGTCGAACAACTGTAGTTCGTAACGCCGTCTATAGTGACGGTGCACGCACCGCACTCACCACGGTTACAGCCGATCTTGGTGCCGGTCAGTCCGAGTTTGTAGCGCAGCGTGTAGGCCAGTGTCTCCTGCGGCGCGACATCTGCGCGACGCGTCTGGCCATTGATGTTCAGGGAAATCAGGCGCTCGACGCCGGCCGCCGACGCACCTTGCGCCAGGGCCGAACGATAACCTGCGGTGGATGCAGCGGCGACGCTCGAGGCGATTACCGCCTTGATGAAGCGCCGGCGTGAAAGTTCTGGATTCACAGCTGTCTTCCTGCCTTTGGTTGAATGTGGGATTGAGCTTCTTAAGTTTATCTGATCACCTGCGCCGCGGAACGACTGCCGGTGGTTCAGCCGATATAACCTCTATTTTTTGTCCGCCGGCCAGGGTGTTCCCTGGTCCATCACGGTTACCGGGCCCATACCTTTGTAGACGAATTTCTGTACCCGTTTACCTTCATAGGTCTCGGTCGTGTAAATGTTGCCCTTGGAGTCGGTTACCAGTCCGTGCACGGCAAAGAACTGGCCGGGATTGCGCCCCCCGTCGCCAAAGTTGGTCAGGATCTCGAGCGTTTTACGCTCGATAATGAAAATCTTGCGATTCGTACCGTCGGCCAGGTAGATGAATGTCTGTTCCGGATCCGGCGAGAACGAAATGTCCCAGACAGAACCGTCACCCAGGCTGTTCGGCTTGACGAAGAGCTCCTCGACGAATGAGCCGTCAGTCTGGAACACTTGCAGACGGTTGTTAACGCGATCGCAGACATATACCAGGCCGTCGTTTGACGGCTCCGCGCAGTGCACCGGTGTTCTGAACTGCTGGGCGGGTTCCTGCCCGGGGACGAACGGCCCCGGATTAGTGTCGTCCGGATAGTTGCCATAGGCGCCCCAGTAGCGCTTGATTTCGCCACTGTCAGCATCCAGTACAACAACGCGCCGGTTACGATAACCATCGGCAACGTAAGCCTCATTAGCTTCCGCATCGATCGACACTTCTGCAACGCTGCCAAAGCTGGTCATGCTGCTGCTGTTGGTCTCGGCGCCGGGTTCACCGTATTGGGCAAGGAATTCGCCGTCGCGGCTGAATTTCAGGATGTGCGAATCGCTGCGGCTATTGCCGCCGATCCAGACATTGTCCTTGTGATCGATCGTGATACCGTGATTCGATGCGGGCCAGCTGTAGCCGTCACCTGGGCCGCCCCAGTGGTTCACGAGATTGCCGTCCGGATCGAACTCGAGCACGTTTGGCGCCGGGATGCAGCAATCCGCCCTCACCGGGTCAGTGGCGGCGCCGATTTCAGTGCGCTCGTTAAACGAGTCACGGCGATGAATGATGTAGATGTGATCTCTCGAATCGACGCCGATTCCAATGGTCGAACCGAGGATCCAGTGATTGGGTAGTGGTTTTGGCCAGAAAGGATCCACCTCGAACATCGGCGCCTGTCTATCCTGAGACTCTGCCTTTTGTTCCAGTGATTGTGCCGCGTATCCTAGTGCGGCAAGCAACGCTACCACAGCGACCGCCGTGATCAGGTTTTTGCTCGTCATCTTCCGCTGTTCTCCCTCTGGACCTTTTTATCGGAGATGTCTTTAGAAGCGATCCTGGCGATAGCCTTGGCTCGCGTTCTGTCGCCAATTTGTCTTCTTGCCCGGGCACCTCTGTTACCGGGAACAAATATTAATTGTGTCGAAGTATACTGTAAATTCCGGGTCGCATCCCGCTCTAGCAAAGATAATAATGGTCAACAAACGGCGCCCGGGAACCTCAAAAACAGTGATGTTCAGAGTTTTTTCCTTCGTTTCCGTTGTTATGAAGACGGTAGCATTGGTGGCGGTCATCATTGCACCTCGCGAGGCCGCGTTCGCCCATGAGGTACCGACCGAAGTTGTTGTCCAGACGATCGTCAAACCAGGTGCGGGCGAGCTGGATCTCCTCGTCAGGGTGCCGCTCGAGGCCATGCGCGACGTGCTCTTCCCACAGACCGCACAGGGCTATCTGGTGATTTCAGAGGCTGGTGAACTGCTCGAGGATGCGGCAACGATCTGGATAGCCCAGGAGGTCACCCTGTACGAGAATGGTGTCATGCTGGACGATTGGGAAATCCTGGCAACGCGACTGGCACTGCCCTCGAACCAGTCCTTCGGCAATTACGAGAGTGCACTTGCTACCGTTCTGGGCCCGCCGCTGGATGATAGGGAGGATTTGCAACGGGACCAGGCCCTTCTGGATATACTGATTCGCTACCCGATCGATGCTGCCACTTCCGATTTCTCAATCGCGCCGGGATTTGCAAGGCTTGGGCTGCAGACAACGACGGTCGTTCGTTTCCTGCATACGGATGGCACCCAACGCATCTATCAGTTTTCTGGCGACCCCGGCTTGCTGCGCCTGGATCCGGATTGGCACCATGCATTCTTCCGGTTCGTAGTCTCCGGAATCGGGCATATCCTCGATGGCATCGATCATTTGCTGTTCGTGATTTGCCTGCTAATCCCTTTTCGAAAGATCCGTCCCCTGGTCGTTATCATCACGTCTTTCACGGTCGCGCATTCCATCACCCTGATAGCTTCCGCATTCGGTATGGTGCCGAATTTTCTCTGGTTTCCGCCATTGATCGAGACCCTGATCGCCGCTTCGATCGTCTACATGGCGTTCGAGAATATCGTGGGTTCCCAATGGCAGAAGCGCTGGATCATTGCTTTCGGCTTTGGACTGGTCCACGGATTCGGTTTCTCGTTTGCGTTGTCAGAAATTTTGCAGTTTGCAGGCGGTCACCTGATCACTTCACTGCTTGCTTTCAATATCGGGGTGGAGATCGGCCAGTTGATTATCATTCTGGTGGCTTTGCCGATCATCAACTTTCTTTTCCGCCACGTTGTAGTGGAGCGTATGGGCACAATACTGATATCCGCGGTACTCGCGCACAGTGGCTGGCACTGGATGAGTGACCGGGCGAGGGAACTCGCTGTCTACCGTTTTGAGTGGCCGTCTATGAACTACGTGTTTTTCGCTTCGCTCATCCGCTGGGTCATGCTGCTGATCATCATCGGTGCCATTCTCGGTGTGCTGGTCCGGGCTTACGATCGGTTCCTGAAAGCAGGCAAGCGCGAACTTTCACAATCACCTGACTCCGGTTAAGCTCCACCAACGAGCGCTCAGAGCACTTTTTCAATCGCTAACAAGAATATTCAGTCAGCATCGCAAATTGAAAAATAACGGGGGCTGACCCCGTTAGCGATCTGACTTGACGGGGGAAATGTATGCAATCCGCAATGATTGTTGTCATGGGTATCGCCGGCATGGCGTTCGGCTGGTTCGTATATTCGAAGTTCATCGCTGAGAAGATCTACCAGCTTGATTCGGATTTCGTGACACCGGCTCATGAGTTAAACGATGGTGTCGACTTTCATCCGACAAATAAGTACGTCCTCTGGGGCCACCATTTCACGTCGGTAGCCGGCGCGGCGCCGATCGTCGGGCCCGCGATTGCGGTGTACTGGGGCTGGGTGCCGGCGGTGCTCTGGGTGACGCTCGGTACGATTTTCTTCGCCGGCGTTCATGACTTCGGTGCCATATGGGCGAGCGCTCGCCACAAAGGTCGTTCGATTGGAGCTCTGTCGGAAGATGTTATTGGCAGCCGCACGCGCGCGCTCTTCATGGTGGTCATCTTCCTTGTTCTGCTGATGGTCAATGCCGTCTTCGGCGTCGTAATTGCGGGTGCCTTCGTGGGCACGTCCACTGCTGTGTTTCCGGCCTGGTCGGCGATCGTTGTTGCCCTGATCATCGGGCAGCTGCTGCATCGCAACTGGAATCTGGGGATGTTGTCGGTGGTGGGTGTTATCGCCCTTTACGGATCGATCCTGATCGGTAGCCAGTTCCCGATCGAACTGCCGGAATCGATGTTCGGCCTGTCTCCGAACGCGAACTGGATCATTATCCTCTTCATCTATGCGGCGATTGCTTCGATGCTGCCAGTCTGGGTGTTGCTGCAGCCGCGCGACTACATCAATGGTATTCAGCTGATCGTCGGGCTCGTTCTGCTCTATGGCGCGGTGTTCGTCTCGTTGCCTGACATTTCGGCGCCGGCCTTTAACGATCGGATGTCCGAAGATGCTCCTTCGCTCGTGCCACTGTTGTTCGTCACCATTGCCTGCGGTGCCGTATCTGGTTTCCACGGCATAGTGGGGTCCGGTACAACGTCGAAACAGCTCGACAGGGAACCCGATGCGCGTTTCATCGGCTATCTCGGTGCAGTCGGCGAGGGCTCGCTCGCCCTGATCACGCTGGTCGCCGTTAGCAGCGCAGCCCTGGCGGCAACGCCCGAGCTCTGGCACGAGATCTACGACAAGTATGGAACCGCCGGTGCAGGCACCTTTATCCTGGGTGGTGCACAGATGATCACTAATGGCTGGGGTATTCCGTTCAGCATCTCACAGACGATTCTTGCCACCATGGTTGTCTTGTTCGCGGGCACCACGATGGACTCGGGCGTGCGCCTGCAGCGTTATATTATCCAGGAATGGGGTGATATCTACGGGATACCGATTCTGAAGAAAGGCATCCTCGCCACGCTCGTTGCAGTCGGCTGCTGCCTTGCCCTCGCGTTTGGTGCGGGCGGGGCGTCCGGTAGCGGTGGGTTGATCATCTGGCCGCTTTTCGGTTCGACGAACCAGATCCTGGCGGGTCTCACGTTGCTGGTCCTCACGGTCATGCTGATCAAGATGGGGCGACCGGCACGCTACACGATGGTGCCGATGATCTTCGTGCTGTTCACATCGTCCTGGGCTGCGTTGATCAAGCTCAGAGAGTTTTATGCCGCTGGTAACTGGCTCCTCGTAACGATCGATTTCATCGTTGTGGTTACGACTTTTATGGTTATCCTGGAAGCCGCTTCCGTGATTTCCAAGGAGAAACGCAAGGCGCACGCGTCATCAGCGGAATAGCCGTCGAAAAGTAGTAGCCGGTGTGCCTGATTTTTACCGTTACCCGGGCGCAAAGGTGGGGCGGGTGTTACGCTTTCCGAAACCGGAGCCGTCAGCGCTGTATTATCCTCCGGTACATCGGGAGATTTGCTCGCCCCTGTTGCGGTTGCTGAGGTTCCATAAGGTCAGAAAGGGCGAAAAATCAGATCGACAGTCCCTCGTAATTTCTAGGTATTGTCGCAAAATCCGATTTTTGTTGTTTTAATGCAACAAATGGACCGGACCCAAATCAAAAAAAACCTACTCAAACCTTTATTTTCCGGCTGTCCAATGGTTCAATTACCCCCTACGTGCCGGATTGTTGCGCGCATACAAATTGATGCGTGTGCCGGGGCGGATAAATCTCATTCCAGATGAGGGAGAAAATAAATGCGAAAGCTCATTAAGTTTTTGTTGCCTGTCTCCGCGCTGGCGCTCGGCTTTGCCGGGTTCAGCACGACGGTACAGGCACAAGGCGCAGATGATGAGGAGATTGAAGAGATCGTAACGACTGGTACCCGCGGACGTCCGCGCACGGCTATTGATTCGGCCGTTCCCGTTGACACGTTCAGCGCGGACCAGATCACGGCGGTCTCTCACACGGATACCGTGGATATCATGCAGACTCTCGTGCCTTCCTACACCGCAAGCCGCCAGCCGATTTCGGACGGCGCAACGTTTATTCGCCCGGCTGAGCTCCGCGGCCTTCCGTCTCACCACACGCTCGTGCTGATCAACGGCAAACGCCGTCATCGTGCGGCGCTGGTGTCGATCGGTGGCTCGGGTACACAGGGTCCGGACGTTGCGACGATTCCGTCGACGGCTATCAAGAACGTTGAAGTTCTGCGTGACGGCGCATCGTCATTGTACGGTTCTGACGCCATCGCTGGCGTGATCAACTTCATCCTCAAGGACGACAACGAAGGCTTTACGCTGAACGCTGCCACCGGTGAGTACTATGAAGGTGACGGATCGGACTACACGATCTCCGCAAACGTCGGTTTGCCGCTCGGTGAGAATGGCTTCCTGTCGGTTTCGGCTGAAATCAACGAAGCGGACTTCTCGCAACGTGCGGACCCGTATTGCAACAATTGGTTCTGCGGGGATGTGAATGGCGAGGACTGGGGTAACTTTAGTGGCGGCAGACCGCTTCACGCGGCGTTCGTCCAAGGTTCTTCCGCCGGCCTGACGGCTGACAATTACGGCAGTGTCCCGGCCGCGTGGGTTGAACCATTCATCCAAGGATATCCTGACGGCACCCTGAACCCGCACAATGCATCGGTTCAAGGCGATGTTGTTATGCCGTGGGGCCAGCCGAACACCGAGTCGTTCCGCATGTTCGCTAACGCGGGCATCGAGATGGACAATGGTGTCGAACTGTATGGCTGGAGCAACATGTCCAACAGTAAGGGTGACGGCAGCTTCTTCTATCGTTATCCGTTCAACGGCACGATCGAACCGCTTCGTGAAAAGAATGGCTCGGTTTACTTCCCGCTGTCGAAGTTCCCGGGTGGTTTTACACCGCGCTTCGAAGGTGAAGTTGAAGACTTTGGTATTGCAGGCGGTATGCGGGGTGGCTCGGACGATTTCACTTGGGACGTCAGCGGACGCTACGGCTCGAACGCGATCGACTATCGCCTTTTCAATACGATCAACCCGTCAATGGGTAGTGCGTCACCGACGGACTTCAGGCCCGGTAAACTGGAGAACGAAGAGCTGCAGTTCCAGGTTGACCTGACGAACGCGTTCGACGTTGGCACGGCTTCTGATCTCATCCTCGCCTATGGCGTGAGCTTCATGGATGAGACCTACAACGTGCATCAGAGCACCGACGTTGCCTCTTACATAGACGGTCCGCACGCTGTATCGGATCCGTATGGTCTCTGCAACGCTGACGGCACACCAACCGCCGCCGGTGTAGCTGCTGGGAACGATCCGCTGTGGCCATTGAACTGTGCTGATCCGAAGGATCCGGTCTACAAGACCGTTGGTGTCGGCTCGAACGGTTTCCCGGGCTACTCGCCAGCATTCTCGGACGAGTACCAGCGTGATTCGTTCGCGGTCTACGGTGAGGTTTCGACGGATGTCACGGATAACTTCTTTGTCCAGGCAGCCCTTCGTTTCGAGGACTACTCTGACTTTGGTAACGAGACGGTGAGCAAGATTGCTGCTCGTTATCGCCTGAGCGATAGCGTTAACCTTCGCGGTTCGATCGGTACCGGCTTCCGTGCACCGACGCCAGGTCAGCAGGGTACGACGAACGTATCGACGCGTCTGCCGCAGGGTTTCCCGGTGGCCGTGGGCTTGTTCCCGGCCAATGGTCCTGTGGCTGGGGCACTGGGTGCGAATCCGCTCAAACCTGAAACGTCTTCGAGCATGACGATCGGCATGACAGCTGACGTTGGCGACCTGACGTTCACAGTCGATTGGTACACGATCGAAATCGAAGATCGCTTCCGTGCGGTCTCGACGCTGTCGGTAACGACTGATCCGACTGGGGGTGCCGCTTACGATCGTTACCTCGCACTTGCTGGAGCGGGTGTTGCGGGTGCGAATAGCATCGGTGGCGTAAACTTCTTCCAGAATGCGATCGACACCACGACGACCGGTCTGGATATAGTGGCGTCTTACCCGATCGACTGGGGTAATGGTCAGGATACGAGCCTGAACTTTGCGTTTAACTGGAATGAGAGCGAGCTGGATGCAGACCCGCTCGGTATTTTGAACGCAGAAGGCACGTATGACTTCGAGCATTTCGACCCGAACGTTCGCTGGAACCTGACGGCGGTACATAGCTTCAGCGAGCAATTCTCGGTGATGGCTCGTGCCCGTTACTACGGTGAAGCGGACAACTCGAACACGGGTGGTGACCCGTTGCGTTTCCAGACGTTCGATCCGACGACGTTCTTCGATCTCGAAGGCACGTATCAGGTCAACGACAACTGGAGGGTAACGGTCGGTGCTCGTAATCTTTTCGACGAGTATCCGGGCGCTGTCGGTCGTGAAATCGGCGACCAGTGCTGTGGCCGTATCTACTTCTCTGGCACGGTCGTAGAGTGGCAGGGTGGTTATTGGTACGCTCGCGTAGGCGCTGACTTCTAAGGAAGTATTCTGCAGCCGGAGATACCCGGCACACAGAAAGAGAAAGGGCGCACTCGTTGCGCCCTTTTTCTTTTGCGGTACTAAAGGTTAGTTAGCACCCATGATCCAAGCGAAATTGCCGACGTGGGCGAACTGGCCCTTATTCTTTATCTCAGGGTTGTAAACATGATGGCTGAGTACTACACGCAGTCGAGTATACCGAGTGTCCCGAATTCGCCATGCGAACTATAACCGGGTGCGGCATGCAGCAAACAATAGCTCGTGTCGGAAATCCATGTTTCGATGACATATATGATTAGGGTCAGCTGGATGATGCAGGACAGTGCCATCGGCATCAGCGACTCCCTTTTCGTTGGACGCGAAGGATGACGAGCGACTGAAGACCTGTGTATGAAAGCAACGCGAGTTTCGTGATCTCAAGGATGGAATACGCAGCATGGGCGATCGATGGAGGCGGTTCCAAGCCGGCGATGATCATGTCAGTTCGCGCTGCCAGTTCAGGTAGGAGCCATGCTGATTGCGCGATCAATATCAGCGCGAGCAGAAACACGGGGATCCACAACCTGCGTACACCGGACGATACTCGGAGAATGATCAGTGTGATGATCAGTGCAACGAACTCCGCCTTGTTCAGGGCGGCGAACACGACTCGCCCGACGTCCAATGCGACAGGGCGTGTGATCAAAGTTGCGGTAAAACGCACCGGCGTGGCGAGCAGCGACACGCCAAGTGTCATGCCGAGCCAGGTAAACGAAATCCAGGCAGGATTGCGAAGGACGGTCATCATGCATTTCCGCAGGTCTGGATTCACGGCATAATCCATCATTATTGAAAACTTAACCTCGACGATATGACCTCTGAGCAGGAATCTCAACTGGCGTCCGCCGTATTGATGATCAACCCCGTCCGGTTCGAAAGTAACCCGTCTACTGCGGCCTCGAACAAGTTCCAGGGCAGGAATCCTGATTCATCCAACAAGCAGCAACGGGATGCCGCCGAGGAGTTCGTGGGACTTCGGGTAGCGCTCGAGACCAGTGGTATCGAAGTGATCCAGGTAGACGACACGGTGGAACCACACACACCGGATGCGATATTCCCCAACAACTGGGTCAGCTTTCATGCGGATGGCACGGTGGTTCTGTACCCGATGGAGGCGCCCAACCGGCGTACCGAGCGACGCCCCGACATCATCGAAACCCTGGTCGAAGACCATGAATTTGTCGTTCGAAAAATCGTCGACCTTTCGACACACGAAGCGCAGGCGCAATACCTTGAGGGAACCGGCAGTCTCGTGCTGGACCGAGTCAACCGGGTTGCCTATGCCTGCCTTTCGTCGCGGACGCATCTTGACGCGCTCGGTGACTTCGCACAAAGAATGGGTTATGAGGTTCTGGCATTTGACGCGCACGATCGCAACGGTGCGCCGATCTACCATACCAATGTCCTGATGAGCGTCGGCGAAGCGCTTGCCGTCATCTGTGCGGAGGCGATACCGAGAGAAGATCAGCGCGACGCGGTGCTACGGAGGCTCGCGGATACCGGGCACGAGGTTGTCACGATCGACTTCGACCAGATGGATGCATTCGCAGGAAACATGCTGGAGCTGCGATCAGTCGACGGAGAGCGAATTCTTGCGATGTCAGAGCAGGCGAAGCAGTCGCTTGATGTGGAACAAATGGAAAAACTCGCAGCCAACGCCCAGATTGTCAGTGCGCCGATCGACCGGATCGAGAGCTCCGCCGGCGGCAGTGTGCGTTGCATGCTGGCTGAAATACATCTGAATAAGAAACTCTGAAGGGAGTCATTCATGGGCGCAAGCAGTGACAGGATACTGATGTGTCCGCCGGACTATTTTACGGGCGACTATGTCATCAATGTCCGGATGATGGATCCGCGAAATGCATGACGCTCAAGCTGATAGAAAATCTGGCCGACTAAACTTCTGATGTCGGTGGCCGAACCTCACCAGTACAGAATTTGTCCGGTTGACCCGGCTGCCCACCTGTTCGAGGTTTCAGTGACCATCAGTCAGCCTGAACCAGCTGGCCAGTTGATCGCGATTGCAGCCTGGGTGCCGGGCAGCTACAGGATTCGCGACCTTGCGCGTCATGTCGTCGGAATTTCAGCAAACACTGATGAAGCGGAAGTATCGCTGACCAAGCGGGACAAGAGCACCTGGCAGGCGGACGTTTGCGAATCGCCGTTGACGGTTACCCTTCAGATTCATGCCTACGACCGCAGCGTGCGTGGAGCACACCTCGACACCACACACGGATTTTTCGACGGAGCAGCGGTGTTTCCCGCGGTCGTCGGCCAGGAAAACGTCGAGTGTCACGTGGAAATCTGTCGTCCATCGACATCGGTCGGTAATAGCTGGCGCGTTGCAACGGCCATGCAGTCGCTCGATGCAGGGTCCTACGACTTCGGGACCTATATTGCGAGAGACTACGCTGAACTGATTGACCACCCGGTTGAAATGGGGGATATCCTCCTCGGTGAATTCGAGGTAAACGGGATTCCGCATGTCATCGCCTTCAACGGACATTCGAGTTTCGACATGGCGAGAATCTGTCACGATCTGACTGCTCTTTGCGAGTCGCAGATGAGTTTTTTGGGCAAGCCCGATGACCTGGATCGCTACCTTTTTCTCGTTGCCGTCAAGGAGGACGGATACGGTGGACTTGAGCACCGGTGGTCGTCAGCGCTGATGTGCAGTCGCAGGGACCTCCCGCGTCGCGGCGAATCAAAGGTCAGCGATAATTATCGAAAATTTCTGGGGTTGTGCAGTCACGAATACTTTCATCTATGGAATGTGAAGCGGATGAAACCCGAGTGTTTCGACCCTTATGACCTGACGGCAGAGACACACACCGGTTTGCTATGGGTTTTCGAGGGAATCACGTCTTATTACGACGATCTCTTCCTCGCGCGATCCGGCCTCGTATCGGCGGACAGTTTTCTCGAGTTGCTCGGACAAACGATTACCCGTGTCCGGCGCACACCGGGGCGATTACGACAGGATATCCAGGCATCGAGTTTCGATGCCTGGACCAAGCTCTACCAGGCTGACAGCAATTCTCCGAACGCGATGATCAGCTACTACGCCAAAGGTGCGTTGGTCGGGCTTGCGCTGGACATGACCATCAGGAAGGAGTCGGACGGTCAATTTTCCCTCGATGACGTAATGCTGGAGTGCTGGCGTCGACATGCTGACACTGGTATGCCGGAGCGGGGCCTTGAATCGATCGCACGGTCCGTCACAGGACTCGAACTGGAAGACTTTTTCGATCGATTCGTGCGAGGTACGTTAGATCTGCCGCTCCCGGGATTGTTGAAAACCGTCGGCGTTGATATGAGGATGCGGCCGGCGAACGACCGAAAAGATCTTGGCGGCAAAGAGATTAAGGGTGACATAAAACCGCCGTTATGGCTGGGCGCGACCCTCGTGGCCAACGGCGGTTCGAGTCGATTCAAAATAGTGCTGAATGGCGGTCCCGCAGAACGCGCAGGTATTGCGCCCGGGGACGAACCGGTAGCGATCGATGGTTTGCGCCTGAATGCCGCAAATGTGGACAGTCGATTACGTGATTATCACGCTGGCGACACCGTTACCGTTACGGTATTCCGTGATCACCAGCTGATGCGCTGCCGGGTCACACTGGCGTCTCCTCCCGACGACACCTGTTTCCTCATGATCGATGACGAATGCGATGCGGCGGCCGCAAAGCAGCGCGACGACTGGCTGGGTCAACCCTAAATGATCTGTAGAGCATCCTTGAGAATGCGAATTCGAAACTCGGTTTGCAGGGGCTGCGATTCCCCATCGATATGCGAGGGGACGGGTGCGTCCGAGATCAACTCGAAGGATTCGACTTCGGCGCAGTGAATATCCGTCTCGTCAACATGGGAGCCTTTCAACAGTTTTGGCAAGAGGGCGAGTACTCGCCTGCGTGAAATCGGCTCGGCATAGACCAGGTCGAGGTGGCCGTCGTCATTTAATGCCATTGGCGCGATTTTAAACATGCCGCCGACCCATGGTCCGATCGAAATGTTCGCGAGTGTGATAGCACCCCGGTATTCAACATCGTTGTAGCGCATGGTCACGGACGGTGTGATAACGCCATCCCAGAGCCCTTCCAGCACCGCGACGAAGTAAACGAAATCACCTACAGGCCACTGGTATTTTCGGGCAATATGGTTGACCTTGGCGTCAAAGCCGATTCCGACGCCGTTCGCGAAGTATCGTTCATTCATGCGGCCAGCATCGATGTTTCGGGGCTGGACGGACTTGGAGATTCTGTGTGCGAGCAGCGTCGCTGCCGTTTCCCAGTTGAGAGATATTCCGCAGGCCTTGGCGAAGTCGTTGCCGGTGCCGATCGGAATCAGCCCAAGCGGCGTTCTGCTCTCTGCGCGCAGTATGCCGTTTGTTGCTTCGTTAACGCTCCCGTCACCTCCCGCGACAATTATCGGCCCGGGATGTCGCGACGCGTAGTCAAATACTCGCTGCTCGAGATCACCGACCGAGGAGCTTTCGATTCTCGTTACGTCAACACCCCCCACCGACAAAACTTGCTGAATGGGCTCGGCCATTCTGGCCGCTTTTCCCCGCCCGGCTGCGGGGTTAATAAACAGGGGGACGGACATGCGTTGTCGAGGGCTTGCGAGAATACCTGATGCTACAATGCGCCCGGCTTCAAACAAAGTTCAATGATGGCTTCGATGCTTGAACTCGGTATCAAATTTCTGCTCAGTTACCTCATTGGCTCCCTCATGGGGTCGATGATCATGGGCTATTTGCGAGGTGGCGTCGATATCCGTGAGATGGGTAGCAGAAATGCCGGTGGGACCAATGCATTAAGGACCCAGGGATGGGTATTTGCACTCGGTGTTGTGGTCATCGACATCGGCAAGGGCATCGTCGGAACCGGTGTCGTACCAGGTCTGGAACTGCCATTTGTCGAGGAGAATCCGGAGTTCTCCCGAACCTGGCTGACCATTTTTTGCGCTTGCGCGTCGGTAATCGGTCATGTCTGGCCGATCTGGCACGAGTTTCGGGGCGGCAAGGGTGCGGCAACCCTGATTGGGACGTTGATTGTGCTCGCACCCTCAATCCTGACACCTGTTATCGGCGTCTGGCTTTTGATGCTTGCGTTGTCCGGATTTGTCGGGCTGTCAACGATGTGCGCCGGCTTGGCTGCGGCAGTGGTTGTTGGAATAATGCGCCTGCCCGGCGATCAACCCCTGTTTATCTATTGCGCTTTGATGTCGCTGTATCTCATTTTCTGTCACCGTTCCAATATTCGTCGAATGCTCGAAGGAACCGAAAATCGTGTGACGAAGGCAATGCTCTTTCGACGGCAGTCATGAGCATGCTGGACGTAGACGTGATCCGGGCGCCAATCGCAGGCCAGCCCCGCAAGAGACTCGACGCGCTCGAAGTCTTTCAGGAAATCGAATCCACCAACAGTTACCTGTTGGCCGAGCCGCCACCGAGGGCAGGCCGATTCCGCGTGGCGCTTGCAGAACACCAGACCGCGGGTCGTGGCAGGATGGACAAGCGCTGGTATTCGCCGGCTTCGACCGGACTATGCCTGTCGATAGCGTACACGTTCACGCATTCACGAGCCGACATGGCGGCGTTGACGCTTGCCACGGGGGTCTCGGTTGCGAACATGGTTGAGGCACTCGGCATCCGGGGCGTTGGTCTGAAATGGCCCAACGACCTCATCCTCGACGACGGAAAGTTTGGCGGTATCCTGACCGAAGTTCGAAGCCATCCCGGGTTTGGTATGACCACCGTTCTCGGCATCGGCCTGAACCTGGATCTCGGGAAAGCTGAATTCCCAGCGTCGCTCAAGCAGGGTGTCGGCCGTGCCGGCGACTTGGCATCCAGCGGCGTCGAGCTGCCTACACGCAGCATCCTTTCCGCCCGGCTGATCGGGAGCGTGTTTGACGCATTGTGCGAATTCGAAGCTGGCGGATTTCTTCCGTTTGCCGGCGACTATGAGCGTTACGATTGGCTGCGGGGTAAAGGACTGACAGTCGATTGTGGCGATGAACGGATCATGGGTTTCGCCGATGGCGTGGCCGCAGACGGTGCGTTAAGGGTTCGGACGCCCGCAGGCGAAGCGCGCGTGCGTTCGGGTACTGTGCGTCTTGCCGGGGATGGAACGTAGCGATGGGATTTAGAGCATTGCTGCTCGACATAGGTAACACGCGTCTGAAGTGGGGTGTGCTGTCGGATGGTCGTATTGGCAGAACGGGCAGTATCCGGCACGAGGTGCTTGCAAAATCCGGAATGACAGCACTGAATCGACGACTGCCGCGCAATGTTGACGCCGTGCTTGCCAGCAATGTTGCCGGTCCAGCGTTTGGTGCAAGGCTGGCAAGCTTCATCGGGATCCATTGTGGGGTCGACATGCGTTTTGCGCGTCCCAACCGCGAGGGATTCGGTATTCGCAATGCCTATGAGCAACCGCGGCGACTCGGTATCGACCGTTGGGCGGCCATGATCGGTGCACACAGCCAGTCTAAATCCGCAATTTGCCTGGTTGATGCGGGTTCCGCCATCACCATCGATGCACTGGACCGCACGGGTCGACACCTCGGTGGTCAGATTGTTCCCGGACTCGAGCTGATGCATCAGTCGCTGCTTGACCACACGAACGGGATCAAAGGGCGCCGGGTTCGGACATTCAGCCCGGAGTCAGACATGGACATCTTCGCGAACCGTACCGAGCGGGCGATTCAGGCGGGTGCCCTCAACTCGATCTGTGGTGCCATTGAGCGATCGGTCGCGATTTTGCGAAAGGGTGGCCTCAGACCGAAACTGCTGGTGACCGGTGGCGGTGCCAAACCAATTCTCGCAGAACTTGGTGATAAGGCTGTGCACCGGCCGCACCTAGTGCTGCAGGGACTGGCCATCATGCTTGACGCGCCCAAATAATGATCCCTGCATTTGCTGACAAACTGTTCATTGATGGTGAGTGGCGTGCCGCGGACGAAGTTCTCTCCCTGGAAAATCCGTCGACCGGCGAGATCATTGGGAATATTGCCGCCGCATCCGGCGAGGCCATTGACTCAGCTGTTACCGCGGCGCGCCGGGCATTCGATGGCGGATGGGGCACGCTTCATGCCGCCGAACGTGGCAGGTTGTTGTCCAAACTCGGGCGGGCGGTCGGCAGGCAGATCGATGCGCTTGCAAAACTGGAAGCACTGGACGTCGGAAAACCGCTGACGCAGGCTCGAGCCGATGCGGCAGCGCTCGCTCGCTACCTGGAATTTTATGGCGGTAGTGCGGACAAGTTTCACGGCGAGACCATTCCCTACCTGGATGACTACACGGTTTATACTCTGCGTGAACCACATGGTGTGACCGGGCACATCATCCCGTGGAATTACCCAATGCAGATCATCGGCCGGTCGATCGTGGCGTCGCTGGCTGCCGGAAATGCCACCGTGCTCAAGCCGGCGGAGGAAGCCTGCCTGACCGCGCTCGAATTTGCCCGTATTGCTGCAGAGGCGGGGCTTCCGGCAGGTGTCCTCAACGTCGTGCCCGGAAGAGGTGAGGTGGCCGGTGCCGCACTCGCTGCACATCCGGGCATCAATCATGTTTCATTTACAGGTTCTGCCGAAGTCGGCGTTGCCGTTCAGTCCACTGCTGCCCGCAATAATGTTCCGGTCACGCTGGAACTGGGCGGCAAATCGCCGCAACTGGTGTTTGATGACGCCGATCTTGACGCGGCGATACCATCTCTCGTCCGGGCCGGGGTACAGAATGCGGGGCAAACCTGTTCCGCGGGTTCGCGGATTCTCGTCCATCGCCGCATCTATGATGACTTGGTGAGTGCATTGTCGGAGAAATTCGCAGCCCTTCGTGTCGGGCCGGCCATCGATGATCTCGACGTCGGGCCACTCATCTCCGGGCGTCAGAAGTTAATGGTGACAGGGTACATCGAGCGCGGTCGCGGGAGTGGGCTCAACATTGCTGCCGAAGGCATGCTTACCGATGGCACGCCCGCCGGCGGACACTATGTGAGGCCGGTTCTGTTTACCAACGTCGACCCGGATCATGAGCTCGCACAACAGGAAATTTTTGGTCCGGTCGTCGTCGTGATTCCTTTCGAGACCGAGGATCAGGCGCTGGCGATTGCAAATGGCACTGACTACGGTCTGGTCGCCGGCGTGTGGACACGGGACGGCAGTCGGCAGATGCGGCTGGCGCGGAAACTTCGTGCCGGTCAGGTATTCATCAATAATTACGGTGCTGGCGGGGGTGTCGAGCTGCCATTCGGCGGCGTCGGCAAGTCCGGTCACGGGCGCGAGAAGGGTTTCGAGGCGCTCTACAGCTTTACGACATTGAAGACCGTGGCTGCCTGCCATACCAAAGGAAGAGGCTGAATGAAGCTGGACGGGAAATCAGCGATTGTTACAGGCGGCGCGTCCGGATTCGGTGAGGGGATTGTGCGCCGATTCGTGGATGAGGGCGCACGCGTCTTTATCGCAGACGTAAACGGCGACGCGGCCGTTGGGCTGGCCGACGAACTGGGTGATTCAGCCAGTGCACTCAAGGTCAATGTGACGTGTTCGGACCAGGTGAAATCCATGGTGACGGCAGTCATGGATGCCGTTGGCGGGATCGATGTTCTCGTCAACAACGCAGGCGTTGGTCAGGTACCCGAGCCCATGGAAGACCTGACAGAGGAATGGTTTGACCGGATTGTCGAGGTCAACATCAAGGCCATCTATCGAACGGCGAAACTGGTCGTGCCGGTCATGAAAGCGGCGGGTGTTGGTGCCATTTTGAATATGGCGTCGACGGCCGGCGTGAGTCCACGGCCGAATCTGACCTGGTACAACGCATCGAAAGGCTGGGTGATTACGGCAACACGGTCAATGGCCATCGAACTGGCCGACTCAGGCGTGCGCGTTAACGCACTTAACCCGGTTGCCGGTGAGACACCGATGTTGAAAACATTCATGGGTGAAGACACCCCGGCGATCCGTGCGAAGTTTCTTGCTTCCATTCCGATCGGGCGTTTCTCGACGCCGGAAGACATGGGTGCCGCTGCGGCGTTTCTGTGCTCCGACGACGCATCGATGATTACGGGAGTCACGCTGGAGGTCGATGGCGGACGGTGTATATGACGTGAAGGATGCTCTGCCAAAGGTGTATGAGCGAATCGAAGATCGTGTTGACGAACTGGTTTCGCTGACTTGCGACCTGATTCGGTTTCCGACTGTCAATCCGCCCGGTGATGCGTACCAGCCTTGTGCCGAATACATCGGCAAGCGTCTTGGCAATCGCGGGTTCGTTATCGAATATGTTCGCGCGGAAGGTGCACCGGGCGACAGTGATGCATACCCGCGTGTCAACGTGATCGCTCGCCGGGAGGGAAAGACGGCGGGCCCGACCGTGCATTTCAATGGGCATATCGACGTTGTCGAAGTGGGTTCCGGCTGGACGGTCGCGCCGTTCGATGCTGAAGTGCGCGATGGCAAGGTCTGGGGCCGTGGCGCCTGCGATATGAAGGGTGGTCTTGCATCTGCCATTGTTGCTGTAGAGACACTGATCGACTCGGACCCAGATCTTCCGGGCACGATCGAGATATCCGGTACGGCCGACGAGGAATCAGGCGGTTTCGGTGGTGTTGCCTACCTGGCGGAACGGGGCTGGTTTTCGCGACCGCGCGTCGACCACGTCATCATCCCCGAGCCCCTCAACGTCGATCGTGTCTGCATCGGGCATCGTGGTGTCTGGTGGGCCGAAGTCGAGACCTTTGGGCGAATGGCTCACGGCTCGATGCCATTCCTTGGCAATTCTGCGATCCGTCACATGGCTGCCGTCATGACACGATTCGAATCCGAGCTGTATCCGGCACTTGCATTGCGACTTTCCGAGATGCCGGTTGTTCCGGACGGCGCTCGTCAGTCGACGATGAACATCAATTCGCTGCATGGCGGTCAGGCAGAATGTGAAGAAGGTCTGCCCGCACCCTGTGTGGCCGATTCATGCCGGATGATTGTCGACCGACGGTTTCTCATCGAAGAAAGTCTTGCCGAGGTTCGTGCCGAGGTCGTCGAGATTCTCGACAAACTTGTAAGGGATCGGCCGGAATTCCGGTATGAGTTGCGCGAGCTTTTTGCGGTCGAGCCCAGTATCGCCGATCGTGACGGTCCCGTTGCTTCCGCCACGGCAACTGCCATTCGCGATGTACTTGGCGTTGAGCCGTCCATTGTGTGTTCGCCGGGCACCTATGACCAGAAGCACATCGATCGAATTGGCAAACTGGACGACTGCATCGCCTATGGTCCCGGGCATCTCGATCTTGCGCACCAACCCGACGAATGGGTAGGCATCGATGACATGACGAAAGCGGCCAAGGTCATGGCGACAGTCGCCTCTCGTTTGCTTCGACGGGAAGCGTGACGCGCGGCGAATCGCCATGAACATCCGCGCGATTATTAGCCTCCTATGCCTGCTTGCCTTGGCTGGTCGTGCCGTCGCCCAAGATCAACTCGTTCTCGGCGTGCCACTTGAACCACCCAACCTGGATCCGACGAGCGGTGCCGCCGCCGCGGTCGACTCGATAGTCTATGGGAACGTTTTTGAGGGTCTGACTCGAATCACACAGTCCGGCGATGTCGCCCCGGCGCTTGCCGAGTCCTGGGAAAGTTCGGCCGACGGGCTCACGTACGTCTTCCGATTGCGGCGAGGGGTTCGCTTTCACGACGGGACCACATTCGACGCGGATGATGTTCGGTTTTCGCTTGTCCGTGCGCTCGCACCGAACTCGACAAATGCACAAAAGGCCTTGCTGAGCCCGATCAGTCGTGTCGATGTACTCGATGCCTTTACGGTAAAGCTTTCGCTGAGTCGCCCGTCGAGCAACCTGCTCTGGTTCCTGGGTTGGGGTGATGCTGTCATTGTCGGTGCGGAAAGCGCAGGTGGTAACGCGAACCGGCCGGTCGGCACGGGCCCGTTCCGTTTTTCGAGCTGGCAAAGAGGTGTTTCCGTCCAGCTGGAGCGTAACCCCGACTACTGGGGTATCCAGCCTGGCTTCGACCGAATCGCCTTTCGTTTCATCAGCGACCCGGCGGCCGCTTATGCAGCGATCAGGGCCGGTGACATCGATGCTTATCCAAATTACCCAGCACCCGAAAATGTTGATGAATTCGAGACAAATCCGGATCTGAAGGTGATGATCGGTGCGACTGCCGGCAAGGTCATCATGGCAATGAATAACGGTCGTGCGCCGTTCGACAATCTCCTGGTGCGCCGGGCGATAAGTCACGCGATCGATCGAAACGCGATTATCGATGCCGCGATGTTTGGCATTGGCGAACCGATCGGCAGTCACTACAGCCGCCAGGGCCGGGCCTATCTCGATCTCACCGGCCGATACCCTCATGACCCTGACAGGGCTCGTTCGTTACTGGCCGAGGCCGGCTACGCTGATGGCTTTGACGTGACGTTGCGTCTGCCACCCCGTCCGTATGCGCGCCGTTCCGGTGAAATGATCGCCGCCCAACTCGCGTCGATTGGTGTTCGGGTAGAAATCGAGAACATCGAATGGGCACAGTGGCTGGACCAGGTTTTTGTGCGCCGGGAATACGATCTGACGATTGTGGAGCACATCGAACCGATGGACTTCGGTATTTATGCGCGTGGCGACTATTACTTCGGCTATTCGGATCCCGAATACGATGCGTTGATCACCGCTTATGAAATCGAAACAGATGAGCGGGCGGTCGATGTATGGTTGCGACGTATACAGTCGAAAATTGCGGACGACGCCGTCAACGTTTTCCTGATGCAGTCCGCCCAGCTGGGCATCTGGAAGTCGAATCTCGGCGGTTTGTGGGTCGATACACCAATCCCCGCAAACGTTGCGACGTTCGCGTATTTCGACGGCGGCGGCTCGGCCTCAGCGAGTGCCGATTTACGAGTCGATGACGATTCGACATGGATGACTTTACTCGCCGTTGCGGCTGTCCTGGTGTTGCTTGTCTTTGCGATGATGCGCATGGGTGCAGTCTGGTTATTGGGTCGCATGGCAACGCACGCCATGACGCTGCTCGCGGCGACGGTGGTTGTGTTCGTTGTGCTGCAAATACTACCGGGCGATCCTGCTACCTACATGATGGGCATGAACGCGAGTGCGGAGTCCGTTGCTGCACTGCGTGAACAGATGGGCCTCGATGCACCCGCATTTGAGCGCTATTTCTCGTGGCTCGCTGGACTCGTTTCGGGCCAGTTCGGCACCAGCTATACTTACCTCGTACCCGTCCGTGACCTGCTGGCGGAACGCTTGGCTGTTTCTGCACCCCTTGCGGTATTCGCTGTAGTGCTATCCCTTTTGATGGCGCTGCCTGCAGGCGTTGTTGCAGCGAGTCGACGTGGCAGTGTCGTTGACACAACCCTCAATGCCGTGATGCAGGTTGGTATTGCGGTGCCGAATTTCTGGCTCGGCCTTTTGCTGATCCTGTTTTTCTCGATACAACTGACGTGGTTTGGCGCTGGTGGTTTCGCAGGCTGGGAATCGGGATTCGTCCCTGCGGTTCGCGACCTGTTCCTGCCGGCGCTCGCGCTGGCCGTGCCTCAGGCGGCGATTACCGCAAGGGTCCTCAGGACGTCGCTGCTGGAGAC
>CAZWEW010000012.1:0-24737 GCA_964633055.1 uncultured Woeseia sp. | reverse complement strand
ATTCAGCCTGAGAGGAGCCTCCGTCAGGGCCAGGTCCGACCTGAGCCCGGGCTCACAAGCGCGAATCTGGATTCGGTTCCTTCACACAGAGGAGATTTTCGGTGTAGTTGATCGAGCGATTGCCAGCATCGTTTCTCTGACCAACCTGATCATGGTCCGGACCGCCTTCACAGTCACTTCTCGCACCTTATATCGCCATTGCTCAGCAAAAATGCCACAACGCCAGCCATCAGCTTGCTGGCAGCAACTGGGTTCACTCAGCCCTTGTCCGAACGGCCCACCGACCGAAAGTCGACACCCAGCGAACGAAGTTTGCGATACAAGTGTGTTCGTTCCATTCCAACTCGCTGTGCGAGCTTGCCGACTTTGCCATCGCATAGCGCCAGTTGCTGCTGCAGGTAGGAACGCTCGAATTGCTCTCGAGCTTCCCGCAACGGCAACGACAACAGATCCTGCTTAACCAGCGGGTCATCGACGATCGCAGTCCTACTGATCTCCACCTCGACTTCCTGCAACGAGATTTCCTCATCGGAGCTGGACATCAGCAGTCGTCGCACGAGTTGCTTCAGCTCTCGCACGTTGTCGGGCCAAGGATAATTCCGTAACCGATTCTGGGCTGCGACACTGAATCGCCGGAATGGCAGACTTTCCGAATCAACCAACTTATCGACATAATAGTTCAGAAGTTCCGGGACGTCCTCTGCATATTCGCGTAATGGCGGCACACGCACGGTTAGTGCATTCAGAGAGGACACTAGGTCCCGGCGTACCGCTCCTTTGTCCACCGCCGCCTCGAGAACGGCGCCCGCCGTGGTAATGACCCTAGCCTGCATTTTGATTGGCTGGCGTCCACGCGAACGGACGAACTCACGCTGCTCCATCACGCTCAGGATAAGCTTTTGCGCTTGGTCACACAGGTCGGTCAGCTCATCAATGATAAGCGTGCCGTTCTTGGCACGTTCGAAGTAACCGCTGTGAACATTGCCACCTTCTTCGCTGCCTAGCAGACGCTCCTCGGCATTGCCATTGGTTAGCGACGCGCTGGCAAGCGTGACCATCGGAGCATCCACGCGCGCACTTATATTGTGAATGTATCGAGCAAAGGCAGAGCGCCCGGTACCCGGCTCCCCGGTGAACATAACGGGGGAATTACTCTGCGCATATTCTTGCACCTTTTCCCTCAGACCCTTGATGAGCGGACTCCTGCCGACGGGCGACAGCAGTGAAGGCAGCATGCCCCTACCACCCGGGCCGGCCGGCTTTTTCGAGGCATCGATCGCACGCTCGACAGTGTGCAACAGTTTCGCCAACGACAGTGGTTTCTCTACGAAATCGAAGGCGCCGAGGCGTGTCGCTTCAACGGCAGTATCGACGGTGCCATGACCGGACATCATCACGACCGGGCAGCTGAGATCTCCCGGTTCGGACCATTCGCGAAGAAGGCTGATGCCGTCCGTGTCCGGCATCCAGATATCCAGCAACACAAGGTCGAATTTACTGGCGCTTCTCGCAGCGCGGGCTTCGACCGCGTTTCCCGCAACGGTCACTTGGTAACCCTCTTCGGACAGAATCTCATCTATCAGGACTCGGATATCCGCCTCGTCGTCAACGACCAGCACATGTGACGTACTCATGCTCTTTCTCTCCGTATTTCTAAGCGTCCCGGCAATTTGGCAATCATTTGTCCGCGAGCGATTTCATTGACGGGCAATTGAATTCGAATAATTGCGCCCCCTTCGTCACGATTGACGGCATCGATCGTGCCCGCATGCTCTTCGACAAGCTTCTTGACGATGGCCAGCCCCAGACCGGTTCCTTTCGGCTTGGTGGTAACGTAAGGGTCGAAAACCTGGTCGAGCGAATCCGTCTTGAAACCCGGACCGTTGTCAGCAACGACGATTTCAACAACCTCGACATCCTGCACCTCGACATTATTGACGTCGACCTCGATAACACCGCCATTCATATGCTCCAGTGCCTCCACGGCGTTGCGCAAACGATTGTGGAGAATTTGCCGCACTCGCCCGACGTCGGCTTCGATATCGGGCATGTCTGCAGCGATCTTGAGCACAATCTCGATGTCAATTTCCTGGTCGCGATAAAGATCCACGACTTCATTCACCAACGATTCGATGTTAAACGTGTCGAGATCGATATCAGGCGCACGCGCGTAATCGCTGAATGCGTTGACCATTTCTTTCATCGCCTCGACCTGCTGCACGATCGTGTGCGTCGCGCGATCCAGAACCTGCGATTCGCCTTCCGGCAGCGAACGAAGGTACTTGCGCCGCATTCGTTCCGCCGACAACTGGATTGGCGTCAGCGGGTTCTTGATTTCGTGGGCCAGACGGCGCGCGACTTCGCCCCAAGCCGCATCCCGTTGCACCTGCAGCAGCCCGGTGATGTCGTCGAAGACAACAACAAATCCGGCTGAGTGATCTTCGTCGCCGGGCAGGGTCGTGCACGCACAAGTCAGCACACGCCGGCCAACTTCGCCGCGCAGAACGATCTGTTCGCGCCACTCGGTTTCACCTGCGTTCAGGTGTACGCGAGCAACATCGACAAACTGTTCGAGTAACGGCTGCCCCCTGGCAACGTCGGGGAGATACTCCCCAAGCCGGTTTTCGAGGTCAACATTGAGGATCGCACCAGATGCGGCGTTCGCCTGACGAATTCGCAGATCTGCTTCGAGCGCGACAACGCCCGTGGATAATCGGTCGAGAATGACGGCTAGGTTTGCGCGCTCGGCTTCGACAAGAGCCTGGCTCTGGCTCGCTTCGCGCCGCGCCCATGACAAGCCTTTCGTCATATCGTTGAACGCATTGATAAGAAACCCGATCTCGTCGCGAGTCGATGTCGGCAGCTGTGTTTCGAAGTCACCCCGGGCTACCGCACGCGTGCCTGCAACGAGGTCCTGAATTGGAGCAACCAGTCGTCGAGAAAGAACAAACGCGCCGTAGATCGCTCCCAACAGTGACATCATCAACACAACGGTGAGGGTTAGCGAGAAATTTCGCTTGAGCGGCTCGCGAATAAAGGCCGCACGTTTGTAATCACTGCTGGACGATTCGACACTGTTCGCCATCATGCTGATGCCCTCAGGCACCTGGTAAAGGGCCTGGATGACACCGAACAAACCTCGCTGATTCGGGTTGCCGAAAGCGACCGCCACACGAATCTCGTAATTGCCGTCTTCTTGCGGGTCGAGCGCAACGAATGGTCTACCCTGACGAATCTGGAGCAGCACTTCATCGGTCAATGGCTCTGGCAGGCTCGCGAGTGACTCATCAGAGCTCGTCGCAATGATGCTATTGTTTGAACCGAATATCGAGACTTCACTGGCGCCGGCCTCCGCACGCAACCGGCTCAGTTCGAAGATAATCTGGCGAGTACTGACATCCCGCATACGGTCGGCGAGCTGCGTCGTCGTAAAAAGATGGTTACGCATCTGGATTCCCAGCGCAGCCTGGCTGAGCGCCAGCGCCTCGTCGAGGCCTTCCTCGACTTCGATACTGAACCAGCTGTCGATACCGCTGTTGATGAACTGAATCGAGAAATAGAAGACCACTAGTAACGGCAACACGGCAAGTCCCACAAACATGCCAACCACACGTGCCTTCAGTCTGGAACCCGGTACATTACCCCGATAGTCGCGTGCCAGCTTTGTGAGGTTGCCAACCGTCAACGCAAACAGCACGATCACCCCGGCCACGTTGATCAGCAAGATGACAATATGCAGAGACTCGTAGTCTTCCGAGTTTTGCGGTGTCCAGCTCAACAGCGCGAGCGCAACGAGGGCGAGGCCAACGCCGATGACGCCGCCTACTGCAACAGCGACTCGTTTTACCTTTCGAGCGACCATTCGTACCACTCGCTTTCAAGTTGCCACTGACTCCGCCAGAAAAAGAGGAGCCGCAATGCGGACGGGTATTGCTTCGTGCTGAGCCTTGCGCGAAGACGCAGGCGGTAGCCACTGTCAGGGTCCAGGATGGCGTCATCGATGACAGGCAAATTCTGGATTCGACCGAGATTGTTCAGTGCAGAATAAAGCGTCGAAAAAGAGCCCATGTCTCCGCTATTCAGGTTTCTTACCAGGTATCGCTGACTGAGCGGCCGATATTCGAGTTCGTACTGGAAACTGAGTGTGGCTTCCTGATCATCGACCCAGAGTCCGCGGACACGAATGACCTCGAATTCGAGTTCGATGGTCAGGGGAACGCCACTGTTCAGTGCATCGAGCACATCATCGCTCAGGATCAGCTGCAGGCGTGCCCCTAGCTCGTGCACACCTTCATTCAACGTCGTGGCGGCGGAACGGATATCAAAAAAGCCCTGTCGCTCCGGTATCTGCTGCCCATAAACCGGCCAAGACGAGGACATGCCAGCAGCAAACGCCAGCACCAATGCGAACAACAGGTTTGTACTTCTTCCTCTCATTTCTCGCCGGAAGCGGTCTTATCCAGGGCCGCGAAGTAGAAGCCGTCGAGACCCTGAGTGCCTGGCAACACCTGGAAGCCGGCGTTCCTCTCGTGCATTAGAGCGCGGATGTTGTAATCGTGCAACAATTTGTCTTCCAAGGCATCATTCTGGGAGCCAAGGAAATCCGTGACGACCGCGTCGTTTTCCGCCTGCAACACCGAACAGGTGACATAGAGCAGCCTGCCACCGGGCGCCAGCGCTTCCCATAGGGCCCCGAGCATGTTCCGCTGCAACGTCGAGAGCGCCGCAATGTCGTTGTCCCGACGGAGCAACTTGATGTCAGGGTGACGCCGAATCACGCCACTGGCGGAACAGGGCGCATCGAGCAGGATTAGGTCAAACAGATTGCCGTCCCACCAGCTGTTCAGGTCCGATGCGTCGCCCTCGATGACGGTCGCATCGAATCCCTGCCGATCGAGGTTCTCACGAAGCCGACCGAGACGCTCCGGCTCGATGTCCAGAGCCGTCACGTCAGCACCTGGTCCGAGCAACTCGAGCAGGTGGCACGTTTTTCCACCCGGCGCCGCACAGGCATCGAGTACCCGCCCAACACCGTTGGCCAGCAGCCAGGGTGCGGCGATCTGTGCGCCGGCGTCCTGTACCGATACGAGACCATCCATGAATCCTGGCAACTTCTCGACCGCCATCGGCGCTGACAGGCTAATTGCCTGCGGGATGTCCTCCAGCAGAACCCCGGGCGCGTCGTCTGCATGGACGTGTTTCAAGAGTTCGAGATAGTCCGCTGCCGTCGTCTTCCTGCTATTGACGCGCAGCCACATCGGCGCACGCTCGTTATTCGCCTCTATTATCGACTGCCAGTGATCCGGCCAGTCCTGCTTCAGGCGCTCGATCAGCCAAGCCGGATGATCGAATGTCGATTCATCGTTGCGGGGTTTCCGGCCGGGGATGTCTTTCCGGGTGAAGTTTCGCAAAACAGCGTTGATGAGCCCTGCATATTTGGGGCGACGAAGCAGGCGAGCTGCCTCAACGGTCGTCGAAACTGCCGCATGATCGGGAACCCGTGTATCGGTCAGTTGGAACAAGCCGACCGCGATCAACGATTCAATCACCTTGTCGCGCTTCTTCAGCGGCCGGTCGAGAAGGATGCCAATCTGCTCACGAAGCCGGTAATGATGGCGAAGCACGCCATAAGCGAGCATACGCAGCAATGATCGATCTCTCGGTTCGAAACATTGTTCGGCCGAACGTAACGTCGCGTCGAGAGACTTTCCACCAGCAATGACCGCCTCAACGACATTGGCTGCTTCTGCGCGAACCCATGCGCCGCCCCTGACAGTCGACATCATGGCTACTCCAGTCGCTCGCCCACGAAATTCGACTGGCTCGCATATTCGGCAGCCAAAACCCTTCGACGGCCCGGATGCTGCACTTCAAGCATTCGAAGCGCGCCACCGCCGCAGGTCACGTCGATGCCGTCCTTGCCGGCCTGCACAACGATGCCGGGCGCGCCTTCGACACCATCGAGCACAGCAGCCCGCCAGCACTTGATTCGTTCACCGCCGCATGAAAACGATGCCCCCGGCACGGGATTGTAGGCACGGATCTTCCTTGCTATCTCTTCCGCTGGACGATCCCAGTCAATGACCGCATCCTGCTTGCGAATCTTGCCGGCATAAGTCGCCAGCGTATCGTCCTGCGGATTCGCCTCGAGGCAACCCGTCAGTATGTCATCCAGTTTCTGAACGAGCAGTTTTCCGCCCATCGCAGCCAAGCGATCATGTATATCGCCCGCGGAATCGTCAGCTTCGATCCCGGTTTCGGTACAGGCGAAGACCGGGCCGGTGTCGAGCCCGGCATCCATCCGCATGAGGCAGACGCCCGTCCTGTCGTCACCTGTCAGAATGGCTTGTTGTATCGGTGCAGCGCCTCGCCACCTGGGTAACAGCGACGCGTGCACGTTCAGGCAACCTTGACCGGGTATCGCAAGCACGGCAGCAGGCAACAACAAGCCGTAAGCCACAACAATCAGGAGATCGGGATCAAGTCTTCGAAGATCATCAACGATTTCCGGATCCTTAAGCGTCACCGGCTGCCAGACTGGGATGCCCTGCGCGACAGCATATTCCTTGATCGGGCTGGCTGTCAGTTTTTTTCCGCGGCCAGCTGGCCGATCCGGCTGTGTCAACACGGCGATTGGTGCTCGTCCGGATTCCACCAGCGCCCGCAAGGATGGCAACGCAAACTCGGGTGTGCCCGCAAAAAGGAGTTTCGCGTCGTTCATGGTCGCTATGCGTCAGGAGTTCAGGTCAGTCAGAGGACGACTGCGGCTTCCTGTTGTCGATGCCGACGGTCTTTTTCGAGGCGCTTCCTGATTCTTTGCCGCTTCGCTTCGGACAGGTAGTCGACGAAAAGCCTGCCGTCGAGGTGATCAATTTCATGTTGCACACAAACTGCGAGCAAGCCGTCAAAATCTTCCTCCTGCTGGTTTCCGTCCCGATCCAGGTACCGGACCTTCACGTGCTCAGCGCGTGTAACCTCCTCAAAATAGCCTGGTACGGACAGGCAGCCCTCCTCGGTGACCTCAACACCATCTTTTTCGACGATCTCGGGGTTGATCAGCACCCGGGGGTCGTCCTTCTCGGTCGACACATCGACGACCAGCAGACGCCTGTGGACGTCGACCTGGGTCGCGGCCAAACCGATGCCGGGCGCGTCATACATCGTTTCGAACATATCGTCGATCAGACTACGCAAGGCATTATCCACCGCTTCAACCGGTTGAGCCTTAATCCGGAGCTTCGGATCGGGAAATTCGAGTATCTTCAATTTTGCCATATTTGTTCGTGTCAAATTTTAGTGTGACACCCTATAAATTTCACCTAACTTTTTGACTTTATTAAATAAGATAGCGGACAATTATGCGGGCCACCAATCCCTGTTCCGGGCTGGAATTGTGACACGATTAGCAGCACGTTCGGTGTCGACGAGACATATTATAGCAATGCCTGTCAAAGGGCAGATTCGGAACACTATGATGGAGCACCCGCCAATCATGTCTCCCGAACATCCCCTTTCGAAGGTCGCACACGGGCTGGCTGCGCTAATGCTGGCGCTTGCGATGGCCGGTTGCAGCACGATCGAGCGCGTGAACCCGCCCGGCGGCGGCGAGAACGAGGAACCGCCCCCGGTAGCTCGCACCTCGACCATGTCGTCCATGAACGCCAATCGCAACGAGCCGGCAGAGGTGACCCAACCGCAACCCGTCCGCATGGAATCGGCTGAAATCATTCCGCTGGCATCCGGTGCACCTCAGCAGCACATCGTCCAGGCTGACGACACCATCTGGGATATTGCCACGACGTTCCTGCGGGACCCTTGGTACTGGCCCGAAGTCTGGTATATCCCCCCGCAGATCGAAAACCCTCAACTTATATATCCGGGCGATATCCTCGCCCTGATCGTGATCGACGGCCGCCGGAGAATTACCAACGTTCGGGCTTCGACGTATCGGCTGTCGCCACAGGCAAACGTTACCCCGCTGGGCAAATCAATTACCAGTGTTCCGCACGAACAGATATCGGCTTTCCTGTCCAAGGGCCTCGTTCTTGAGAAGCTACAAGCTGAGCGGCTGCCGTACATTCTGTCGACGCACGGCGACGAGCTCGTTGCGGCTGCCGGAAATGACGTCTACATCCGCGGCGGTGATCCGGTGCCCAATGGTACCCGTTACAGTGTCGTCCACGTTGGCGATGAGCTCCGTGACCCGGACAACAACGACCTGCTCGGGTACCAGGGCATCTACATTGGTGAGGGCACACTTTCCCGTGGCGGAGACCCGGCAACGGTTTCACTCACTGATACGAACCGCGAAGCCCTGAATGGTGATCGTCTGATTCCTGAAACGTTCGATATTCCGCTGAATTTTTTCCCGAAGATGCCGGACTTCGATGTTGCCGGACAGATCATCTCGGTCATTGATGGCGGTTCGCTGGTTGGCCAGTACCAGATCGTCGTATTAAATCGTGGCGCCCGAAACGGCCTGGCCCCGGGTGACGTTCTGTCCGTCTTCCAGACGGGTTGCGAAGTCGAGGAGAACAACGCGGGAGGGTTCCTCAATGAAATCACGGGGTGCGAACCCGTCAGGCCGCCGGACGAGGAAGCAGCTACGGTCATGGTCTTCAAAGTCTATGATCGCATCGGCTACGCCCTGGTCATGGAAGCAACGAGCGACATCCACGTACTCGATTCCGTTCGTAATCCGGGCTGAAACAACGATCAAAAGCGAAGGCGGCACATCTTGCGTCGCCATTTTTCTTCCCCGTGCAAATTCATAGGCGCGGGGCCCGGTTTCATAGAATAGAATGCAAACGTGACGCACAAGCCTCCGGAAAATGACCGCCAGCCAACGTACGATTACTGCCTGGTCGAACGCGCATCGGAGAATTTCCCGGCACTACTCGCAGATGTCCCGGGCCCGCCGGAAAAGCTGTATGTCCGTGGCAATGTGGATGCACTGCATCTACCGGCACTCGCCATTGTAGGGAGCCGTAACCCGACACGGCAGGGGCAACGCAATGCATACGAGTTTGCCAGGTATCTCGGCCGGGCTGGTTTTTGCATCGTTAGCGGGCTGGCCCAGGGAATCGATGCCGCCGCGCATGAAGGCGCGCTGGATGGCGGCGGCACAACGGTGGCCTTTCTCAGTCATGGCATCGACCAGGTGCATCCCGCGTCAAACCAGGCACTGGCCGACCGCATTGTCAGATCAGCGGGAGCACTATGTTCCGAGTTCTCTCCCGGCACCTCCCCACGGCGCGAGTTTTTCCCGCAGCGGTATCGCCTGATCAGCGGGCTTGCCCTCGGAACGCTCGTGGTCGAAGCAGCACGACGCAGCGGCTCCCTGGTCACGGCAAGGCTTGCCGGGGACCAGGGCCGGGAGATATTTGCGATACCAGGTTCTATACATAATCCGCTTTCGCACGGCTGCCATCAGCTCATTCGTCAGGGTGCGAAACTCGTGGAAAGTGCCGACGACATCATCAGCGAACTGGGCCCGCTGGTGGCGCACTTCATACAAACCCCTGAATCAACAAACGCAACCGAAAACCGCGAAACCGCTGTCGATGAGGATTACAAAATACTGCTCGAAGCGATAGATTGCACTCCGTTGACAGCTGACGAGATTGCAGGCCGATCCGGATTGACGATCGACCAGGTTTCCTCCATGCTTCTAATATTGGAGCTTGAGGGGAAAATCGAGGCGCAAGTCGGCGGCCGTTACTCAAGACCTCACTAATACCTGACATGAAGCCACGAAAGGAGACGCTCCAGGCATGAAAGAAAACGTGCTCGACGTCCTGATGTACCTGTTCGAGGCGTACATCGACGCTGAGGTAGAACCTGAACCGGATCAGAACGAACTTAAAGACGAGCTGTCCCGAGCTGGCTTCGGAGATACGGAGATCGATCGAGCCCTGGACTGGCTGGATGGTCTGACCGACAACCACGAACGGTTCATCTGCAATCCTCAGACCGCTCATGGTACCCGGATATATAATGACCTCGAAATGGAGAGGCTCGATGCCGAGTGCCGCGGTTTTATTACCTATCTCGAACAAATTCGTATCTTGTCGCCACCCCAGCGTGAAATTCTCATTGACAGGCTGCTCGCACTGGAGACGCCTGATATCGATGTCGAACAGATCAAGTGGGTCGTTCTAATGGTCCTGTTTAGCCAGCCCGGACAAGAGCTTGCGTATGCTCGAATGGAAGACCTGGTATTCGAAGAAGAGGGCGCCCGTCTCCACTGAACGCCCTTCAGTGGGCGCGATCCGGCGTTCAAACCCCGTCACGAATTGCTCGGCCCCGTCAGGCGTTACCCCCAACGACTTTTTCATTTCCGGATTCCCGTCCACGGACATAATATCGCCGACTCGCTCTTTGTTGGTGAGCCCTTCCGGAGGGTGCCCGTGATACAAAATTGACATCTCGAGCCAGCATAAAAATTTGACACGCTGACCTTAAGCCTGTATTCCAACCGCGGCATTGACTGCGGATAGCTTGATTTTCACCTTGATTCATAAGGACCGATCACCCCGAATGTCGAAAAACCTCGTCATCGTAGAGTCGCCGGCCAAAGCCAAGACAATTAGCAAATACCTCGGCGCGGACTTCGATGTCATGGCCTCTTACGGTCATGTCCGCGATCTCGTGGCCAAGGAAGGCGCAGTCAATCCGGACCAGGGCTTCGCGATGAAATACCAGGTCGGCGAGGACAGTGAGACACACGTCAGAGCCATTATCCGTGCGCTAAAGAAAGCCGATGCGTTATACCTCGCAACCGATCCGGATCGCGAAGGTGAAGCGATTGCATGGCATCTGACGGAAATACTAAAAGAAGAAAATACCCTCGAAAACAAGAAAGTTCACCGCGTGATCTTCCACGAAATCACCAAAGATTCGGTCAATGACGCGATCAATCATCCGCGGGACATTTCATCGGAACTGGTCAGCGCACAACAGGCACGCCGGGGGCTCGACTATCTCTTCGGTTTTAACCTATCCCCCCTGTTGTGGAGAAAAATAGGACGAAACCTTTCGGCCGGACGCGTTCAGAGCCCCGCATTGAGGATGATCGTTGAGCGTGAGCTCGAAGTTGAGGCCTTCAAACCGCGTGAATACTGGTCAATCGAGGCCGACGTCAGCAAGGAAGAACAACCTTTTGTCTCGCGCCTGGTTCACTACAAGAGTGAAAAGGTAGAGCAGTTTAGCTTCGAGAATGAAGACGCGGCCCGCGAAGTCGAAAGGACGATTCTCGAGGCAGCCGGGGGAAAACTGACGGCCGTAAGCATCGACAAGAAACAACGCCGGAGGAATCCGACGGCGCCCTTTACGACGTCGACCCTGCAACAGGAAGCTTCCCGCAAGCTTGGCTTCAACACGCAACGGACGATGCGTGTTGCTCAGCAACTGTTTCAGGGTATAGAGCTCCCGGATGAGGGTAATGTCGGCCTTATTACCTATATGCGTACTGACTCGGTCACCCTGGCCGATGTGGCCGTTAGCGAAATTCGTGACGTCATCAGGGAGCGCTACGGCGCCGAAAACGTGCCTGCCGAGGTGCGGCTGTTCAAGACCAAAGCCAAGAACGCACAGGAAGCACATGAGGCCATTCGACCAACATCCGTGGCACACACGCCGGAATCACTAAAAGGCAAACTCAACGAAGAACAACTCAAGCTTTACACGTTGATCTGGCGGAGAACGATGGCCTGCCAAATGGTGCCCGCAGTGTTTGATACCGTTGCGCTTGAACTCGTGCCGGGCGCACAGCGCGCCACGGACGCAGACGACCAACATTGGTTCCGTGCCAACGGTTCGGTACTGGTCGAGCCGGGCTTCATGGCCGTCTATCAAGAGGGGAAGGATGATTCGACGGACGACGACAGCGATCGGCTGCTGCCCGAGGTATCGGTGGGCGACGTCATCAACCTCGACGTGCTGCGCCCCGAACAGCATTTCACGGAGCCGCCACCGCGATTCTCAGAAGCAAGGCTGGTCAAGACGCTCGAGGAATATGGCATCGGCAGGCCCTCCACATACGCCAGTATTATTTCGACCCTGAAGAATCGCGAATATGTCGAAATGGACGGAAAACGCTTCATCCCGACGGATATCGGCCGAATCGTCAACGGCTTTTTAACCGAACACTTCACGCGATACGTCGACTACGACTTTACCGCTCGCCTGGAAGACGACCTCGACGCAATTTCGCTCGGTGAGAAAGATCTCGTGCCGCTACTCGAGGGATTCTGGGGGCCATTCCATGACCTCGTCGAGGAAAAGAAGGAGAGCGTCGACCGGAGAGATGTTCTTCAGGAGCGCTTGCTCGGCACCGACCCCAAGAGCGGCAAACCGGTCAGCGTTCGCATGGGACGGTACGGTCCAATGGTCATGATTGGCACGAAAGACGACGAGAAAAAACCAAAGTTTGCCGGACTGCGTCCCGGTCAAAAAATGGCCGATATCGATCTTGAAACGGCGATGGAACTTTTCAAGCTACCCCGCAAACTCGGAGAAACGCCAGACGGACTGCCGGTGTCGGCGAGTGTCGGTCGGTTCGGGCCCTACGTCCGTTATGGTGACAAGTACGTTTCGATTCGAGGCGAAGACGACCCTTACACGATCGAACTTCCGCGCGCGCTCGAGTTAATCGAGGAAAAAAAGATCGCAGACGCGAACCGAATCATTCTCGACTTCGAAGACGATGGCATCCAGGTGTTGAACGGAAGATATGGCCCGTATATCACCGACAAGACCAAGAACGCTCGCGTACCGAAAGACCGTGAGCCTAAATCACTGACACTGGAGGAGTGCAAGGAACTGCTCGCTGCAGCGCCGGTCCGCGGTAAACGCGGTAAGAAGAAAGCGAAGAAGAAAAAGGCTGCCAAAAAGAAAGCCAGGAAGAAATCAAGGAAGAAAGCGACTGAACCTGGCGAAAGCTGATTGCTGCAGGGTCTGATGACCACCACCCAGAACATTCGATTTGCAGGACGGGTTCTCAACCAAGGCGGGGTCATCGCTTACCCGACGGAGGGCGTCTTCGGCCTCGGATGCGTTCCCGATAACTTCGAGGCCGTCAGCAAAATCCTGACCATCAAGAACCGTGACCCGGCGATGGGCCTGGTATTGATCATATCTGACATCGGGCAGATGGACGGCTGGATCGATGCCCCGCTCGACAAGCTCGATCTTGCGTCGACACCCGAGAAGCCGGTGACATGGATTGTTCCTGCAACAGACCGGGTACCGCGGTGGATACGGGGCGATCACCCGGGTATCGCGGTTCGCTTTACAACACACCCGGTTGCCCGGACCCTGTGCATGGAAACAGACTCTGCGCTGGTTTCAACAAGCGCCAACATGTCGGGACGTCCGCCCGCCCGAAATGCTTTTGTTCTAAGGCGCCTTTTTGGCTCTCTAGTAGACTACATTGTGCCCGGCGATTGCGGTCCGGCCGATGCAGCGTCGGAGATCCGTGAATATTATTCCGGAAAGGTGTTGAGAGCGTCATGAGCGAAGTCGATATTCAGGCCGTAGAGGAATACCTCCGTGCGTTGCAGATGCGTATCTGCTCGTCGCTCGAGGACCTCGACGGCCGGAACAAGTTTCGGCACGATCACTGGGACAGGCCAGGTGGCGGCGGTGGAGAAAGCCGCATACTCAAGGGCGGGGCTATATTCGAACAGGCCGGCGTCGGATTCTCACACGTGTTTGGTGATGAAATGCCACCATCTGCTACCGGGCGCAGACCTGAACTGGCTGGTAAACGTTTCCAGGCCATGGGCGTCTCGCTGGTTCTGCACCCGGAAAACCCCTACGTACCGACGACACATGCGAACTTCCGCTTTTTTTCGACCAACGCAAACGATGGTGAAGTGGTGTGGTGGTTCGGCGGCGGGTTCGATCTTACACCGTATTACCCGTTCCATGACGACGTACTGCACTGGCACCGTACGGCCAGATCGGCCTGTGAGCCGTTTGGCGACGATGTTTACGACCGATACAAGAAATGGTGCGATGACTACTTCTTCCTGAAACACCGGGACGAGACACGCGGCGTCGGCGGCCTGTTTTTTGATGACCTTAACCAGCCGGACTTTGACAGTTCGTTCGAATTTACAAGGGCCGTTGGCGACCACTTCCTGCCAGCCTACCTGCCTATCGTCAAGACACGTCGCAGTCACAAATACAGCAACCGGCAGCGCGAGTTCCAATTATATCGCCGCGGTCGCTACGTGGAGTTCAACCTGATCTACGATCGCGGCACGTTGTTCGGCCTTCAGTCCGGCGGTCGAACGGAATCCATTTTGATGTCACTGCCGCCACGCGTTCGCTGGGAGTACGACTGGCATCCGGAGCCGGGCACACCGGAGGCCGATCTCTATACCAATTACCTGCGACCTCGTAACTGGCTCGATTGAGTCTGATCAATATCGCGAACTGAACTTCACGATTGGCGTCAACTATTGTTCGAAGCCCTGGCGCCGGGGCTGTATAGTCACGTGCTAATCTGGCACCTGTTCATACGGCACAACAATTTGTGTGTATGTTCTCCATGACCTCCAAAGGACTGAATCGACGATGCCAAATCGACTTTCCGGCGTGCTCTCCCCAGTCATCACTCCGTTTACCGACACACTGATGCCGGACGCGGCCCGCCTGATCAACCAGTGCCAGTGGCTCCTGTCCCAAAATGTCGGTCTCGCCGTATTCGGTACCAACAGTGAAGCCAATTCAATGTCGGTTGGTGAAAAGATCGAATTACTGGATCGACTCGTTGAATCAGGCATCGACACCAACCGAATGATGCCCGGCACGGGTTGCTGTGCATCGACCGATACGGTGGACCTCACTGCCCATGCGGTGAAACTCGGATGTGCCGGTACACTGATGCTGCCCCCGTTTTACTACAAGGGCGTAAGTGACGATGGCATCTATGCAAACTTCGCGGATGTCATCGAGCGCGTCGGCAGCAGTGACTTACGAATTTATCTCTATCACATCCCTCCGATCGCCCAGGTCGGCTTCACGCCCGAACTGATCGAGCGATTGATCACCGACTATCCCGATACCATCGTTGGTATCAAGGACAGCTCGGGGGACTGGGACAATACCCAAGCCATGCTGGATCGCAGGTGGGATGACTTCCGTATATTCGTTGGCAGCGAGTCATTTCTGCTCGAGAATATGAGAAACGGAGGTGCCGGCTGTATATCGGCGACCGCCAACGTCAATCCGGCGGCGATCGATCATCTCTACGAGCACTGGCAAGCTGATAATGCTGATGCGATTCAGCAAAAACTTGACGACATCCGTGATGCCGTGATGGCCTACCCTATGATTGCGGCGCTGAAGGCAACGGTGGCCGAATTTTCCGGCGATAATGCGTGGCGCAAAGTGCGGCCACCGCTGGTCAGCCTTTCTCGTAATCAAAGCTCGACGCTAAGCGAGAGTCTCCGTGGACAGGGATTCGAAATGCCGGGGCTTACCTGAGCCAGCCATTCTGCAGGGATGATGGCAAAGGGTTTCAAGCATTCGCGCGCTGCTGTCCCTTCTTTTTTCCGAGCGCTGCACAGGGCCTGTGACGGAAGCAACCTACCTCATGATCGTTGACCATGCCGACAGCCTGCAGGTGCGCATAGATGATCGTTGAGCCAACAAACCTGAAGCCGCGCTTCTTGAGATCTTTGGACAGGGCATCCGACTCGGGCGATGTTGAACGGAAATCCCTTTGGCTCCGAATCTTGTTCTGGATCGGCGCGCCTCCAACAAAGCTCCAAATGTATTCGCAAAATGTCCCGAATTCTTTCTGCACCCTGAGAAACACCTTCGCATTTGTCACGGCAGATTCGACCTTAAGGCGATTCCTGACAATGGCGGGATCTTTGAGAATCGTCTCAATTCGCTTCTTGCTAAATCGTGCAACTTGCTCCGGATCGAAGTTGGCAAAGTTCTTACGATAGCCGTCGCGCTTGTGGAGTATTGTTGACCAACTCAGACCAGCCTGTGCCCCTTCGAGCAGCAGAAATTCGAACTGGGTCTGGTCGTCCCAAACCGGAACACCCCACTCCTCATCGTGATAGCGGATATATTCGGAGCTGGAATTGTCTGCCCAAGCGCAGCGTTGGATTTTTTTTGCCATGAATCGATGCTAGCAGTCCTGCGGCAAACATTGGGGCACAATTCTGGCCATTCGAGTTCACTCACTTCCCTTGAGAATTATTACGTGTAGTTCATTATCATGTTATACCGGCGTAGAAACCCAACCGAAATACAGAGAAGATCCAAGTTGGAATTACCCAATCTATTGATATGAATGAATTTCCTTCAGCCTTGTTCCCCGCGATTCGCATGCGCAGGACCCGTCTCAGCGAGAGCCTCCGGGCACTCGTCGCCGAAACTCGACTGTCTCCGTCGGACCTCATTTATCCGGTTTTCGTACTGGATGGAGAAGGGCGGTCCGAGACCGTGGAATCGATGCCCGGTGTCGAACGCAAGAGTATCGATGGCATCGTGGAGGAGGCACGAACAGCCTACGGGCTGGGTATCCCCGCGATCGCACTGTTTCCCGTTATCGAGGGAAACCTCAAGTCTCCCGATGGCATTGAATGCGCTAATCCCGACGGCCTCGTACAGCGCGCCGTCCGGGCTCTCAAATCAGAACTACCCGAGCTCGCGGTCATAACAGACGTCGCGCTCGATCCCTACACGACGCATGGCCAGGACGGCATTATCGATGACGACGGTTATGTGCTGAACGACGAAACGGTGGCAATGCTGGTCCAGCAGGCCGCGTCACACGCCGGCGCCGGCGCCGACATCGTCGCACCATCCGATATGATGGATGGCCGGGTCGGTGCGATCCGAGGCGCACTAGAAAGTGCCGGTCATCGAAATACGCTAATCCTCGCCTATGCGGCGAAGTACGCGTCCTGCTTTTACGGACCCTTCCGTGACGCAGTCGGTTCCGCGGACAACTTGGCGGGCGGTGACAAACGCAATTACCAGATGGATCCCGCCAATACAGACGAAGCGCTTCGCGAATTGGCACTGGATATAGCCGAAGGTGCCGACCTGGTCATGGTCAAGCCTGCCATGCCCTACCTCGACGTCATCCACCGCGTGCGCAGGGAATTCAACGTCCCGACGTTTGCCTACCAGGTCAGTGGTGAATACGCCATGCTGGCGGCAGCCGGACAGCACGGCTGGCTCGATCATCGATCAGCGGTAATTGAATCTTTGCTTTCGATCCGCCGCGCAGGCGCCAGCGCCATCCTCACCTATTACGCGATTCAGGTGGCCCGCTGGTTGGCAGAATGAACGAAGTTGACGCCGACCGTTACGGGGTCATGGGGTACCCGGTATCCCACAGCCGTTCGCCCATCATCCATCGCCTCTTCGCTCAGCAAACCCATCAGCACATTCAATACGAACTGATTGAGGTTGCCCCCGACAAGCTCGATGCTGAAATTGACCAGTTTGGCCTTGCCGGTGGCAAGGGACTGAATATCACCGTTCCCCACAAACACGAAGTAGCCAGGCTTGTCGATGACCTGAGCGAACGGGCATCGAACGCGGGTGCCGTCAATACCATCACCTTAGACAACGGCCGCCTTTACGGGGACAACACAGACGGCATCGGGCTATTGCGCGACCTGCAGGTGAATCACAACCTGAAGCTCAAAGACTCGAACATACTGATACTCGGCGCCGGTGGTGCCACACGCGGCATCATTGGACCGTTGCTGGAAGCTGAACCAGCGTCAATCGTTATCGCCAATCGGACATTTTCGAAGGCACGGAGTCTGGCGGATCATTTTTCGACCCAGGGCCCGGTTGATGCCTGTCGTTTTGATGAGGTCCGCTCATCGCCAAATTACGATCTGATTATCAATGCAACCAGCGCCGGGCTTAGTGGCGAAACAGCACTCTACCCGGAACATGCCGTTCACCCGTCGACCTGTTGTTACGACCTTTCCTACAGCGATTCGCCCACACCCTTTGCGCGCTGGGCGACGCAACATGGAGCCGCAAGTTCCATCATGGGGTGGGGCATGCTCGTCGAACAGGCTGCGGAGTCATTTTTCATCTGGCGCGGCATTCGGCCGGACACTGCACCGGTACTGAAACAACTCACGACAGTCTAACCCTCAAACCCGGCGGATGGACATAAAGACCTCCGGCGAGACAGAACAAGGCAAGATAGATGCTGCCGCCCGAAGGACTGTCGCCAGTCGTCAGCGCATTGTGACGAGTTCTTCGGCACTTGTCGGGTGAATGGCGACGGTGTCGTCGAAGTCGGCCTTGGTCGCGCCCATACGGACGGCTACCGCAAATCCCTGCAGCATTTCGTCGGCGCCATCGCCGATAATATGACAGCCGACGATCTTCTCATCGTTACCAGTGACGATCAGTTTCATTCGGCTCCGCACCTTCTCTTCGCTGAACGCATACAGCATCGGCGTGAAGCGCGACTCGTAGACCCTCATTTCATCCCCATGTTGCTCGCGTGCCTCACCCTCGGTGAGGCCCACGGCGCCGATCGGTGGGTGAGTAAAGATGACCGTTGGAATCGTGTGGTACTCAAGAAGCCGGTCAGGCATTCCATTATAGAGCCGATCTGCCAGCCGTCGGCCCGCCGCAATTGCAACCGGTGTCAACGCGGCACGGCCGGTCACGTCACCAATCGCAAAGATATGATCGACGCTGGTCTTTTGCCACTCGTCGGTAGGTATAAAACCCTCGCTATCGCACTCGATCCCTGCCGCTTCGAGATTCAGGGCCTCGGTATTAGGCCTCCGCCCAACCGCCCACACGACAGCGTCGTACGGGCCGAACTCGCCGCCACCCTCGCTACTGATGGTGATGCCGCCGTCAGTTTGGAGTAGAGCCTCCGGGCAAAACCCGGTGACGAGATCAATGCCGTCGGCCCGCATCGCAGACTCGAGCTCCTCCCGCAACATCGTGTCAAAGCTTCTGAGGACGCCTTCCTTTCTGACCAGAACCGTAGTATCGGACCCCAGCGCATTGAATACACCAGCCAGCTCAACGGCGATATAACCACTGCCCAGCAGGGCAACTTTCTGCGGGCGCTGGTCAAGCGCAAAAAACCCGTCCGACGTCATACCAAGCGCCGCACCCGGGATGTCCGGCACAATGGGATATCCGCCGGCGGCAATCACGATGCGATCCGCGGTATACGCGGTCTCGCCAACCACAACGGTATTCGGATCAACGAAACGTCCGTTACCTTCTATGCAGTCCACCCCACGTTTGTCGAGGTTGTTCCGGTAGATCCCATTCAGGCGATGAATATAGTCGTCGCGCTTCTGCCTGAGCGCCGACCAATCGTGAGTGTCCAGAGAAACATCGAAACCGTAGTCACGGGCTATCCGAATACCGTGCGCGAAGTGCCCGGAATACCACATCAGTTTCTTGGGAACACAACCAACATTCACGCAGGTGCCGCCCAGGGGACCGGCTTCGATGACAGCCGCGCTGACACCGTATTCGGCCGCGCGTTGTGCATGGGCGAGCCCACCACTGCCACCGCCGATCACCAACAGATCAAAGCCTGTCTTCACCTGTGCTTCCTTCGTCTTTTGTCGTCCAGCCCTGTGATACCATCCTGCCGCTACTTCGTTTGGTCAGGCCTCAATGTCGAATCCGCTACTCGATACCACTGATCTGCCGCAATTCACCCGCATCAAGCCAGAGCATACGTTACCGGCGCTCGAGGAGCTTATCGCAGCGCATCGGCAAAAGCTCGCGGCCCTTCTGGACGATCCGGGAGCGCGCGAATTTGCTCCCCTGGTCAAGCCGCTCGAGGAAATGAGCCACGAACTGAGCAGGGTCTGGTCACCGGTCAGTCACCTGCAAAGCGTTCTCGACAGTGCGGGCTGGCGAGATGCCTACAACGCATCGCTGCCACTGATGACCGAATATGGCACCGAATTGTCACAAAATCAGGCGCTGCAGGAAGCGTTTGTCGAGGTCGAGGCCGCAATGCCGGACGACGCGACAGAAGCGGAGCGGAAACTCATCGAGCATACGCTGCGTGATTTCCGGCTATCCGGTGTGACGCTCCCGGACGGGGAGAAGGCTAGATACCGGGAAATCATGCAGGAGATTGCCGCGTTAAGGGCCACATTCGACCAGAATGTCCAGGATGCAACGGATGCATGGCACTTCCACACCATCAATGAAGCGGACATTCTGGGCATTCCCGAAATGGTCAAGACACGCGCAGCCGCCGATGCACGCACCGAGGGTGCCGACGGATGGTGGTTCAAACTCGACTACCCCAACTATCACGCCGTCATGACACACGGCGCCGTCAGGTCCGTGCGCGAAACCTTCTACCGGGCCTGGGTAACACGTGCCTCGGACCAGGGTGACAGTCCCGACTGGGACAACAGCGACATCATGGACCGCATCCTGGCGATGCGCCACGAAGCCGCCAACCTGGTCGGCTTTGATCATTACGCCGACTATTCGCTGGCGACAAAGATGGCCGGCAACGTGGACGAGGTCCTCGAGTTCCTGACCGAACTGGCCCTGCGCTCACAGGATTCGGCGGCTCGCGAACTCGCCGCAATTCAATCGCTCGCAGAGGAGCCGCTTGCAGCCTGGGACGTCTCTTATTTTCTGGAGCAGTTGAAGCAAAAGAAATTTTCGATCTCGGATGAGGGGCTTCGAAAGTACTTTCCGTTCAGCGCCGTCAAACAAGGCATGTTCGCACTGGCGGAACGGCTGTATGGCATCTCGGTGGTCGAGAACGATGATGTCAGCCGTTGGCACGATACGGTCCGTTTCTACGAAATACGCGACGCTGAGGGGACCATGATCGGAAGTTTCTACAGCGACCTTTTTGTCAGGCAGGGAAAGCGTGGCGGAGCCTGGATGGATGAGTGCGTGGTTCGAATGGACCTTGGCGATACCCGCGAGATGCCTGTCGGCTACCTCGTTTGTAATTTCCCACCGCAGGATGCCAGTGGCCTGTCATTGCTGACACATACGGATGTCGTGACACTCTTCCATGAATTCGGCCACATGCTGCACCACCTGCTGACCCGGATCGACTATCCGAGCATCGCCGGAATCAATGGCGTACCGTGGGACGCTGTCGAACTGCCTAGCCAGTTCATGGAGAATTTTGCCTGGCAATATGAAGTACTGGAGAATTGTTCATCGCATTACCAGACGAATGAACCGTTACCACGCGACCTGTTCGAAAAACTCGACGCCAGCCGTCATTTCGGCGAGGCCCTGGCAATGCTCCGGCAGATCGAGTTCGCATTATTCGACTTGCGCGTACATGCAGACTATGACGCCTCTGCCGGCTCACGCGTGATGGATACCCTGCATGCCGTTCGGGACGAGGTCTCCCTGGTGAAACAACCTGACTACAATCGCCAGCCGCACAGCTTCTCGCACATCTTCGCCGGCGGCTATGCTGCCGGCTATTACAGCTACAAATGGGCCGAAGTGCTTGCGGCCGACGCATTCGCCGCCTTCGAAGAATCCGGCATTTTCGATACCGCAACAGCAGAACGTTTCCGCCGTGAAATCCTCGAAGTCGGCGGCAGCCGTGACTTCATGGACGCCTACGTCGCATTTCGCGGCCGCAAACCAACCCTCGACGCATTGCTGCGACAATGTGGTATCGGGAAAGCGGCATGAAGATCGCCACCTGGAACGTCAATTCTCTGAATGTACGGCTAGGGCATGTGCTCGAGTGGCTCGACGCTGCGAATCCGGACATCCTCGTGTTGCAGGAAATCAAGCAGGTCACCGAAGCGTTTCCGGCAGAGTCGTTTACTGACGTCGGCTACCGGGCGGTTGCCAGCGGACAGAAGACGTACAACGGTGTCGCGGTGATTAGCAAGGCCGAACCAACCGACCATGTCACCGATTTTCCGGGTTTCGAGGACCCACAACGGCGCATTCTCGCCTCGACGATTGACGACGTACGGGTAATCAATCTTTACGTCCCGAATGGCAGCGAGGTTGGCTCCGAGAAATATGACTACAAGCTCGGCTGGCTGAAAGCGCTGAAGTCATTTCTCGAAGGCGAAATAAAACAGTATGAACAGGTAGTAGTGCTCGGCGATTTCAATATCGCTCCCGACGATCGTGATGTGCACGATCCGGAGAAATGGGGCGCTGGTATCCTCTGCAGCCCGCTTGAGCGCGAGGCATTGAACGCCCTGATCGATCTCGGCCTGGCGGACGTTTATCGACAGTTCGAGCAACCCGAACAGACTTTCAGCTGGTGGGACTACCGGGCTGCGGGTTTTCGTCGCAACGCCGGTCTGCGCATCGACTTGATCCTTGCGAGTGACACACTGGCCGCGAAATGCACCGCCAGTTACATCGACCGGGAACCGCGCGCCTGGGAACGTCCTTCCGACCACACGCCGGTGATTGCCGAGTTCTCCCTCTGATATGACATATTCGCAGAACTAGGTCACTTTATCGTTCATGTTTCCCGTCGGTCCATCGTTCTGAGTCCCAATACCTCGTGGCGTTTCAGGCGACGATTGGCGAAGAATGCGGCGACGCCACAAGCCGAAAATGCATAGATGTGATCGATCGGCCCTATCGTATTCCGAAAAAAATTGTGCATCGTGTCGGCAGACAAACCCGCGAGCACGCTAACTGTTTCTGCTTCGATATATCGACCCGTTTCCAACACGCCAATCATCAGGTTGCCAAAGTAGGCCGTAACACCGGCGATCAAGACGGCCATCACCGGAAATCTCCAGTCCAGACCCCGGCCGAACCGCTGCATCGCCATACCGATGAGCGCGCCGATAGCGATTGAGAACCATGGAAACACGCGACCAGTGGACATGGAGAATAGGGCCCAGAGCCAGCTAAGCAGCAGTGCCACTGCGACGGTACCAACGAAGCCACGCACGACGGACTGTTCTGAAAGGAGCTTGCGACCATCGGCAGGCGGCAGGTGGTCACCGCTTTTCTGAGCATGATTCTGCTTGAGTCGAAACATCTTGCCCGGACGGTGGATGCTGGATCGGCGCAGTATATTACAAGCGGTCGGTTGGTATATTTCGCTTCACGATGGCAGTCCCCAATCGTTGCAAGTTTTTCTCGACGAACAACTCGTAACGATTTCTCAGTTGGTTGCGCGACGATCGCCTGTTGGGACGCTAATGATCGCCTGTTTCACAAACCGAGCTTCAAATCAGTATTCCGTATGGCCAGTTCGGCGGCCGCGAGGTCTTCGATCGCGGTCCCGACCGACTTGAACAGCGTAATGGTCTCGTCACTCGTCCGACCGTCCACGTTTTTTCGCGCCAGTTCCGAAAGTTCTCCACAAACGTCCGTTTCGGTGATCACGCCATTAGCAAGACCCTGCACCATCTCGCCCGATTCCGACAAAGCGCCCACCCGGGTATCAACGTAGATACTGGCTCTCCGCAGAGCTTCGTCATCCGCCTCCCGCATGTCCGGCCGAAAAGACCCTACGAGGTCGAGATGCTGTCCGGGCCTCAGCCACGCCCCTTGAATCAAGGGCTCACTCGCCAGCGTGGCGCAGCTGATAATGTCCGCTGCTGCCGCTGCCTCTTCCAGTGAGTCAACGGCCTCGACCTCGAAGCCCGAGGTAGATAATCGCGCTGCTAGGTCACGAGCCTGCGTTTGCCTGCGCCCCCAGACCGCCACCTGCCGGATGGGGCGCACCGCTGCATGCGCCAGAACCATGTGTGGCGCGAGATTTCCGGTGCCAACCATTAACAGCCTTTCGGAATCCCGGCGTGAGAGGTAGCGCGACGCCAGCGCAGATGCAGCAGCGGTTCGCCGGACCGTGATTTCACTGCCATCAAGTACAGCGACGGGCACACCTGTCTCTGCACTCAGTAGAAGATAACTCGCGAAAACAGCCGGACGGTCGATTTCTGCATTATCGGGAAAGACGGTTGCAATCTTTATCCCTATGATCTGGCCTGCCTTCCAGGCCGGCATCAACAACAGCGTGCCCTCTGTGCCCCCCGGGACTGGTACGGTGTGATGCGAGCGCAACGGCACCTCGACTTCCAAGGCGAATGCCCGGTCCACCGCATCGATGAGCTGATCGTACGGCAGCGCCCTTGCAAGAGTCTTTGCATCTACCGTTAACATTACCGTCGGAGCATATCACTTCCCCCATTAGCGAAAGACTCGCAATGTTGAGCTGATCACCGATAGACAATCGGGGAGGTCCCCTCCGTAAGCTACGAGATCAAAGGTCTCTTCATTAGCGCCGCAATGATTATCGTGGTGCTGACGTTGCACCAGTTCATTGGTGGCGTCAGTCCGTTTCCACGCTGATACGCTCGTGAGGTGGTAGTGGTCGCGTCAGGATAAACACTGCTGCACAAGCGAGCACGGCAACCTGTGCGCCTATTACCCAAATCGGTGCTCCAATGAGCCAGGTGATAATTGGTGTGGCCACTATCACGATCATCGATATCTGCTTCGAACGGCGATCGATGCTCCGATACTTCTCCCAGTTTTTGATGAGCGGTCCGAACTTACGATGTCCATGCAGCCAGCGCGTGAGTCTTCCGGATGAACGCGAAAAAGCGTAGGCGGCGATCAAAAGAAACGGTGTTGTGGGCAGCAACGGCACTACAACGCCGATCGCGCCAATCACGACCGCCATCAAGCCAGTCACCACCCAGAAAAATCGTATGCCCAGTTTCATCATGCTGCCAAACCGATACGCATCCAGG
>CAZWEW010000011.1:16396-25827 GCA_964633055.1 uncultured Woeseia sp. | reverse complement strand
TAGCGTCGACCGCATCGGGGAGAAAACCAGCGACCGCACACGGGATACTGACGAAGTAGGGTTTCAAAGTGACTTAATGGAAACCAAAAAACTCGTCTTCGTGTGGTTCGCCGTCGGGAAGTTCGTAGTTACCGAGGACGATGGCATCGCTGCCACTTTCGTAAGACATTTTCCCGCGATAGAGGTAATAGCCTTCCTCGACCATCCAGTCGATCTCGAGCGAGCTTCCGGTGTCGGTGACCGCGTATCGGTAGGCGTCCTCAGCGTGCAGGAGCTCAGCACCTCGGGCGCTTGCCGCTGTCCCGATGAGGGCCGGCAAGGAGAGAATAAATACGGTCCTGAGGATATGTCGTATCACATTCGTTCTTCGCGTTCGGGCGGCTCCCAAATTAACCGCTAAACCACGGGATTTGTTTGTCAACAGGTGAACAAATTTGCCAATAATGACCGCGAGGATACCGGCCATGAGCTCCCATGTCATTGATGCAGGCTCCAATTTTTCGGCCTGAAATGCTTGAAATTTCGGCGCTGGCCCCTATTATTGGCACTCCCTAACGCCGAGTGCTAATGTTGCTCGGTTGTATTTTTTAAGAATCGGTTATTAATCAAAAGTTTAAAGGAGATCTAATCGATGAAGATTCGTCCGCTTCATGATCGAGTCATCGTAAAGCGCATGGAAGAGGAGCGTACCTCTCCCGGCGGGATCGTGATTCCTGACGCCGCGACCGAGAAGCCGGTCAAGGGCGAGGTCACTGCTGTCGGCAACGGCAAGATCCTTGAGAACGGTGACGTTCGCGCACTGGACATCAAGGCAGGTGACAAAGTGTTGTTCGGCAAGTACTCGGGTACCGAGGTCAAGGTCGACGGTGAAGAGCTCCTGGTGATGAAAGAAGACGACATTATGGCCGTCATCGAAGGCTGAGCCTTTATCACCAGCTCAATAGAATTCTAGCTAAGAGGATAGGAACAAATGGCAGCTAAAGAAGTACGTTTTAGCGACGACGCCCGTCAGAAGATGTTTGCAGGTGTGAACGTTCTGGCCAATGCGGTGAAAGTGACCCTGGGTCCCAAGGGCCGCAATGTGGTAATCGACAAGAGCTTTGGTGCCCCGACGGTTACCAAGGATGGTGTCTCGGTCGCAAAGGAAATTGAACTCGAAGACAAGTTCGAAAACATGGGTGCACAGATGGTGAAGGAAGTTGCTTCCCAGACATCGGATGTCGCAGGTGATGGCACCACGACCGCAACGGTTCTCGCTCAGGCAGTTCTGCGTGAAGGTCTGAAGTCGGTGGCTGCCGGCATGAACCCGATGGATCTCAAGCGCGGTATCGACCAGGCAACGGTCGCTATGGTGGAAGAACTCAAGAAGCTCTCCAAACCGTGTGAAGACAATACGGCAATTGCGCAGGTTGGCAGTATCTCTGCCAACTCTGATACCGAGATCGGTGAGATTATCTCTGATTCGATGGGCAAAGTCGGCAAGGAAGGCGTCATCACGGTCGAGGAAGGTTCCGGTCTGGATAATGAACTCGACGTCGTCGAAGGCATGCAGTTCGATCGTGGTTACCTTTCGCCATACTTCATCAACGAAGCAGGTAGCCAGAGTGTCGAGCATGAAAATCCGTTCATCCTGTTGCACGACAAGAAGATCTCGAACATTCGCGATCTCCTGCCGGTCCTTGAAGGCGTCGCCAAAGCAGGTCGTCCGCTGATCATCATCGCAGAAGACATAGAAGGTGAAGCGCTGGCAACCCTGGTTGTAAACAATATCCGCGGTAGCGTGAAAGTTGCGGCGGTCAAGGCTCCGGGCTTCGGCGATCGACGCAAGGCTATGCTGCAAGATATTGCGATCCTGACGGGTGGTCAGGTCATCGCTGAAGAAGTTGGCCTTTCGCTGGAGAAAGCGACGCTCGAGGATCTGGGTGAAGCGAAGAAAGTCCAGATCACCAAGGAGAACACGACGGTCATTGATGGCGCGGGTGCGTCAGCGGACATTCAGGGCCGCGTCGAGCAGATCAATGGTGAGATCGCCGAGTCGAGCTCTGACTACGACAAGGAAAAACTGCAGGAGCGTGTCGCCAAGCTGTCCGGTGGTGTTGCTGTCATCAGGGTCGGTGCCGCGACCGAAGTCGAAATGAAAGAAAAGAAAGCTCGTGTCGAAGATGCGCTGCACGCAACGCGCGCGGCTGTGGAGGAAGGCGTCGTTGCCGGTGGTGGTGTCGCGTTGATCCGTGCCGAGAAGGCTATCGAGAAACTCAAAGGCCAGAATGATGACCAGGACGTTGGTATCGGCATCCTGCGTCGTGCCATCGAAGAGCCGTTGCGCCAGATCGTCAATAACGCTGGTGGTGATCCGAGTGTCGTGCTGAATGCTGTTGCCGAAGGTTCCGGCAACTACGGTTATAACGCGGCTACGGGAGAGTTCGGCGACATGATCGAAGCTGGCATCCTTGACCCGACCAAGGTCACCCGTTTTGCATTGCAGAACGCGGCATCGGTCTCGGGTCTGCTGCTGACGACAGAAGCAATGGTCGCGGAAGCGCCGAAGGAAGACGCACCGCCGATGCCCGATATGAGTGGCATGGGTGGTGGCATGGGCGGCATGATGTAAGTCAGCCAATTATGGAAAAACAAAAAAGGCGCACTTCGGTGCGCCTTTTTTGTAGATGTGAGTATCGATGCACTACATCATGTGTTCGCAGAAACACCGATCGTATTGAGGGATTTCTTCGTCGCTTGCGTTGCCGGGCTCCTGATCGCGGCTTGTCTCACAGATTAGCACCATGCTGATGGGGCAGTCGAGGATGGGGTCGCGCCGGATTCCCGATGGAGCAGAACAGGCAGCAATCAGGAGCGTGGCGATAACTGTAAGTATCAGTACCTTCATAGCCTCAGGAATGATACCTCACGGCCGATTTCGGAGATGGCGAAGATTCGGTAGCCCGCGTTTCTCAGTTTCCCGATGAGCTCATAGGTTCTGTTCAGACCGTCTTTGACGAATCGATGGTGAAACTCGACCAGTAGCTGGGTGGGAAGTATCGGTGAATCGAGCAGCCCCTCGAGTACCTCGTATTCCGCACCTTCTATATCCATTTTGAGCAGGTCAATCTGGTTGTGACCGAATTTCCTGACGATTGACGCCAGGCTATAGGCTGGCACCTCGATGACGTCGTCTTTCGTTTCTTGCTCCGGCATCATCGTGAACATAATATTTGACTTGGTGCCGTCCCGCTTTAGGCGTGGATAGAATTTCAGCGAGCCATCCGTCGCTGTCACCGCCCAGGGATGGAAGTGAAACTTGTTGGGCAGACAGCTTTCTTCGAGCATGTGGACCGAATTCGGGGTCGGATCGAAGGCAAAGACTTCCGTACCATAGGTTTCGATCAGCGACAGGTCGAAATTAATTTCGTCGCCGACACCCAGTGAATAAACGACACTCTTGTCGTTTAGTCGATCAGGGTGGAACCACCAGCCGCCCTTCTTGACGACCGGTACCGAGATGTCGTTACGCAGGCGCAACTCCGTGCCGATGAGTCGCTTCATGAAGCACTTCTTTCGTTGCCACCCAGGCATTTTTTCGAATCGTTTCCAGGCGGCGATGGCCACTCAGACCCCCTGTTGCACCGGCGCGTTCTTTGGTTTCCTGCGTTTCCAGACTCGGTAACCAAGAAGCGCTGCGAGAATAGCCGCATAAATCGCCGGGTCGCTGGCATCCAGTCTGACTTGCCACCAGTAGTGCCAGACACCGAGAATTCCCGCAACATAAACCCAGTTGTGCAGTTTCTGCCACGACTGGCCGAGCCGGCGTCGTATACCGGTGGTCGAGGTAGCGGCAAGGCTCAGAAGAATGAGTAGTGCAGAGAAACCGATCGTGATGAAAGGCCGTTCCGAGATGTCTTCGATGACGTAGTTCCAATCAGGTCCGAATGCGATTCCGCGATCGAGGACTAGCCAAACGACAAAATGTATCAACACATAGAAAAATGCGAAAAGTCCGAGCATGCGCCGAAATCGTATCAGCCAGTTCCAGCCCGTTAGCACTCGAATCGGTGTCACCGCGAGGGCTATCAGGATGAATCGCAGGCCCCAGACGCCGAAACGGTCCTGCAAGTTCTCGATCGGGTTTGCGCCTAGCGTACCGGTGATGCCGTAGATGTCACCTACGGCATGAATCATGGGTGCCAGGCATGCGAGGAACACCATTGGCTTCCAGATGAAGCGCACCTGCGTCAGAGCGTCCATAACAGATCAGTAGTTTTTGCGAAGGTCCAGGCCGTCGTAAAGATGCGCGACATGTTCTCCATAGCCATTGAACATCACTGTTGGCTGCCGCTTTGCGGCAAACAGGTTGGTGAGTCCACCCCCTTGATCGGAACCGATACGACGTTCCTGTGCTTGGCTCCATCTCGGGTGATCGACGCCGGGATTGACGTTGGCATAGAAGCCATACTCGTGCGGTGCCGCAAGCGCCCAGGTCGTTCGTGGCATCCTGTCCGTGAAGTGCATCCTGACAATTCCCTTGATGCTCTTGAATCCGTATTTCCAGGGTACGACCAGCCTGAGTGGGGCGCCGTTCTGGTTTGGTAATACTTCACCGTACATGCCCATGGCGAGAATTGGCAATGGATTCATTGCTTCCGAAATTGTGAGACCTTCTGTGTAGGGCCATCGCAGAGCACGGCCACGCTGTCCCGGCATTTGGTTCGGATCGTAAAGTGTTTCAAATTCGACAAATTTCGCATCGGAACGCGGCTGGAATTGCTTGATGATGTTGGCAAGCGGGATTCCAACCCACGGGATGACCATTGACCAAGCTTCGACACACCGCAGACGGTATATGCGTTCTTCCAGCGTGTGAGGCTTGACGAAGTCTTCGAGCTGGAATGTACCGGTGACCTCGGCATTGCCTGATACTTCTATCGACCAGGGCTGTGGTTTGAAATCCTGCGAGTAGCGGTAGGGATCTTCCTTGCGGGTTCCGAATTCGAAGTAATTGTTGTAGGTCGTGACATCCGTGTAGCTGTTCTGTTTCTCGCCCGTCGAATACTCGCTGGCAACGACACCGTCAAATTTCGCCCGACGTTCACTAGGGATGACTGCGGGCAACGCTTCTCCCGCGACGAGTGAACTGCCGGCAGCGGTTGCGGCCTGCATGAACTTGCGGCGGGTCACGTAGTGTTCCCTGCTGGTAATCTCTGATGGACGAACGTCCGTAGGTTTTTTGATCAGCACAGCTTGCTCCGACAGTTTAGACTCAGTTTAACAGACTGGTGTTGACCCGAAAAAATTGTAGCCATTTTGAATTTGTCGCGCAGTTACTTCCTAGTTTTTACTGCCCGACGTCTGTCAGGGCTTCTTCAGCCAGGGACTCGATATATCTGACTCGGATGTATTGGCCATGCTCGGGGAAGACCACGGCCTTGGCCGCATGGATATTCTCACGGCACTGGAAGATGACCGCTCTAGGGACCTTGTTCTCGCACAGGAAGCGCAAGTACGTCTAAGCGGCGTCACCGATGTACCGGTTTTTCTGGTCAACAAGCGATTTTTTTGTCATTGGCGCCCAGTGCACCGACAGTCTTGTCAATGTCTTCGACAGGGCGATGTTCGGTGCCGAGAGTGATCTCGAGGTCTCAGAAACCATTCACTAGGGTGGGTAGCGACGCGTCATCCACTCAAGCATCGCTGCATTCAGCTCTGCTGGTTTTTCCTGTTGGGTCCAGTGACCGCAGTCTTCAATGATGTGCACCTCAAGGTCGTCGACGTTCGGTTTCATCGCCTCGATCTGTTTCCGGGATACGACGATATCGTCAGATGCGCCGATAAAGAGCGTTGGCACAGTAACTTGTTGACGGACCCCTTTCGTACTTTTCCAGTTGTGCCTGAAATTTCGATACCAGTTGATCGGACCAGTGAAGCCGCCCGCTGAAAATGCGTTGGCATAGTAGTCGAGTTCGGTGTCGTTCAAGAGTGCCTGTCCGGGCGGTTTTCCCGTTTCCAGCATGCGCAGCAGGCTTATCGGCTGGCGCTTCTTCTTTCGCCTGCGTGAGCGATCGCGATCGATACGTCGTTTTCTCATCATCACATCAATAAAGCGGCGCGGGTTCGCGGCGAATCGACGATCGGCTTCGTAGGAATCTTGGAAATTGACAATGTAAAAGTCCTTCCCCAGCTTCCATCGCATGTAGGTGATGGGGTTGATCGGTGGTCGCTTGATGAATGGAATATTCAGTGCGATGTAGCCCGCCATCCGTTCGGGCGCAAGGAGTGTCATTTGCCAGCCAACCAGAGCTCCCCAGTCATGTCCGATGATCAGTGCGCGCTCGATACAGAGGGTGTTCATCATGCCGGTGACGTCGCCGATGAGCTTCTGTACCGTGTAGTCTGATACGTCTGGCGGTTTGTCTGTGCCACCATAGCCGCGCATGTCAGGCGCAATTGCACGATACCCCGCACCCGCAAGGTCCGGCAGCTGGTGCCGCCAAGAAAATGCGAGTTCGGGAAAGCCGTGGATAAGAATGACCGGTGGGCCGTCCCCCACCGAGTGGACGGCTATCGTGATCTCGTCAGTCCGAATCGTTGTCGGTGCTGGAAACAAAGGAGTCAGTGTACTTTTCTCGCTCACTCGGTGGAGAGTACATGGATCGGGAGCCAAGAATGTACTCTGACTCCCTTTTTTGCTTTGCCGCTTGTAATTTTTCACTGGCGGGGCTAGTTTCCCGAAGAGGATGTGGAAGGGGACAAACAGGCAGTTCCATTCGCTTCAAGAGACCGGGGGACGGTGCAATCCCCGGAGCGAATCCTGCTGAATATCACCCCGGAGTCGCCGCCCGAAAAGCGTTGCTGAGTAGGCTTGGCCGGCTGGCCCCCGAGACGGGCACGAACGAGGCAGGGGGTAATATCTCCTGTGAACCGGGTGGTACCGCGAATGAATTCTTCGCCCCGGGCGCAGATCGTGCGCCCGGGGTTTGTTTTTTTGGGGATGTACGGATGTGGCCAAGTGCAGGGTGCCCGCGAGCGGCGCATGGAAATGTTTATGAGTTTCAGTGAAGTCAAAGGCAGGTATGACGGACCGGCGATCGAGGCGGAGATCCTGGATTTCTGGCGGGAGCAAGATGTATTTGCCAAAACGCTCGAAGCCAGCAAGGGCCGACCGTTGTTCACATTTAATGAGGGTCCGCCGACCGCGAATGGAAAACCCGGTATTCATCACGTTCTGGCTCGTAGCTTCAAGGACATCTATCCCCGCTACAAAACCATGCGCGGTTTTCATGTCCCGCGGAAAGCCGGCTGGGACACGCATGGCCTTCCCGTCGAGCACGAAGTGGAAAAACATCTCAAACGCGAGGGTCTGATCGAGAACTACGATAAAGCCGAGATCGAGGAGAAGGTTGGTATTGCTGAGTTTACCCGACTGTGTCGCGAGTCGGTCATAACCTACATCAACGATTGGGAAAGGATGACCGAACGCATGGGTTTCTGGGTCAACCTGGATGAGGCTTATTACACGCTGCACAACAGCTTCATAGAAAGCGAATGGCACCTGTTACGGAATATCTGGGACAAGGGGCTAATTTACCGCGGATACAAGGTCGTACCCTTTGATCCGCGTATCGGTGCAACCCTTTCCTCGCATGAACTCGCGCTCGGCTATAGGGAAGTCGAGGACCCATCCATTTTTGTACGCTTTCCGGTGTCCGGGGAAGAAAACACATTCTTGCTGGTCTGGACGACGACGCCGTGGACGTTGCCGGCCAATTTGCTGCTCGCGGTCCACGACGACGTTGATTACGCCTGGATCGAGTCCGAAGGGGAAACACTGATCCTGGCCGAAGCTCTTCTCGACGATGTCATGCGCGACAAGACATACGAGATTGTCAGGCGGGTCAAGGGCGTCGAACTGGTGGGTATGCGTTATGACAGATTGTTCGACTTTCTCGAGATCGACGGCGATGCCTTCCGCGTCGTCAGTGCCGGGTTCGTCAGCACCGAATCGGGAACGGGTATTGTCCACACGGCGCCGGCTTATGGCGTCGACGACTTGGCGCTGGGTGAAGCGCATGGTTTGCCGGTTGTCCACGCAGTGGGCCGTGACGGAAATTTTCTCCCGGAGATTGAGCCGGTCGCCGGCATGTTCTTCAAGGATGCCGACAAACCGCTGATCCGTATCCTGAAGGAACGCGGCCTCATGTTCCGGTCCGAGCGCTACACGCATAGCTATCCGTTCGGTTGGCGTACAGGTGACCCAATTATCTACTACGCCAAGAATGCGTGGTACATCAGGACATCCGACTATCGTGAACGGATGGTGGAGCTCAACAAAACGATTAAGTGGGTACCCGAAACGATCCGGGATGGGAGGTTTGGCAACTGGCTCGAAAACAATATCGACTGGGCGCTCTCGCGCGAGCGCTTCTGGGGAACGCCCCTACCGGTCTGGACCGACGGCGAGGAGAATTACCACTGTGTGGGCTCTGTCGCCGAACTCGAATCGTTATCGGGTCGCGAGCTGTCCGGCCTCGATCTACATCGGCCCGCAGTCGACGATGTCACATTCGAGAAGGGTGGCAGGACGTGGCGGCGTGTTCCCGAGGTCATCGACTGCTGGTTCGACTCTGGTGCAATGTCCTATGCGCAGTGGCACTACCCCTTCGAAAATCAGGAGACTTTCGAGCAACATTTTCCGGCTGACTACATCTGTGAGGCGATCGACCAGACCCGGGGCTGGTTCTACACACTGCACGCGATTGCGACACTGGTATCGGACAGCGTTGCTTTCCGAAACTGTATTTGCCTCAACCTGATCGTCGATAAAGACGGGAAAAAAATGTCGAAATCGATCGGCAACATCGTCGATCCCTACGATGTCTTTGATACTGTGGGTGCCGATGCGCTGCGCTGGTATTTTCTTGCTCGATTAAATCCGGAGGCTCTGAAACGTATTTCAGTCGAAATTGTTCAGGACGTCGCGAGCTCGTTTATCAATACGTTTTGGAATACTTATGGTTTTTTCGTGCTCTACGCACGGATCGATGACGTGGATTTGTCGCAAGACATGCCAGTCGGTGACCGGCCGGAGATCGATCGATGGGCGTTGGCAAGCCTCAATCAGACAATTCGGGTGGTCACGGAGGCCCTCGACGATCTGGACGCGAAACGCGCCGGCGACGCCATCGAATCGTTTGTCAATCAGTTGAGCAACTGGTACGTGCGACGCAATCGTCGCCGTTTCTGGAAATCTACCGATGCCGAAGACAAGCGTGCCGCGTATCTCACGTTATACGAGTGTCTCGACGGTGCGCATCGGCTAATGGCGCCATTCGTGCCCTTCATCTCTGAATATGTGTACCAGAACCTCGTTCGGACGGTCGACCCGAATGCACCCGTGAGTATCCATATGAGCGAGTGGCCGACAGCGGATCCGGCCCGCG
>CAZWEW010000011.1:0-16386 GCA_964633055.1 uncultured Woeseia sp. | reverse complement strand
CTGCTGGTGTGCGACCGGCAGAAGGCGCAGTGGCTGACGCCGCCGGACCCGGCCCGCGACGACGACGAATTACTGCACAATATCGGCGTCGTCCAGAAGGTAGTTGACCTGGCCCGGGCAGCCCGAGGGCAATCCGGGGTTCGGACGCGGCAGCCCCTGTCAAAACTCCTGGTACACGCCCCTGACGATCGTGCTGAACGCGCCATCGAAGCCCACCAGGACCAGGTGCTCGAAGAACTCAACGTCAAGGCGCTCGAATTCATCGCCAGAGATGCAGGCTTTGTCGATTACCGGATCAAGCCGAACCTGCCAAAACTCGGCAAACAATATGGCAAGCTGTTGCCACAAATCAAAGCGGCGCTCGAAAGCGCTGATGCTAGGCAGATCGCCGCAAAAGCGGAGCGTGGTGAAGATATCATCATCGAACTTCCAACCGGCGAGATGACGCTGACTGGGGAGGATGTGCTCGTGGAGACAAGCGCTGCCGAGGGCTACGCCTGCGGACAAGATGGCGGCTACCTGACTGCCCTGAACACGTCGCTGACGGACGATCTGCTTCGTGAAGGTCTTGCCCGTGAACTGGTCCGGACCGTACAGGAAGCTCGAAAGCAGGCCGGCCTCGAAGTTGCGGACCGAATCACGCTGGGCGTGGCGGGGTCGGACGGCGTAGAGGGCGCACTGGACGAGTTTCGCGACTACCTGATGGCAGAAACGCTGGCCGTCGACTGGTTGGTCGGACAGACTGATCCTCTCTGGCAGGAAGACCGGCATCTCGATGCCGAGTCCTGGTCGATCGAGATCAGCCGGGCGGATGCGTAATAATCTGTTATAAGACTTTGCGGTGTTCTGATTTGGGTGTTGGCAAAATCTGCCGTCGGCTGTCCTACTCTCTTCGCAAGGGCGTTACGGTCAGTTCCCAGTCTGCGTGATCATCCGGCCCTGATGGTCCAATACGTCCCTCCGCCGATTCGAGCAGTGTCACAGGATCGTAGATGGCGCCGTTCTTAATTACCAGGCTGATATTGCGTGCGGCCCTGATATCTTCCAGTGGATTGCCTCGCGCGATATAAAGATCAGCCAGCTTGCCAACTTCAATCGAGCCAAGTCGATCGGCGATCCCGAGTGCATTGGCGCCATTGATTGTCGACGCTCTCAGCACGTCGGCATTCGATAGACCGGCGTGAACGAGAGCGAGAAGTTCTCGGTGATAGGCAAAGCCGGGTAACAGGGTTGTATAGACCGGTTCATCCGTGCCGACTACGATAAGGTTCTCGCCACCCGACTCGTAGAGCGCCTTGAGTTCACGGATACGCTGGGCGAATTCATCGGGCTCCGATTCCGGTGGTGGCGGGCCGCGGCGCCTCAACAGTTCCTGCGCATACGGCGTGAAGTATTTTGACTCGTCGACCCAGATCATGTCGCCTTCCAGGTCCCTGCGGAGGTTGACGCTACCGTACATTTGCAGATTCGGGTCGTAGTAAACCTGGTAATCCAGTACTAGGTCGACAATTTGGTCCATTTCGGCACTGCGCGGGCCGCCGACTCCGAGCGTCAGCCGATGCTCGATCCGATCGATACCCATCAGGATGGCGTCACGGATACTAACGTCGTACTCGCCGTGGTAGTTGGCGAGATGGCCGGTCGTGGTCATCCCGTTTTGGTGAGCCTGCTCAATCAGGATTTTCGCCTCACCCGGCGTGGCTTGTTTGATTTTGATGCTCGTCACGCCGCGTTTGGCCCAGTGGTCGACCTCAGCGCGAATCTCGGCTTCCGTAATGTCGTTTGGCCATGCGGCACAGTCGTCGGCTGCATTGCGGACGTTATACTCGCAGCGAAAGCCGCCGAAATAAGGACCGGATGCGAACAACCGTGGTCCGGTCGCCTCGCCGGCATCGATGAGGTCGCGCTGCGTGATTACGCGTTCGGGATAGTATTCGCCCGCCGACCAGGTCGAGGTGACACCATTCGCGAGAAAGATGACACCGTTAAATTCGACTTCCTCGGCGCGTCCGTTGTCAACAAGGTCGAAATTGTAGTGTGCGTGCAGATCGATCATGCCGGGCAGGATCGTGTCGGTATCGGACAGATCGATGACATTCGTGGACGATAGGACGGCGTTATCCAGATCAGCGTCAATGGCAGCGAATGTTCCCTCTCTTATAATGATTCCCGAATTTCGGCGGCGATCATCGGTGATCCCGTCGAAAAGCCAGCCGCCCCGTATGACAACATCGTCCTGCGACGGTGTAGCCCACTGAGCGATGGCGAGCGCCGGCACTAGAATCATGGCGATAGTAACGGGTAACCAGCTGCGTGTGGCGGCCTTCTTCGTCATGGCACAATATCCCGGTCGATTAGTGTGATGGTAGGGTCAGAGTATGCGCCAACAGTGAGAAGGGCAAACTTGTGATCCAAGTCACTACTGAATTGCAGTAGATTGGTCGTTACCACGGCATTGTGGTCTGATTATCGTGAACGCTGCGGCGGTTTCGACCCGCTGAACGTATGTCGTGGATTGGTATTTAGAGAGAGGTCAGGTTTCGCTTGTCGAGTCGGCCGGCCCGATTGCCAAAAAGGGTGGATAGCCAAAGTGCGTCCGACGACTCGTAAACTCCTGTTAGCGAGGCGATGTTGGCAGACGGGTCCTGCAAATTCATCAGCACCTGGCCAGCTCCGTTGATTGCGATGACATGCGAGGAGGGTATGGCCTGCGGACGCACCATCGCAGGCAGTCTTTGAACTGCTTTGCGTAGCCATGGAGAGCCAGACAGAGCGTCCAGTAGCCTGCTACGCGGTGCAACCAAGCCGATCCAGAATTTTCCGTGCAGGCCATTATTTACGTTATCGGGAAAACCCGGCAAATTGTCGATCAGGATTTCCGTTGTCCCGGCGGCCGGACCTCGAAGCCAGTGCTTAAGCACCCGATAGCTTCCCGTTTCGTTGATAACGAGGTACTGCTGGTCTTCACTGATTGCGACGCCATTGGCGAAATTCAATCCCCCAAGCACGACTGTCGTCTCGCGCGATGAAGGGTCGTAACGAAAAATGCTACCGTGGCCGCCATGTTCCATCAGGTCCAGAAGACTGGCTTCGTAGGAACCCCCGATCCTTCGAGCTCCGAATTTTGAGCTGGCGTCGGAGAAATAGACGGTGCCGTCTGTGGCCACTGCCAAGTCGTCCGCATAGTTGATTGGCTCGCCTCGGTATGCATTGGTTAGCAACGTCACCTCGCCGCCGGGCGTGATCATCTGCAAACCGATATACGCGTTGGCGACATAGAGGTTGCCATCGACATCGAATTCGAGGCCGAGCGGTCGCCCTCCGGTATCGGCAAATACTTCCACGCCGGGTCCCTCCGATGTGAACCGGATGATTCTTCCGTCGCTGGTTCCCGTGTAGATATGGCCGTCGGGGCCGGCCACGATATCCTCCGGGCCTTCATGGTCGCCGAGCGTGACGGATCGGGCGCGCCGCAGTCGATCGTCAGGTCCGAAGGGATCCACAAGACCCCTGTCCACAGGGGCTTCCCAAGCGACCGGATCGATTGGCACCGGCCAGAGAAGTAGATACAGGAGGATGACTATAAGGGTGGCACTGACAGTGCGGGCGATTCGAGAACCTGCCGACATCAGCCGAGTGTCGATTTTCCGATCATTGTCAGGAATTCTGAACGGGTTCGCGAATCTTTGCGAAAGGTGCCGAGCATCTGGCTTGTGACCATTGAAACACCGGCTTTATGAATGCCGCGGGTTGTCATGCACTGGTGCGTGGCATTGATGACGACACCAACGCCGCGCGGTTTCAACACGTCCTCGATACAGTTGGCGATCTGTGCCGTCAGTTTTTCCTGAACCTGAAATCGTCGGGCGAAAGCCTCAACTACCCTGGCAAGCTTACTGATTCCGACAACCTTATTGCTTGGCAGGTAGCCAACATGCGCAACGCCGATGATCGGGGCCATATGATGTTCGCAATGTGATTCAAAAGTAATGTCGCGGAGCACGATCATCTCGTCGTAGCCCTCGACTTCCTCGAATGTGCGTTGCAGGAACTTCACGGGATCCTCACGGTACCCGCTGAACCAGTCTTCGTACGCTGTGGCGACCCGCTTCGGCGTGTCGATCAATCCTTCGCGACCCGGATTTTCACCGGCCCACAACAGTAAAGTTTCGACGGCTTCCTCAGCTTTCCTGCGGCTTGGCCTCCGCGATTTTCGTTTCGCCTTACTTTTTGCCACGTCATCAGCGCTCGTTGTTCGCGGGGAGATGGATTCTACAGTGTTCGCGGCCAGTCGTCTTTCAGTGTACGCACCAGCGATCTGCCGGCCCGCAAGTTGCCTCCACTTTGGAGTAATGGTCCGTCGGTGGACCCTGCCCCTCACGCGTCTCGACACAGGCGCCGATGTCAGATCATTCGGACATGCTGGTCTGACGGGGGGCACGACCTTGCTGACCGCAGCTGTAACAGGTTGCTAGGAGGTTGTGGCGACGCCGGCCGGACAACGAATGCCCGTACCACCGACACCGCAATATCCGCCCGGGTTCTTCGCGAGGTATTGCTGGTGGTAGCCCTCTGCATACCAGAGTTTTTCGAACGGCACGATCTCGGTCGTGATCGGGCCATAGCCAGCGGCCGTCAGTTGTTCCTTGTAGCGGTCACGTGAGATCTCGGCGGCTTCAGCTTGTGCGTCTGACATCGTCATGATGATTGAACGATACTGCGTTCCAATGTCGTTACCCTGCCTGTGCCCCTGGGTTGGATCATGGTTTTCCCAGAACAATCTCAGTAACGCTTCGTAGCCGATCCTTTCCGCCTCAAAAATGACCAGCACGACTTCCGCGTGTCCGGTGCGTCCGCTGCAGACCTGTTGATAACTAGCCTCCGGAACCGTTCCGCCTGCGTAGCCGACCGCTGTCGTAAACACGCCCGGCGTCTCCCAGAACCGGCGTTCGACGCCCCAGAAACAACCCATGCCGAATACGGCCTGTTCAAGTCCTTCGGGAAAGGGTTCTTCGATAGGATTGCCATTGATGAAGTGTGTTGGCTGGTTCGACATGCGGTCAGGCCGCCGCCGGTGGATTGCGTGAATTCAGGGGAGTGGGGATTTGCGAGTTATCTTTCGGCTGTGGCAGTTTGTCCTCAGGAGCCTGGTCGTCCATCGTTTCTTCCGGCAGCGGCAGGGGCTGCAGGTCGGTTGGTCGATAATAAAACTCGTGTGTATAGACGACGTCGCGGGTTGCGACCGGAACCCCGTTTTCCATCCGCGGTCGATACATCAGTCGTCGTAGCCTGCTGTCGATCACCTTGTCAAAATCCGTGATCTCCCTAGGCAGGGTCTCAAGATGTTTGATCCCGAGGACACGGCCAGACGGTGAAACGACATAGGCGAAGCTGATCGTGCCGATTTCGAAGCCATCCGGTGGCGGTTGATGGTTATCTCGACCTTCGCTGTTGTAATAGCGTGGTGGAAATACCGGTTGCAAGATCTTGACCCTCTCAAGATGATTACGACGTGCTTTCAGCTTCTCGGGGTCATCATCTTTTGACAGGTATACCCACGTATCCTCGTAGATCTTGCCCGCACGATTTGGTCTTCCAGACAGGATGTAGTAATCGCCCAGGGATAGCATCGTGTTTTTGACGACTTCCCAGCTCGCGTCGGGGTGCTCTTTGACAATCCGGTAGGCCCGGCGCAGGTGGCTTTCCCCCGACCTCGTCGTTACTTCCGGCTGGTATTGAAATTCGACCGGACTGACGAATAGATAAGACTTGCCCAGATTGGTCAACGGCGACGGTAGTGCCAGGCTTTTCCTGCCCTCGTGTCGTTCGATGATACTGATGATCTGCCGCCAGGTAATACGCTCGCTTTGATATTGCTGCAGTCGATGTTGCCAGTTCGCCCGTTTCTCCAGCGCCGGGATCATTTCCATGCTTGATGGGTCGATATTGCGAGACTCTATAGAAAAGACCCGTTTCTGAATATTGACTGCCTCGTCGAAGTCACCTTGCGAGATATGCAGTTCGACCATTGCCGCAAGAATTTTCACCTGGCCGTCATTGTGCGGACCCTCATTGACATGGCTGACGTGCACGGCGCGCTGATAAGCGAATCGGGCGAGGTCTGGTCGTCCGACTGCTGCATGCGTCGCGGCAAGTCCCTGGAGCGGGTTGATCAAAGCCGCGCTCAGGTTGTCGTCGATGCGCTCGACAATGTCGATTGACGCCATGAAATTTCGCAAGGCTGCTTCAAAATCGCGGTTGTTGTGCTGGGCAATACCGAGGTTCGTGATGGCCTTCGCCGAATCATGGCTGTCAAGGCCGTTCAGGCGAATCGATGATTCCACAACACGTTTGGCGAGCGTATCAGCCTCAAGGAAATCCTTGTTAGCCAGCGCCTCACGATAGAGATCGAAAAGGCGCTGTAATTCGTTGACCTGCATCTCCCGTTCCGAGGGAGGTTCGATGTAGTCGTCGCCAGCATCGTCAATGACCAGTCGGTAATTCTGTGTCACCTCGTCATATTTGATACTCTCGAAGCCGTCGTCTGGCGCAGGCTGCTGACGTTCGGCGTCTAGATCGATCATTTCGAGCCCGTCTGGCGGCGACGCATTCTCCACCGACTGCTGCGCCATAACCGGGCCGCACACGCAGGCGATCGCGGCAAAAACAAATGTCGGTATCCTGGCGTTTTGCATGACTAATCTGACTATCAGCGGGATAATCCTCTGACTCGAATCCGGTCTGCTAGTTAGTCAGACAGACCTGAATTCTGCTTCGTTCAACTATACCTTATCCATCGAAACCGAGAGTCATCTGCTGCTGTCCTGGGCGAACAAAGGACTCACAATTCAGCGAGACGCGCGCCTGAGATTTTTTTAAACAATCTGTGGGCCGGTTACTCCTTGTTGTAAACATGCACGTCCTGCTGCGGATACGGGAACGAGATGCCTTCCTGATCGAAGCGTTTCTTGACCGCCTCGGTCAGGTCCCACTTGACCGCCCAGTAATCAGTGGTTTTTACCCAGGGTCGAACGTTGAAATTTACGCTCGAATCTCCTAACGCCGCAATTGTAATGGCGCATTCAGGCTCTTTGAGAATCCTGCTGTCGGACTCGACAAGCTCGTGGAGCGTGGCTCTTACCTTATCGATGTCATCGTCGTAGCTGACACCAATCACCATATCGACGCGCCGCGTGTCGTTGGCCGAGTAATTGGTAATGATACTGTCCATGATCTGGCTGTTAGGTACGATAATCTGCTTGTTGTCGGCGGTTTTGAGAACCGTCGTCAGAATCTGAACCTGTTCTACCGAGCCTGCTATTCCGGCCGCCTCGACCCAGTCGCCGGTCCGGTATGGTCGGAACATGACGATCAGGACGCCAGCTGCGAAATTGGAGAGCGAACCCTGCAATGCGAGACCAATGGCGAGCCCGGCGGCGCCCATGACGGCGATCAGTGACGATGTTTGCACGCCGATCTGATTGATTGCCGCAATAATGACGAAAATCATGATTACCCAATAGGCGAGATTACTAACGAAGCTCTCTAGTATTTTGTCCGTTTCCTGCGCCTGCATCAGTCGTTGAATCCCTTTTTGCAGCATCTTTGCGACGATTCGGCCGACATAGAAAATGATGAGTGCGACGATGAGTTTGAGTCCGAAATCAATGCCGACCGAGCGGAGCAGGTTGATGAACCCGGACCAGTCAAGATCGGTAATAGCGGCTGCGTCATTCATTGATGGATTCCTCTCTTGTTTCTTGTCAGTGCGAGCCAGTTACCAGCGATGATGAAGAGAATGCCGGTAAAAGCGGAAATCAACCATTGATAGTTTTCGACCAGCGTCGATACCATCAAGGCAACAACGGCAAATAATACCGAAGAGTGGACGTCACGTGCAGACCCAATTTGCTGAATGAGCGCGAGTTAGCATCCAAAGGCGATGACCGAGCCGAACACGGCGAGATACAGAAGCGATAGGACGTAATCTGTCAGCGATTGTTCAACGGCGGCTGCACCTCTCCGCCCGACAGACAGCGGATTCTATAATTAGAAACGCAGACGGAGGCTGGTTCCCGATCAAAGTGCGGCGATCCATGAGAGGGTGACGATCATCAGCGCAGCATATCCGGCGTATTGCTGCACGCGCGCGTCAGGAATAATGGCGTAGATTCGTGTGAGCACCATCCCGGAAAGAAATCCACAGATGAAGCCTGCAAGGTGTGCACCGGTATCGGTATTGGAACCTGGCGCACCAGTCCCCGTGAATGCCAGGAGGGCGATACCACCGACAATGGGTCCGAGCCGATAGGCCCATCTGTCCTGTGCGAAGAGCTTTGCTCGCCACGAGAATCCCGCAACGAGGCCCAGCGCGGCGAAAACGGCTGTCGACGCACCGATTGCCCGATGTGACGGGTCCAGCAGCATTGTGTTGAGAAAGTTACCCGCTGCCCCGCTGAGCAGGACTGTGAGCCAGGTGATGCCCGATCCGAGGACCCTCCCGGCCATGATCCCGAACAACGCGCCGAATAAGACATTGCCGACAAAATGTGGCAAGCCCGAGTGTAATGTCAGTGCCGTCACCGTGCGCCACCATTCGCCGTGCCGGATCAGTATCCCGTCAATTCGTCCTGCCGATGTCCAGTCCGCATTGAATACGGTTTCTCCCGCCAGAACTGCGACGACAGATATGACGGCGATGTAACAGGCAACACCCCAGAGACCATCCTGGTAAACCGGCGTGATCTTGTCGCGGTCCGGAGCAGGCGCTTGGTTTTCGGTCTCGTACTGCCAGAGTTCGAATTTCGCCTTTTCGTCGAATGACGCAGGGACGAGAAGCAAATACCTCGTGCCGTCGTCGACGACCTCAAACGGTATGGTGAGCGACTGCAAGACCAGGCTGCGGTCGGCACATGCTTTCCTCGACGCGCTGTCGAAAACGACAGTCCATTCTGGTTCGTTGTTGTTGATAAGAAATCTCTTGAAGCTAAAAGTTAAAAGTTCCCAAGTCCTTCACAGCCGGCCCAAGCGCCAAATCCTGGAAAGAAAATCACACTCGACATGCGGATCGGAAGCTGAATCGAAAGTTGTCAAGGACCGTTATTTCAGCATAGCTGGCGCTGCGGCGCTTCCCACTGGTGACCTTTACGCGCATTTTAGTATTCCTGATCACCTAACGTTGCCGGCATTTTGCGCTAAGCTCAGGGTGCGTGATGCACACGGAGGACTCCACAGTGGCCCATTTTACCTCTCGCCAGTTCATGGCCTTTGTTGCCGCGATCGCTCTGTCAGGTGGTGTGTTCGGAGACGTTCTCGATGCGGCGCCGCATGGTTTTACGGTCCGGTACACTGTTACCGTAGACGCTAATCGTCTGGAGGTCTATGAGGCTGCAGTCGCCAATATCGGGAAGTGGTGGAGCAGCGACCATACGGTGTCAGGGGATGCGGCAAACCTTTACATGGTGACTACAATGCCCGGGTGTTTCTGTGAGTCGCTCGGGAATGGTTCGGGGCTTGTCCATATGACCGTCAGTTTCCTGAATCCGGGCGTCATGGTGCGTCTGACGGGTGGCCTCGGTCCGCTGGGATTGGGAGGTGTGGCAGGAAATATGACATGGGAATTTGACGAGACGGAGGGCGGTACCGCCGTTACGCTCCAGTATGTCGTCGGTGGTTACATGAATGGAGGGCTCGATGTCGTCGCACCCGCGGTCGATAGCGGGCTTGTCGAAGCGATGAACCGCCTCAAGGCATTTGCCGAAACAGGCAACCCTGAGCAGGGTTGATCTGGCCATCAAGTTGGAATAGCTTTACGCTCCGCCAATCACGGCTCACGCTACCGAGGGTTCGATCAATGACTTTTGTCGTTACCGAGAGTTGTATCAAGTGCAAACTGACCGACTGCGTTGAGGTTTGCCCGGTCGACTGTTTTCACGAAGGTCCGAACTTCCTCGTCATCGACCCGGACGAGTGCATCGACTGCACGCTATGCGAGCCGGAGTGCCCCGTCGAGGCGATCTATTCAGAAGACGAGATCCCGCCAAGCCAGGAACACTTCCTTGACCTGAATGCAGAGTTGTCGCTGGAATGGCCAGTCATCACCGAGATGAAAGATCCGCCGGTCGACGCAGACGACTGGCGTGAGGTCAAGGACAAGCTTCAGCACCTCGAGCGCTAGCGACCAGCCGAACAAGATTCAGCAGTGCAATGCGGCGTCAGTCGGATGCGCCTCTGATGTTCATCCTAAAGCGGTTAAGCTGGATTTGGCGCCACAAAACAGATCAACAACTGCGCAGTTCCGGGTCTTTGTAATCCTGCAGAAAATGACCGCCGCCGCGAATTGTGCTGTGAGCCTGACCGGTACTTAGTCGACGTCGATATAGGTCGGTGTAAAGTCACATCATCGAGAAGGTGGTCGAATCGCTCTTCGGGTGCCCGCAGGAAAGCATCGCTCATGCCAGCGTCCTCGAAACGAACCAGAATATGCCGATGCCGCAAAGGGTGGCAGCCACAATCTGTGGTAATGCCGCTGGAATTCGGTCTTTGAGGATCATTCCGGCTATCAGTGCGACAGTAACGATGATTAGCTGGCCCAGCTCGACGCCCAGATTGAAGCCGAGCAGCGGTATGAAGAGCGACGCACCGAGGCGGCCCGTCTCCATAAGGAATCCTGCAAAACCGAAGCCATGCACCAGGCCGAAGCAACAGGTCGCGACAAAGAGTAGCAACGTTGCTCGGCCACCCTGTTTTCCAGAGATCTTACTGGCGGCGAGCAGGTAGCAGGCGGCAAAAACGCCGAACCCGCCATAGGCGGACAATGCACGTGTTGGTAGATAGTCGAGCCCTACGGCAGCAATACCCGTCACCCAGGCAATGGTGAGGCTTATTATTGCGAAGCGCGAGATGTCCGGTCGCTGGAGCAGGAAATATTCGACGGCAACCAGCGCAACCGTGAAGCCGATGAATGCCTCCACCAGTTGCCCTTCTGCATGCACGTAGCCGAGTACCGCCGCAGCAAGGCTGATCGAATGTCCCAGTGTAAAGCCGGTGACGGCTATCACACTGCGCCCAAGAGACCCGGCGATCAACAGAAGTCCGAAAAGGAAGGCGATGTGATCGATACCCCCGGCAATATGTTGAATGCCGATGCCGAGGAACGCCAGGAACGAGGAGTTGGATTTGTCGTCCAGCGTGCCAAAATTCCAATTCGGCTTTGCGCTGGTAAAGAGTGATTCGCCAAGCAGTGTTCCGTCCTGGTGCACCTTCGCGTAGTTCACATGAGAGGGTGACGCGTCGAACATGGCGAGGAAACTCGCCGTGTCCGGTGCCAGTTCAGGGCAGGTGAAAGAGACTTCCACGCGCACGAAGCCCGACGCTGCATGCAGTATGTTGCTGCCTGTCTGATGGCACATGTCGTCGCCGGCCGATACGCCAATATTGGCAATGAGGTGATCGTGAAATAGGTCGCGGGGCGGCGTCTCTGCATTGTTGCCGTCCTGGTAGAGCAATATGACCTCACGCAGCGGGATAGTGACTGTCCCAATGACGGTATGGCCGGACAGGTGCCAGTGTGAATAGCTTTCTGATCGGGCGTGCGCGCTGGCTTCCACAGCGACGACAGCTGTTACGATCAGGGTGATGAACGTGCAGAACGTACGATTCATGGTTGAACAACTGTAATGTCGGCGCGCTGGCTGAGTCCGTCGATGTAGTCGTTGAGCATCCGTTCTGCGAGACCGCGGCGATAGTCGAGCAATACCCGATTTCGAATCGGTTCCAGTTCCGTGAGCATATCGCGCTCCTTGTCGTCGACGCGCACGACGAGCCAGCGACCCCGGCGGGCGAAGACCGCACTGCTGCCATCGGGCATCTCCGCAGCGGCGGCCGTAATGGCAGGTCCGAGGAAGTTGCGGAGTGCTTCGGTTGCCACCGGGCCCTCAGGCAGACCCGGCATCGGTCTGATGTCGTCATCCATTGGTGGTGCGTCGCCTGATCGAATTGCGTTGACGAATGCCTGGGCAACCGGTTCCATGTCTGTCTGCCAAACATCGACCGACAATCGGGCGGTGTAGCTGTATCTGTCGGCGTTTTCGACAAGATACTGCTGCAGGACATCGTCTTGGGGATCGGCAGCGTCGGCTTCCGCTGTGACCGACGCGACGAGTGAATTGACAATTGCGGCGCGAACTTCCGCGTCGGATTCGGTCATGCCAAGCTCGACACCGCGCTGTACCAGTAATTCGTCCTCGACCAGTCGCGTCAGGATGGCATTCTTTGTAACGACGGAATCTGGCGTCGCCACGCGCCCGAGGGCCCGCTCGTAAATGTCACGACCGATGAAGGTGTCGTTGACCCTGGCAACGGCATTGTCGGGTAATGCTTCGTGGACGGTGGCCTGCCGCAGGACGCCGTATGCGGCCGCGATCAGCCCAATTGTCGCGCCGGCCAGTAGCCAGCGGATGTCAGACTTGTTGGTCATATTCTTAATTTATGCAAATTTCGGGCTTGCGCTTGCGGGCTGTTATGCTACCCCGAAGATATCTTCCATTCCTATCTGAATGACCGAACTGAACAACAAAACAGTCCTGATAACCGGTGCGGGCGGCGGTTTCGGCAGGGAAATGACCAGACAGTTCCTGGCGGCGGGCAGCAAACTCGTGCTGACAGATCTTTTGGATAGCGCCTTACAGCCTGTCGCTGATATTGCTGGCCAACATCTTGTTGCGGCGGTCGTGGCCGATCTCGCGACCCAGGAGGGTTGTGGCATCATCGCTGGCATGTGCGCAGCGCGGGACCTCGTGCCTGATGTGCTGGTGAACAATGCCGGGATCGGTTTTAGCGGCCGGCTCGATCACGTTCCCAGGGAGCAGTGGGAAACGCTGATGCAGCTAAACATGATGGCACCTATTCGTCTGACCAACCAGTTCCTGCCCGGCATGATCGAGCGGGGAAGCGGGCACATCGTCAATATCTCTTCGCTAGCTGGCTGGATAGGAGCGCCCGGGCTGACAACCTATTGTGCATCGAAATTCGGGCTGCGAGGTTTCGGAGTATCGCTTTCGGCCGATCTCGAGGACACCGGTGTCGTGGTATCCAACGTCTACCCCTGTTTCAGTCGCACCGCGATACTGGACTCGCCGCAGTATGGCAACGAGACACGTTGGGAAGTGCCTGAAAACCTGATTTCCGAACCCGCTGATGTCGTGGCCAAAATGATCGAGGGAATTCGGAAGAACAAGTTGCATATATTCCCGGACAAGCATGCGAGACGAATTCATTATCTGCAGCGATTCGTTCCCAGGTTGATCCCGATGTTCAATCGGCGGATGAAGGACGCCGCAGTCAGGGCCGCCAAAGAGTCCGACTGATATGGCCAGCATCCGATCTTATATCGTGCGTTACCTGTCTAGCCAGGTTATGAGGAAAAGCAAGATAGCTACGGATCCTCATGCCGCGCGGCGCGATTTCGATTATCGAATGACAAAGCTGCCATCGGCGCGCGGTGTCAGTTACCGTTCGGAAAATATCGATGGTGTTGACTGCGAGTGGCTCGTACCTGATGGTTGCGACGATGCGCCGTTGCTCTATTACCTACATGGCGGCGCGTACATTGTGGGGAGCCCGGCGACACATCGCCGCTTCGTGAGTTATATCGCAAGGTCATCCGGCATGCGGGCCGTGCTGGCCGATTATCGTCTTGCCCCGGAACACCGTTACCCGGCACAACTCGAGGATTCGCTCACTGTCTGGCATGCGCTGACAAAATCCGGTTTCGATCCCGGGCAGATCGCAATCGGGGGCGACTCTGCCGGCGGGAATCTTTCGGTTGCGATGATGCTGGCACTGCGTGACGCGGGTGAGTTGTTGCCAGCGGCCTGCGTCCTGATATCACCGTGGCTCGATCTGGCCGGCGACGGCGAATCACACCGTACGCGTTCCAGCCACGATCCCTGGTTCACGCCCGAGAAAATGCCGGCGCTGGTGGCCAATTTCTGCGATCCGACACAGGTATATGAACCGCTGGTATCACCTGTTCATGCCGACGTTACGGGTTTTCCACCAACGTTCATCCAGGTGGGTGATCATGAAATCCTGCTGAGCGATTCAACCCGACTCGCCGACAATATTCGGGCCTCTGACGGGCGCGTCGATCTGCACGTCTGGCCAGATATGTGGCATGTCTTCCAGTATTTCATCGGACAAATGCCTGAAAGCAGGAAGGCGATTGAAGACATCGGACGGTTCTTGCGTTTGGAATTCTCAACGGCGGCAGTATCCTGAAACGCGGCAACCGATTAAACATACATTTAGTCAAATCAACGCCTAAGATGTTGGGATTGATATTAGGGAAGAAACGCCATTGAACCAGCACACCTATTCTCGACGTCCTGTTAACGACAGCTCGATTCCAAATGTCATATTCGTCCTGTTGATCGCCAATGGACTGATCTTTGCGTTACAACAATTGCAGCAGTTCGACCAAGCATTGTTCTTCAATTTCGCGCTGTGGCCGCTCGGTTCGTCATTTCCGTCGTTCATTCCGTGGCAGATCCTGACCTACGGTTTCCTGCACGGTGACATCTATCACATCGGTTTCAATATGTTCATGCTGTGGATGTTCGGGCGGGAGCTGGAACAGGTCTATGGACCGAAACAATTCCTGTTGTACTACATGACCTGCGTCATAGGCGCCGGCATCGTGCAGCTGGGGGTTGCGGCCTTTCAGGGCGGGATCTATCCGACGGTCGGAGCGTCCGGCGGTGTGTTCGGCCTGTTGCTGCTCTTCGGGATGACGTTTCCTAATCGAATGATCATGCTGATTTTTCCACCGATTCCAATGAAGGCGAAATACATGGTCATTATTTTTGGGGCGCTGGAACTCTATTTGGGTGTTAGCGGCAATGCGCCGGGTATCGCTAATTTCGCACATCTTGGGGGCATGTTGTTCGGTTTTGTGCTGATTTACCGGTGGCAAAACGCTGGGAAGCGGTAATTGTTCGCAGAATCATTTGGGGAGATAACATCATGGGGAACCTCCTTCCGGGTGACACGCGAGAAATGGCCGACGAAACTTGGTATCCCGAGAAATACACGGCTGCCGCGTACTGTTATGGTGTCAACTACGTCCTGTATGCAATGACGTACTAGCCTGCGTTGTACGCGATCAAATTAATGCCAGCACCTTGTTTAGAGTTTTGCTTGGACGCATGGTGGCGACAGTTTTTTCCTCATCCGGATGGTAGTAGCCGCCAATGTCCACTGGCGAACCTTGGCAGTCGATTAACTCGGCGAGAATCTGATCCTCGGCGGACGACAGCGCTTTGGCAGCGGTCGCGAAGGTTGCGGCTAGGTCTGCATTAGTTGTCTGCGTCGCCATTGCCTGCGCCCAGTACATCGCGAGGTAGTAGTGACTGCCCCGATTGTCCAACTCGTTGACCTTGCGGGACGGTGACTTGTTATTTTTCAGGAACGTGGCGTTAGCTTGGTTGAGCGCCTCTGCGAGGACATGGGCCCTGGCATTCCCGGTTCTGGTCGCGAGATCTTCGATTGATACGGCGAGCGCGAGAAACTCGCCCAGGGAATCCCAGCGCAGGTGTCCCTCTGTGGTGAATTGCTGTACATGTTTGGGTGCAGACCCGCCCGCACCCGTCTCGTATAGCCCGCCGCCCTCCAGCAACGGAACGATTGACAACATTTTTGCGCTGGTTCCGAGTTCCAAGATCGGGAACAGGTCGGTCAGGTAGTCGCGAAGGACGTTCCCCGTCACCGAGATTGTGTCGTCACCGGCGCGCACTCGCTCAAGCGTTGCTTTCATTGCCTCGACAGGCGACAGGATGCGGATATCGAGACCGTCGGTATCGTGGTTACCTAAGTATTCGTTGGTTTTAATGATGAGGTTTGAATCGTGCGCTCGATCCTTGTCGAGCCAGAAGATCGCCGTCGAGCCTGTTGCCCGCGCCCGGGTTACGGCAAGCTTCACCCAGTCGCGTATCGCGACGTCTTTCGTCTGGCACATGCGCCAGATATCGCCTTCCTCTACATCGTGTTCGAGAAGTACCTCTCCTGCACCATCGCTGACGCGAACCGTTCCCTCAGCAGGAATCTCGAATGTCTTGTCGTGAGAGCCGTATTCCTCTGCTTTCTTGGCCATGAGCCCGACATTGCAGACGTTACCCATCGTTGGTACATCGAAAGCGCCGTGCAGACGGCAATCATCAAAGGCAGCTTGGTAGATACCGGCGTAGGACCGGTCGGGGATCATTGCATACGTATCCGCCAGTTGGCCGTCGGGCCCCCACATTTGTCCCGATGAGCGGAGCGCTGCCGGCATTGATGCGTCGATGATGACATCGCTGGGGACATGCAGGTTGGTAATGCCCTTGTCCG
>CAZWEW010000010.1:11475-29742 GCA_964633055.1 uncultured Woeseia sp. | reverse complement strand
CGTACAACCTTGCTTTGAGTCAACAACGAGCTGATACCGTTGCAGACTATTTGGTTTCCCGCGGAATCATCGAAACTCGAACCAGTTCGACACAGTCGCTGGTGCCGGATGCAACGGCGCAAGTGCGTTCGTTAAACCGACGGATCGATGTATCGCTTCAGTTTCCCTGATCCGACGTGGCGCCATCCTGCGTGAGACCCTCGATATTTGCGAGTTCCACAACAAACACCAGGGTCGCGCCGGGTGGGATCACGCCACCCCCCGCACCACGTTCACCGTAACCCATTTCGGGCGCAATCGTCAGTTCACGCACTTCGCCGATGCGCATGCCCACAACACCTTCGTCCCATCCCCTGATGACCCGACCCGCCCCAACAGGGAACCTGAAATGTGCCCCGTGCTCAACCGAGCTATCGAATTTGGCACCCCTTGAGTTCTCGGCTGCCTCGTCGTAAAGCCAACCTGTGTAATGAACCACTGCCGTGAGACCCGCCTCAACAATCGCCCCATCGCCCTGCAACAACGTTCGACTCATCAAGCCTTCCGCAATCTGAACCTGTTCGACACCGGCGGGGTCAATGTCGGCCTTGTTGGCAGGAATCGTCGTGATGGTCTGTGATTCAGGATCGGAGCCACCACATGCGGCAAGAAAAAGGGAAACGGCGAACACCGCTGGCAAGAATAAGTGTTTCATGAATAACGCCTTTTGCTGATCTTAGGCCGGGTTATTCCGGCTTGTCGAAATTGAGTGACGCCGAGTTGATGCAATAACGCAGGCCCGTCGGCTGCGGACCATCCTCAAATACATGACCGAGGTGCGCATCGCAGTGCTTGCAGAGGACTTCTCTGCGGATCATGCCCAGGCTATCGTCTCGAACGGTCCTGATGTTGTCTTCGGCCAGCGGCAACCAGAAGCTCGGCCACCCCGAGCCCGAATCATACTTGTGATCCGAGCTGAAAAGCGACGTGCCACAGCAAACACAAGCGTAAGTGCCGTCTTCCTTATGGTCGACGTACCGACCTGTGAACGGGCGTTCTGTTCCTTTCTGTTGCGTGACCTGGTACTGCTCGTCGGTCAGACGTTCTTTAAGTTCTTCGTCGTTCATCATCATTCACCAGTCCGTGTCCGATTTTAACCACAATGGCATTGCCGTTCAGGCATCACCGAGGTCGAGTATGAGTTGATTGACCCGACGGACGTACTCTGCCGGGCTGTCGAGTTGAGCACCCTCTGCAAGCACAGCGTGATCGAACACAACCCTCGCCAGCTCACCAAATCGGTGGTCGTCGGCTTCGCCCGCCAACCGGACCAGCAGCGGATGTTCGACGTTGATCTCCAGTATAGGTTTCGATTCCGGCAGGGACTGCCCGGACGCCTCGAGCATTTGTCGCAGCTGCGGAGTCAGATCCTGTTCACCGGTCACGATGCAGGCAGGTGATTCCACGAGTCGCTGGCTTACGTGGACCGCTTCGACCCGGTCGCCCAGCGTACGCTTGAGCTTCTTGAGAAGTGGCTTGTTCTCCTCGTTCATCGTATCCCGGGTGATGTTGGACTTGCTGTCGGGCAAGTCGAGCGTGTCGCGGGAAATATCGACGAATGACTTGCCATCGTACTCCGTCAGGTGGTCAACCACCCAGGGATCGACGCGGTCCGACAAGAGCAGTACTTCGATGCCTTTTTCCCGAAGTCGTTCGAGATGCGGGCTCGACTTCACGGTGTCCGGGTTGTCGCCCAACAGACAGTAGATACTATCCTGCCCATCCACCATCCGTCCGACATAGTCGTCGAGCGACTGGTCCTGCGCCGGCGACTCCGAGGTCGTTGTCGAGAATCGCAGAAGCTTCAGCAGTCGTTCTGCGTTTGACCTGTCCTCTACAACGCCTTCCTTGATCGTCTGCCCGAATTGCGACCAGAACGCATGGTATTTTTCCTTATCATCAACGGCCAGTTTTCCCAGCATGTCGAGCACGCGCCGCGTCAATGCGCCGCGCATCGCCTCAGTGTCGGAATTCTGCTGGAGGATTTCCCTCGACACGTTCAATGGCAGATCTGCGGAATCCACCACACCTTTGACAAAGCGCAGGTACAGGGGGAGAAACTGCTCCGCGTCATCCATAATGAATACCCGCTGCACGTATAATTTGAGACCCTTGGGTGCCTCACGGTTCCATAGGTCCAGCGGCGCTGCTGCAGGAACATAGAGAAGGCTCGTATATTCTCGTTTGCCCTCCACGCGATTGTGACTCCATATCAGCGGGTCAGTGAAATCGTGTGCGATGCTCTTGTAAAACTCACGGTATTCGTCATCCTCGATCTCCGTACGCGACCGGCGCCAGAGCGCCGTCGCGGAATTGACGGCACTCGGCTCGCCTTCCTTGCCATGCTCAGAAAGCAGCACCGGAAACGCGATGTGATCGGAGTACTTACGGATCAGCGATTCGAGCCTGAAGGTGTCCAGAAACTCTTTCTCTGACTCCTTGAGATGCAGCTTTACCGTGGTGCCCCTGTCAGCCCGCTCGGTCGTCTCAACAGTGAATTCTCCCTCGCCATCAGACTGCCAATGCACAGCCTCATCGTCGTCCAGCCCCGCCTTGCGGGAAATCACCTCAACCTGATCAGCGACGATAAAAACCGAATAGAAGCCAACGCCGAACTGACCGATAAGCCGGGCATCTTTCCTTTCGTCTCCCGTCAATTGCTGCAGAAATTCCGACGTGCCCGAGCGCGCAATCGTGCCAAGATTCTCAACCAACTCATCACGCGACATACCGATACCGTTATCGCTGACCGAAATAGAGCCCTCTTCCGGATCGAATTCAATCCCGATAGTGATATCAGGTGCGTCACCAAGGAGTTCCGGCTTGCCCAGCGCCTCAAATCTCAGTTTGTCAGCCGCATCGGACGCATTGGATATCAATTCACGCAGAAAGATCTCCTTGTTGCTGTAAAGGGAATGAATCATCAGCTTGAGCAACTGACGAACTTCTGTCTGGAAACCCAGCGTTTCCTTAGATGTGGTATCGGCCACGGGCCACTCTCCCCTCGCGTATAAGAATTTGACACAGTGATGATCAACTGTGCGCGAGGCACACGATAGGGCTTACTTGGAATTTTTCAAGGTTACCGGAGAGCTCACCGGCGGGATCCACCAGTGATTTGAGGGTCAAAGGGTTTGTCTTAGGGCACGATTTCGATGGGCACCCTGTTGGGCGTCATCAACCAAATATCGATCATGTCGGAATTGGATACGGCGATACAGCCATTCGTCCAGTCCTCCCGCGCATAATAGGCTTGGGAAAACGTGGGCGCATTCGGCTGTCCATGAATCATGATCTGGCCACCGGGATCGATACCCTTTGCCCGGGATTCCGCACGATCCTGATCGCTAGGATAGGAAATATGGATGGACAGAAAATACTCGCTATTCGGGTTTCGGGCATCCAACATATAGATGCCTTCCGGCGTCTTCTGGTCGCCTTCCTGCTCCTTGGCACCCTCTGGCACCAGCCCCAGTGCAATGTCGAAAGTACGGAAAGGAATGCCGTTCTTCATAAGATGCAGCTGGCGTTCGCCCTTCTCAACGAGTACCTTGTCCGCCGTCGGAAAATCTGCCGCGCGAAGCGTAGTCGAACCGAACGCCGCGAGAACAAGCAGGCAAAGTACAGTAGCAATACGCACGTCCGACTGCATAACGTCTGAGACTCCCTATCGATTCCCCGCCGAGATTAGCAAACCGAACGGAGCAATAAAACGGAACGGTGCACGCGGTTCAGACATTGCGCCCCGCGATCCATCCAATGGCGAAGCCTATCGCCCCAGCCACGCCCGTGTAGATGGGTAAATATCGAAACACTTGCTCGGGGTAGACGGACTCACTGTACATGCCGTTGAGGTCCACGTCGTATCCGTAATGGAGGTACAGCGACAGTCCGATCGCTGGTATCGCAAAACCGATCGTTCCAAGAAGCCAACGCCACCCTGAGCCGGTCCAACTGCCACCACCTTTGACCAAAGTCGTAATGGCCAGCCCGACGACCGCCAACATCGGCAATAGGTTGCGGAACGGGTAGGCCACGCCGGCTTCAATCTTGAGCACGTAAACGATGGCTGCAAAGGTGATGAACAGGACGGGCGACAGGCGAACCAAGATTACCAAGAAGTCCTTCACTGTATCGATCAACTCCGTTCGTTTTCTATAAGAACCGGAAAATTGAGACGCGTGCCACGCTGGACGTTGTGCAGGTCCAGCTCCGGATTGTACTGGCGAAACAACCAGACCGGCACATCGTAGGTTCTCAGGGACAGGATCCAGACCGACTCCCCGCGACTGACGACATGTTCTGTGACGCCGGTGATTGTGTGTGCCCGGAAAAACGTGTCCTGCTGCTGACGGTGATACCGTGTTCTGAGTGTTTCGAATTGTTCGATATTGACTCTGCTGAAATCCAGCTTGATCCGCTTGCCCACTTCGACGGGCGCCCTGAATGCCATACCGTTGATGTCTCGCAAGCGCTGCGTCCTGAGCCCAAGCCAGTCAGCATAGTGTCCGAGCGTCTCAAGTGGGTGCACTTCGATCGAGCTGTCCGTGGCAACAGTGTAGTCGCTGGGATCAGAAAGCAGAGATGCCTGCAGGCTGCCTAAAAATTCGCTGACCCGGTCTGTTAGTGCTCCCGGACTCTCGACCTCCTCCTCTGGCGTCTCGCCGATTGCCGGCGCGTCTGCCAGTGCCACCATCGGCGGGGCAATCGGTGGCGCCGCGGCCGCGGTGCCGGGGGAAGGTGTTATAGGCGCGGGCAGTGGACCGGCCGCTGGAAGGCGAATCCGCTGCCCGGCCCTGATCCGATGGCTACTGGACAGGTTATTCAGTGCCACCAGAGTCGACACCCTGGTGTTGTAGGTATCTGCGATTTCCGAAAGTGTGTCACCACGGACAACCTGGTGTAAGAGATCCGGCAACTGCGTATCGAACAGCACATCGTCCGGCAACGCCATGACGATTCCTGCCATGGTGCCGTCGATCATGCTGGATGGCATTCGTATTGTGTAATTCCGGGGGAGATATTTGCTGCCCTGCCAGATGGTCGCCTGAAGGGCTGGATTGTGCATGGCAATGTCACGTTCCGTTACATCGAGCGCCTCCGCAAGTTCATCTGCGGGGATGTAAGCATCAAGCATCAGCATGTCATAGTCGACCGCGCGATAGGGCACAAGCCCCGGGAAATACTTGTCCGGGTTCTGGTCGACTTCCTTTGCAGCCAGGAAAGCGACGTAGAAATTCCTCGATGCGAAGCCGAATGTGCGCCCGTTGTAGTTTCTTAGGATGTCGACGTAACTGGTATCGCCGTGACGCCGCATGGCACGTCGAACACCGGACAGGCCATGATTGTAGGCGGTAATGGCCATGGGCCAGTTACCGGCGATCGAGTAGTTATATGCCAGCAGTTTGCCTGCTGCGGTGGTTGCTAGAAACGGATCGTTGCGCTCATCGAGCACATGGTCGATTTGCATGAACCGGCGCCCGGTACTGCGCGTAAATTGCCAGATACCGGACGCGCCGACGTGGGACCGCGCTTCGGTGTTGTACGACGACTCCACGTGCGGTAATGCAGCAAGTGCAATGGGCACGCCCAGTCGTGTCAACTCGGCGTTGACGTGATCCCGATATCGTCCTGCCCGACGGAGGCCTTCCTGGAATCGATCGGACAGGCCAAGCTGGAATCGAATTTGGCTGGCAGCCGCCCCCAGTTCACTGTCTGTAACATCGTCGGGCCACAGCGCTAGCACACGCTGTTCATCATCGTTTAGGTTCGTCCGCTTGCCACCCGCGAGGGTCTGCAGAATCTGCTTGTAATGCTGTCGTCGCTGGTCAGACAATCTATCCCGAGTCCGGCGACTGGCATTCTCGGGCAGGGAAACTTTGTCGTAAACCACACCGAGCCTGCGGCTGTCGTGTAATACACCTTCGCGCGTCGTGTACTCGGTGAATATCGACAACCAGAAATAAACATCTGGCTCTAGTTGGGCCGGTTTCGGGAACAGGTGCTCATCGTTACCACGAACCAACGTCGCGATCATCAGCAACATTGATGCGGCGATCAGTTTCCTCAACATGCCGGTCCCTGCGAAATGTATCGTAATTGTTGAGATTTGACCGCCAATTACCTGAATATTTCCGCAAAAGCAGTCGCCCGTGCCTATTTTGACCAAGGGCTGAACCGGGTTCAACTTTTCTCGCTGTCGCACTCGCCTGCGCAGACCGATACACTCGATACGCAACGGATCCCACGCGCTTCCAAATTCATGTCGAAAGCGAATCGAAAGCCACTAACCAGTTTCTGGGCGCCCCGCTACTGGCCTACCTGGCTTGGCATCAGTCTGCTTCGGTTATCCTGCCTGCTGCCTTTCAAGTGGCAGATCAGGATCGGCAAAGCAATCGGGCGCCTCGGCCACCGCATCGCCGGTCAACGCCGGGCAATCACCCGTCGCAATATCGAGCTCTGCTTTCCGGAATTGTCGCCGGCGGAACGCGATCACCTCGCACTCGAACACTTCGAAGCCTTGGGAGCTTCCCTGATGGAGTTGGCGCTGGGTCGCTGGGCCTCACACCAGAAAATGCAGAGGCTCACCACAATTCATGGCATCGAACACGTCACGAAAGCAATAGAAACGGGCAAGGGCGTTATCCTGCTAAGTGCACACTTTACGACGCTTGAGATAAGCGGACGCGCCTTCAGCCAGCACATTCCTGCTTTCGATTTCGTTTACCGTCCACTAAGCAATCAGTTGCTAACCGAACTGGTTGTCGGTGGCCGAGAGGTTTCGGGACGCCGCGCAATCGAGAAGCACGATATTAAGAGTATGGTCCGCAGCCTCCGGGAAGGTACCCCGGTCTGGTACGCCGCCGACCAAGCCTATTATCTTAAACAGTCGGCACTGATCCCCTTCTTTGGCATACCGGCGATGACGACGACTGCGACGACGGCACTGGCCAAGCTCGGATCCGCAATTGCAGTGCCGTTCTTTTCCCGACGCCTAAAAGAAGGCGGCTACGTACTCGACATACTTCCGCCGCTCGAAGGCGTCCCAAGCGATGATCCTGCCGGGGACGCCGCCAAGTATCACGCAGTACTGGAAGAGCAGATACGCAAATGTCCCGAGCAATATTACTGGGTGCACAGACGTTTCAAGAACCGGCCCGACCCGTTACCCGACGTTTACACCGATCTCGATTCACTAAAGTAGCCCTCCAGCAACTCGTTCCACCTCGCCTGCGAAAAGTGGACGCGTTTATCCATCGACTGAATCTTTTGCAAGGACCGGTGGAACCTCGCGAGGTTCTCTTGCTGCCAGGCCCCGGCCTCACGGAACCGACCACGATCGAAGTCCAGTAGCCAGACGGTGTCGTCACCCGCAATCTGAATGTTATAGGCATTCAGATCAGCGTGGTACACGCCGTGTTCATGGAAGCGATACAATTCTCTTCCGATGTTCTGCCAAAATTCACCATCACCGGACTGTTCGAGAATCCGACTGGCAAGTGACTGCACATCCGGAATTTTCATGGTTAGCAAATCAGCCGTGTAGAACGGCCCTCGCCGACAATAACGAGCGGCGACCGGTACGGGGACCGGCAGACCAAGGTTCCGGAGTTTCATCAGTAAATTAAACTCCGAAAATGACCGTGTCTCATTTTCGCCAGTCCATAGATACGTATCGCGGACGAATTTTCGGATCAGTCCACCACGCACGTAATGCCGAAGCACGAATTCGTTGCTTCCGTCACTGACGAACAGCGTATTGCCGCGGCCTGATGATCGAAACGCACCGTCGACAGCCGTTGCAATCGGCCAGCCGTCTGCTTCGAAAGCGGCTTCCTCAATCTGGTTGAGGGTGGCGCTATCGTATACGATGGCGCCATCCCTGGTCTTCGTGACAATGTCGGTCAAGCGCGTCATTCCATAAATACGATGTCAGGGTTTTCGGATTGCATCGATGTTCAGTGAATTGCCACCAGAAAGCATTTGTATCGTCAGGCTGTCCCATATCGGAGACACTTGTCACGCACTCGCGGTCGTTCGGACTATTCAGGATACGTGGCCTGAAACGAATATCACCTGGATCATCGGCAAAACCGAAGCCAGCCTGATGGCGGACATTCCGGGCATCGAGTTTATCATTTTCGACAAATCCAAAGGTCGGCTTGCGTATCGTGAACTGCACAAAACGCTTGCGAACCGCCGCTTCGATGTAGCACTGTGCATGCACGCGTCCATGCGGGTCAATCGCATCTGTCGAATTATCGACACGCCGGTCAGACTTGGATTCGACAAATCGCGTGCACGCGATTTTCAGTGGTTGTTCACGAATCAACGTATCGAAGCTACCGACAGGCAACATGTCCTGGATGGCATGCTCTCATTCGCCCGCCATATCGGGGTTCCTGAAAGACCGCTGCGATGGGATATTCCGTTATCGGCGACAAACCTCGACTTCGCCGCCCGGCATCTGACGGGAGATCAACCGATCCTCGTGATCAGTCCGTGCAGCACCCAGCGCAGCCGGAACTTTCGCAACTGGAGTGTTGAAAACTACTCCGCAGCCGCAAATCATGCCCGGAACAGGTTTGGCTGCTCTGTGGTTTTGACTGGCGGGCCATCCAAACTCGAAAGTGCTTACGGCCGGAGAATCACGGATATTTGCGGTCCGGACGTCATCAACCTTGTGGGAAAAACATCCCTGAAGGAACTCCTAGCCGTAATCAAAGCGGCTGACGCCCTCTTGTGCCCAGATTCCGGTCCGGCGCACATGGCCACAGCGGTGGGCACGCCCGTTATCGGTCTATACGCAACGTCGAATCCCGACCGGAGTGGGCCCTATCTCAGCCAGAACTCAGTCGTGAACCTTTACCCGGATGCGGTAGAACAATTTCTTGGAAAAACACCCGGCCAGTTACGCTGGGGCCAGCGGGTTCGTGACCCCCGGGCAATGGATCTCATCCGGTTGGGGGACGTCAATACCAAAATAGACCAGATATTTGACATTTAGCGTCGAATCCCGATTTTTCGACGAACTTTATAGCTTTTATTGAATGTGATCTGGTTCAGGCGTAACGAGTTTCGGAGAACCAAACCACACCGGCCGATTCACACTTTCAATCCCCCAAGGGTTGAATGGTCTATTTTTCAGATTTTCGGCTCATTTCGACGCATAAGGGGCAATTTTTCTACTTTTCGGAAAGAAAAACGCTTAAAAAGTTTTCCCAAAACTAGATTTTTGTTTATTTCGTGAAAGATACGCGGTGATCGCACCTTTTAAACGCTAATAATGAATGTTACCGGGAGAATATTTGAAGTCTCTAATCGGGCACTTTCGTCAGAACATAGTCGGCCCCGCAGTAAGGGCACTTCGCCTCACCGACTTCCTCGATCGGTAGATAGACCTTGGGATGAGAGTTCCAGAGGTACATGCCCGGCATAGGGCAGGACAGCGGCAGGTCGTTCGACCCAACCTCGTATTTATGTTGTGCATTGGCCGGGATCAGGTCCTGATCCACAGTGCCGGCTTTGACTGACACGTTCGTACCTTTATTTCGTTGACGGGCGGGCACGAATTATAGCAACGCGTTCTCTCTCTGGCACAATCCGTTTAGCAACCTGCATAAGCCCTGAAAAGACCTTAGCGCATCTCCTGCTTCCAGATGTCGCGAACGAACGCGCGCTCCCATTCAAACTCACTACTGTCCACTTCTGCCACTTCGCCGTCGAGTGCCAGCCGATGAGACCGCAGCCGAAAACGCCGGTAAATATCCTGGAGTTTGATGACGTCATCGGCGGGTAACAGTGCCGTCGCCTCAAGCGCGCCCAGCTGTCTAATGTTATCGGAGTAATAGACCAGCGCAGGCTCGTGATCAGCGTTTTTCAGTACGAGATATTGAACCAGGAATTCTATGTCGCCGATTCCGCCTTCACCTTGCTTCAGATCGAATCGCCCCGTACTGCTGCTGTCGAGGTTTTCACGCATCTTTGAGCGCATGGACAGCACGTCCTCAAGTAATTTTTCGCGGCACACCCGGTCTTGCAGCGTAGCCGATCGAATACAGTCAAACGCCCGTGCTATCGACGAACTGCCGGCAACCGCTCGACTGCGCAATAGCGCCTGATGTTCCCACGTCCATGCGTTGTCTTCCTGATACCTTTCAAACCCAGATACACTGACGACCAAAAGCCCGTCTCGACCGCTCGGTCTCAGCCGAGTATCCACCTCGTAAAGTGCCCCGGAGCTCGTCTGCGTGGTCAGGAAGTGAACAAGGCGCCGGACAAGCCGTCCAAAGAACACACGATTGTCGATAGGCCGTTGACTGTCGGTTTCTTGCTTCGCACCCACCGAATCGTGCAGAAAAACGAGATCCAGATCGGATCCATAGGAGAGCTCCATACCACCCAGCTTGCCATAAGCGACAACCCCAAAACCGGCCTTGCGACGCCGCCCATCGATATCGCAATAAGGTTCTCCGTGTTTTTCTACAAGATCCCGCCAAGCGACACTCAGCGCGGCTCTCAGAACGAGCTCGGCGAGCACTGTCAGACAGTCGCTAACTTTCATGATCGGCAACGTACCACTGACATCTGCAACTGCAATCCTAAACATCGATGTCCGCTGAAACCGTGCGAGAGACTCAATCGTCCCTTCACTGTCCCGGTCGTTGAGCTGACGGAGGGTGTCGTCAAGATCTGCCTCGAGCCCCGCCGCAGAAATCTGCTCTGTGAAGAGTCGCGGATCGAGCAACTCGTCAAGCAGGGCCGGGTACTTTTCGATTTCGCCTGCAAGGTAGTCACTCTGCTCACAGAGGTCGATCAGGCGCTCGAGCACCAGTGGATTTTCGTTCAGAAGAGCCACATAGGCGCTTCGTCGGGACACCTGCGAAATGACGGCAAGAACGCGTTCAACCACAAAGCCTCGACCCGACCGGGAACGCAATACGCCGAGAAAGATCCGAATAAACCTTTCGAGTCGTCGTTGCCCCGTCACGTCGACCTGTCGCAATGCGGTGCTGCCCGCAAACGCAGAAACAGAAACAGCAAGCCTCGCTGCGTCGCGAAATCCCTCCTGCGCCAGCCACGCCTCCCATTGGGCAACTGTCGTCGACGACCGCCAGTAGGAGGCAAACTGAGCGGCAAAATCGTCCGCCGGCTCCTCATCGTTGCCTCGGAATGCGACTTGATCGAAACCTGACGACACCTCGTCACGATGGCGCTGCAAATCGGTCGCGAGCGATTGCCAGTCATCATAACTTAGCGCAAGTGCGAGCCGGGCCTGGTCGACGGGGTCGGATGGAACATCGTGCGTCTGCTGGTCCCGAATCGCCTGCAATGCGTTCTCAAAGCGCCTCAGGAACACGTATGCCTCAGCAAGCGATTGCTGTACCCCGTGGCCAAGCGCCCGGTCGTGGCCCAGACCTTGAAGTGCACCGCGCAGATCCCGACAACGAAGCGTCCGGTCAGCCCCGCCGCGTACGAGCTGCAGTGACTGCACGATAAATTCGATTTCGCGGATACCCCCTGGTCCCAACTTGATGTTGCCAGCGAGCTCCCGTTTCCTGACTTCCGATTCGATGAGCTTCTTCATGTCACGAAGTGATTCGAAGACGCCATAGTCGAGGTACTGCCTGTAGACGAAGGGCTCGATGATGTCGGAATGGAGTTCAGCCGCTGCCCGACCTTCAGATACAGATCCAACGGCGCGGGCCTTCACGTAAGCATATCTCTCCCATTCCCGCCCGTGCCGCAAAAGGTAGTTTTCGAGGGCGGAAAAACTGGTGACGGGTGGTCCGCTGTTGCCAAAAGGCCGTAGGCGGGTGTCGACGCGATAAACAAAACCTTCTTCGGTGACATCATCCAGCAGCCGCACGATTTGCTGAGACAGGCGAATGAAGTACTCGTGCGCAGACAACGTCATATTCCCATCCGTCTCGCCGTTTCCGGCATAGAGAAATATCAGGTCGACGTCGGAAGAAAAATTGAGTTCGAGACCACCGAGTTTACCCATCGCAAGAACGACCATGGGTATCCTCCGGCCATCCTTGTCTTTTGGATACCCAAAACGTGGGGCAAGAGATTTCTCGGACCTAACAAACGCCTCTGCGATTAGCTCATCAGCTAGCGCCGATAACTCCCCGAGTGTTTCCCAGACGTCATCTACTAGTGTATTTCTCCAGAGAATCCGAACCAGCCCCCGATTGCGGCGGCGTCGCAAGGCTGCTGGAATCGCAAGGTCGTCAACGACATCTGTTTCCGTGGATAGGGTCGCTCGTTCGACTTTGCCGTCCTGAAGGGCGCCGCAAAACCAGTACCAATCGCGAAGGAGATGTGCCGCTGCGAATTCGCTGCAGGCGATGAGCGAAACCAGGGTCGATAATACAAACTCATTCCCCGAGAGTTCGGCGGGCAAACGGTAATCCGCGTCGTCCAGCCTGTCCAGCCAGCGGCTAACGGGGGCCTTTAGCGCCTCTGGCAGTGATTCTGCCTTGCGGCGCAGGTTATCGTTTCCCCCATCGGTCATCGATACAAGTCTACTGGTTCACGGAACGTATGCATTGGAAGGGGCCTTAATTCGAGCTCGCGCCACTTGCTGCCCTTTCAGTAGATACGGATACCGCCGTGTCGCCTGCGACTGGCTCTGTCGACCCACCAAAGACCACCGAGAAATCCTGCCAACAGGCAGACAAACATGGCGCCACCGACCCAGGTGATCGGCATGCTGTACTTGAACTGGTCCTGCCGACTACGAAAACCGGCAACCTCTGCGTTCAACTCGGCAACCCGGTTCGCACTACTTTCCATGGCAGTCTGACTTTCCGCCAACAACGATTCGAGCGACAAGATAGTCGGTGCCGGAGCCGCAAATGACACTTTCGTGTCTTCGAGTTTTTTTCGCAGTGCTTCTTTTTCAGCCTCGATCTCGGCCACGATCAATATGGCCGGCTTTTCAAAAACGAGGAAGGCGACTTTTACGTATCCCTCAACGCCATCCGGCAGACGTACGTTCGCGTAGTTCCGGTCTCTCGAAATGATTTCCATCGACTGGCCGCTTTCGAGTGTGAGGAAGGGGCGGTCGCTGGTATCGGAAGACTGGTGCAATCCCAACCTCAGATTGTCGGTGACATAGCCGACCTCGAATTGCGCATGGGCCGGCGCCTGCAGCACCAACATCGTCAACAGCATTGAGAGTGCCCTTCGCATATCGCTCCTCACGGGAGCGCTGCGAGCGCGTAAGCGGCCATCGCTCCTGCAAAGGGCAGTTTACTATAGTAGACCGTCATGAAGGCTGAAAAAGTATCTCAGTGTTGCAAAGTCTTTGACAGATTAGCGCTCGTACAACCAACGCAGCAACATTTCCTGCACTTCCTTGCCGGGGCCCCGATGAACGTCAGTGTGGTTCAACATCGTCACTACGATGAATCGCTTGCCGCTTCTCGATTGGAAAAACCCGGCAACCGCACTGACATGGTCCAGAGAACCGGTTTTCATATGAGCTTGCCCTGTCAAGGCACTGTTCCGAAATCGTCCTGACAGGGTGCCGTCGAGACCTGACAAAGATAACGATGCCAGGTATTCCGGCATGAAAGGACTTTCATAGGCATAGCGCAACACATCGGCCAGATGCCTTGCGGTCATTCGTGAATCGCGGGACAGGCCGGCTCCGTTATCTATCCTCAATTCCTCAGAACCCATGCCATGTTCGGCAAGCCACTCCCGAACAACCTGAAGCCCTTTAGATTCGGTACCGGTGGGACCGTACTCCTCAGCCGCCAGTGTATACAGGAGCTGCTTGGCCATAACGTTGTTACTGTACTTGTTGACCTTTGCTATGACTTCCGACAATGGCAATGATTTGAATATGAGCAAGGGCTCATGCGATTCATCGAGAAGCACATCCTCGGCAATCACATTTTGCCAAGCACCGGAGAACCCGCCACCGGACTCCTCCCAAAGTGATTTGAATACCCCATAAGTAAATTCATTGTGGCTGAGTGCGGTGCGATCTAAGGCGTAGATTTCGCAGCCGCTGGGAAAGCGACCGCTCAGCGTTATCCTGCTGTAATCCTCATTCGGGATGATAGCTATGCCTCTCTGATAGCCACGGCAGGCACCATTCGTCGTCGTCAACTGGTTGACAATCTCGAGATTCTCGAGCGGCGGCTCCAGCGTCACCCGGACCCGCGACATAGCGGGCTCCGGCACGAAGTAGTATCGAATGACCTTGAAATTCGTGAGCAGCGCATTCGGTGGCACGTTGTAGGCTCGGAGTGGTTCACGATCGAACGCAGCAGGATCATAATTTCCGACGTCGAAATAACTGTCATCAAGCAACAGGTTACCGTCGATGTTCTCGATGCCCAGTTGCCGAACGCGACGAAGCATCTGCCAGAAACGCTCAGTGACTAGGTAGGGATCGCCGTAGCCCTTGATCAGCAGATCGCCCGCCAACGTACCACGACTGACAACGCCAACCGCACTGACCTCGGTTTTCCAGCGATAGGTCGGCCCGAGGATGTCGAGCGCGATCAGTGTCGTGACCATCTTCTCGACCGATGCAGGATTCCGTGGTGTGTCGTCATTCCAGGCCAGAACGACCTCACCGCTCGCGAGATCTTCGACAAAAATACTCAGGGCATTGTCAGGCACCTTTCGGTACGAGAGCGCATTCTTGACCGAAGGCGGCAACGCGTCTTGCGCAGGCAGCACCCCGGGAAACAACACGATGAAAGTCGCCAGAATGATGTAGGTTTTCATAACCTGATACCTATTCCAGCTCTGTCATGGGCGTCGAATACCGAAAGATTTTATCCTATCCGCGAGCGTCGTTGGCTTGACGCCGAGCAACTCTGCCGCACCGTTTTTCCCCGAAACGCGCCAGCCGGTTTTTTTAAGCGCCGAAACAATGTTCTGTTTCTGCAGCTCGCGCATTTGTTTTTCGGTAAGTACCCGGTCGTGTTCGGGCGTCGGATGGCCAGATAACCCTGCGCTACGTCGCTGGTCCGGTAGTGACAGATCTAGCCGCAACGTATTTCCTGTTGACAGTATTACTGCACGCTCGATGACGTTCTTAAGCTCACGCACATTGCCGGGCCAGCCATATGCCTCAATGTCATCCACCTGCGCACGCGTCAATCGCTGTGATTCCCGCCCGAACTCCGCAACGGACTGCTCGAGAAAATGCTGCGCCAGGGGGACGAGGTCCTCGCGTCGGCGACGAAGCGGCGGGACTTCAATCGGGAAAACGCTCAGTCGGTAGAAAAGATCTTCGCGAAACTCGCCAGCCAGCACGAGTTCCTCGAGATTCCGGTTCGTGGCCGCGATCACCCTGACATCGACTGTGCGGGTGCGGTCATCGCCAACACGCTCGAACTCAGTCTCCTGCAACACGCGCAGGAGCTTACCTTGCAACTCAAGCGGAATTTCCCCCACCTCGTCCAGGAAGATCGTACCGCCATCGGCCAGCTGAAATCGTCCCACCCGGTCCCGATACGCACCCGTAAACGCACCTTTCACATGACCGAAGAATTCGCTTTCGAACAATTCCTTGGGGATCGATGCGCAGTTTACTTTGACGAGTGGCGCCTCAGAACGATCACTCTGTGTGTGGATAGCGCGCGCTACCAACTCCTTGCCGACGCCGGATTCACCATGGACCAAGACGTTGGCGGACGTCCTCGCGACGGCTTCGACTTGGGCGAGCATCTGGCGAAGTGTGGCGCTTCTCCCGATAATCCGGCCGAAGTTCATCGCGACGTTGACCTCTTCGCGCAGGTAGTCCCGCTCACGCTCGAGTTCCTTACGAAGAGTGGCATTTTCGGCCAGCGCGTCACGCAATTCCCGCTCGGCACGATTTCGTTCGGTGACATCCTTTGATGCGACGAGCATCCGGAGCACCTCTCCCGTGACGTCGCGTTCCGGAATCGATGACATCAGAAGATCAAGCGCCTTCCCGCTGCGCGTAACCATCTGTCGAGGTTCGTTCGTAAACGAACTCTGACTGATTGGATCCCTGAGCTGACCCGCATCGAATTTTCGACGGTCCGACTCACTGCAAAAATCGACAATCGGCCGGCCGACCACTTCGTCCCGGGAAAACTCCATCTTCTGCAACCAGTGATCGGTCACCGCCACCACGCAACCACGGGAATCGACGGTATGGAGCATCGCCGGCGTCGACCGGTAGAGCTCGCGGTAATTCCAATCGGCGCGCGCCTCGTCCGACGTCTCTGTATAGATAGCGATCGTGCGGAAGAACTCCGTTTTTTGACTGCGTTCGACCAAAGAATTGGTGCGACATGCTACGCGCTCCCCATCGCGCGCAATGAAAGTGATCGGTTTGTTTTCGAGCCGACCAGTTCGCCGCAACGTCGGAAGAAACTCGTTAGTAATGCGCTCTGCACTGTCCGGCGACACGAACGACTCGGGGCGCGCACCAATCATGTCGTCGCGCTCGTATCCCAGCCGATCCAGTAGCGCGTCGTTCACATCGAGGTATCTCCCGTCATTGCCGATCGACGTTGCCATAACCGGAGCACGACGAAACAGCCAGCGATAATCTTCAAGGGTCGACATGCATTTATATTACAACGAAAACTCGTAATTTTCATTACGATTTTTCGTAATTAACGATATTTCGTAATTTCTTAAATGATAATAACTTATTGAATTAATAGATATTATTAAGTTGGCACGGCAATTGCAATAAGAGAATTTTAAATTATCACATACTGCGGTTGTTTGGCACCGCCTTGCACATCTTCAAGGATACGATAATGACGAAAAACACACGATGGATCCCGGTCCTGGCACTGGGCAGCATCCTGCTCGCGTCCTCCGGCTGGGCAAACAACAACAACGAGGACACCGAAGATACGCGAGTGACAAGCCGCGAGCAGGCCCGCGAGGCGAACGAGACAGCGGTGAAAGATGCCGCTGTGAATCTGCGCGAAGAGACTCAGCTCGATCTTGACATTCGATTGCTGGGACCCACATCACTCAAGGTTTCTGTTCGCCAATAATCGGCCGGAAATGAAAACGCCGATCTCGGGTCGTAACCGTCCTCCCCTGACGGGCGGCCACAGTGATTGGCGAAAAATGGGCCACCAAAGCCCGACGGCAAGATCCCCGTTTCTATGCCGTCAACCTGGGGAGCCGGAGACCGCTCCGTATCGGAGCGGCCCGTCAAGTTGGAACCCAATTGGGTTTCTCCGGCTCCTGTTCTTTTTGCGACTCAAGACTTGTGAATCGTTCCCGCACTTAGCGCCGGCGATGGCGACCGCGATGCGGCACGTAATCTTGTAGGTAATGCTCAAGGGATTCATGGCACCCTGCACTGCCCGACATCCCGGCTGAGAGCCAGTCACTTGTATTTTCAGAAGCATATCGTAGCCTTGTAACAATGAAAGCATTACGTCGAATCATCTACTCGTGGTCCCTGCTGGTCATCACGTTTTCCGCGATCGCCGGCGACCTGGTTGTCACCGCCCAAACGCCGAACGTTTCCGTGTCGACAAGAGCCGAGGGCAGAAATTTCATACGGCTGCCCGGACTTCGCTACGACTTTGCGCTAACGATGGGTTGTCCCGAGCGAATGCCTCCACAATCGGTCAGCCTGAGTGTCGCCGATACACGAGTGCATCTGGGCCTGGACTCGGACGACTTGGCCTCTCGTTCGCGCGTGGAAGTTTCAATCGATGTGCCTGCCGCCCAGATTGCGCCAGTTGCGGTCGAAGATTTCTGCACACGCCACGAGGGAGGAAACCAGGAAACGCAGTCCGAGTCCGTGATCATCCCGTCAGTGCTCTCGGCGCAGGCAGCGTTGACCTGTGCCGATGAAGAACGCAGCGAGATGACCTATGCGTCAGCCGTACTGAACGTGCTGCTGTACTGTGAACGTGACGGGTCGCCAGCCGGTCATTCCAGCCGCTAGCAGTGCGTTGAAAAATCTTCATGCGACGTCAAAAACGGTCTCAAAATGCAGGGTCGCAGAGCGGCTGACTGGATGGTCAGTGCCCGGTGCCCGCTCGAAAATAGGTGTAACGAACTATCTGTATGACGCACTAAAGAAGGTAATATCAGCCTATGCCAGTTCTGCCCCAAAGCTATAGCCCGGAAGATCTCGAGTTCGGCCCGCGACGAAAATCCTTCGATATCGAAACTTCGTTGGCCACCCCCTGGCACAGCAATAGCGCATTCGTCACTGCTTGGTTCAATGCTATGTCATTGTTG
>CAZWEW010000010.1:4919-11465 GCA_964633055.1 uncultured Woeseia sp. | reverse complement strand
GTTCAGCGGTGTGCTCTGCCAATCCCCCCGAGGACAAACAAACACTTAAACAGAGGCTACACACACAGCACAGCGCAGCACACAGCACACAGCACACTAACTTTGCTCGACAGTTCACTTTGAGGACGAAATCGACGACCCACGGCTAAAGGCGGAGGTCGCTGCATTCCGTGCCCAGGAATCCACGCACCGCGTGCACCATCAGAAATACAACGAAGTACTGTGCGAATTGCGGGGTTACAGCCTGACACGTTTCGAAAAGGCGTTGCGCGAGCGCATTGCATGGGCATACCGCGAGCTGCCCGCGCGCATGCTTCTTGCCGGAACCGTCGCGAACGAGCACCTCACTGCGGTCATGGCGCATGACATGCTGACGCATGACGATGTACTAGAAGGCGCCGATCCCAATATTGCCGAGTTATGGCGCTGGCACGGCGTCGAGGAAACCGAACACAAGGCAGTGGCATTCGACGTTTTTCTCGCAGTGGGCGGCACGGTATCCGAGCGTCGGCGGGCTTTATTGCTGAACACGTTTTTCTTCTTCAAGGACACGATCAGAAATCTCTGCATCCAGTTGCAGTATGAAGGCAAGCTCTGGAGCATTCGCGAATGGTACACAGGGCTGAAATACCTGTTGATAAAGCCCGGTGTACTGCGTCGCGTCTTCGGCGCCTGGCTAAAGTTCTTCCGGCAGGATTTTCATCCGTGGCTACAGGACAACCGTGCCTTGATTGTCGACTGGGAGCAAGAGCATACGGCGCAACCAGACTAAGCGCTCCCGAAACTCGAATTGACCGCAACGCTGCGACACCGCTGACTCGCTAGCCAACACATTCCGATGCCCCGAATGTCCGGGCTGGCTTTCCCCGGAGCATTGCCGTGCGTGTGGAAACGCCATCTCGTTGGTAGCACGCAAAGAACCAGATAATGACTTACGAAAAAATCACCGACAATCAAAGTCAATGGGAACGGACCAGGCTATTCGTCCGTGAGGCACTTAGCGACAACGAATCCGATTTCACCGCGGAACCGGTCAATCGCGCCCTAGGGCTACTTGCCATCCCCATGATGCTGGAGATGGCGATGGAAGCTATCTTTGCTGTCGTGGACATTGCGTTCGTTTCGCGTCTTGGTACCAACGCGATCGCCGCGGTTGGCCTAACTGAGGCATTGATTACCGTCCTCTACGCGCTGGCCATTGGCCTGGGAATGGGTGTTACGGCCATGATTTCACGCCGTATCGGCTCCAGAGATTCTTCCTCCGCAGCTTACGTTCTGGGGCAGGCAATCTGGGTCGGCTTGGCGATTTCGATGGTCATCGGCACCTTGGGCGTCATCTATGCAGCAGACCTGTTGTGGATGATGGGCGCGGATGAAGCGGTAATCGCTGAGGGCAAAGGATTTACGGCCGTGTTGCTCGGTGGGAATGCGAGCATCCTGTTCCTATTCCTCCTAAACGCAGGATTTCGCGGCGCGGGCGACGCACCTGTCGCACTGCGATCCCTGATGCTTGCGAACGGCCTCAACATCCTGCTCGATCCGTGTCTGATTTTCGGCCTCGGTCCTTTCCCGGAACTGGGTGTAACAGGCGCCGCGGTCGCGACGACCATCGGGCGGAGTATTGGTGTCCTTTACCTGCTGTGGTATTTGTTCGGTGGCCGCGGACGCTTGCAGTTCAACGTTCGCAATCTAGCAATTGTGCCGTCGCTGCTCGCGCGAATGATCAGGATTTCTCTCGGTGGCATCGCACAATTCTTCATTGCAACATCTAGCTGGATCGCCATCATTCGGGTTGTCGCCATGTACGGGAGTGCACCCATCGCGGCCTACACGATTGCTATTCGCTTGATGGAGTTCGTGTTCCTGCCAGCGTGGGGGCTGGGCAACGCTGCGGCCACGCTGGTCGGACAGAATCTCGGTGCCCAGCAACCCGACCGTGCCGAAAGGGCTGTGTGGGTGGCATCCCGCTACAACACAGCTTTCATGACTGTTCTAGGACTCATCTTTTTCATACTTGCGCCCTGGATCATCGCACTGTTCACGTCCGATCCGGAGATCCGGCGATATGGCATCAATTGTCTGCGTATTCTCAGCGTCGGTTACCCGATGTATGCCGTCGGAATGATCGTCATCCAGGCACTCAACGGGGCAGGGGACACTCGCACACCGTCGTTGCTCAACTTCGTTGCCTTCTGGGTGATGCAGATTCCCCTGGCATACTGGATGGCAACATCCGTCGGCATGGGACCAAATGGTGTCTTCACCGCGATAGTACTGTCAGAATCGGCACTGACCGTTTTGGGTGTAATGGTTTTTCGACGTGGCAAATGGCGAACCCAAGTGGCATGAATAAAGGCGAAAAGATGAGTAACCTGTCACAACTAATTAACATCTTGGAGACCATCGGCGTCATCGACTGGATGCTGTTTTACGTTTGGCCTCGCACCGGTTCCTAACTGACGAAATGGGCAACGAACCGCTAATAGATATCCGTAACGCTACGATCTATCGTGGTAATACGAGAGTATTTGAGGATCTGACACTTCGTATCGAGCAACGCGAACCAGCCGTGATTCTCGGACCTAATGGCTCGGGAAAGACGACGCTGCTGAAGGTAATCACGCGAGAGCTCTACCCGGTTCACGGGGACGATTCTTGGGTTCGAATACTGGGGAGCGAGAAGTGGAACGTATGGGACCTGAGGACACATATTGGCGTCGTATCTCACGACCTTCAGACCCGCTACCGACCGACGACCACCGGACTGCACGTCGTGCTGTCGGGATTCCTCTCGAGCATCGGCATCCATGGTTCACTCGCGTCACGAATCACGACGGACCAGAAAGATCGCGCCCGGTCGATAATGATCGAACTGGGTGTCGACACGCTGCAACGAACACCGCTCTCCAGGATGTCGACAGGCCAACAGCGCCGTTGCCTGCTCGCCCGTGCACTCGTGCATGATCCGCACACACTGATCCTCGACGAACCGACCGCCGGACTCGATATCAGTGCTAGCTTCGACTATCTCGACCGGATTCGCACACTTGTCGCGGACGGACGTAATATCGTGCTCGTTACACACCTGTTGAATGAGATACCTCCGGATATCGACAGGGTCATCCTTTTACGTCAGGGGACAATCGTCGCCGATGGCCACAAGGATGACGTATTGACTAGCGAACACCTCAGCCAAGCCTATGAAATTAACGTCAGAGTCACACGCGTGGGCGGCTACTTTCTCGCCTACCCTCCGTGACAGGACAATAGCCGATAATGAGGGAACCACAGTAAATCGCGATGGCGCCTGATGCCCTGAAGCGGATTGTCCCGCAGATTCGAATTCTGACGCTGATCGTGTTGAGCATCGCGATACTTGTCGGTCTGCTGATCTGGCTTATGTGGCAAGTTCGCGGATCGTTCGATTCGATCCGGTGGCCGGAATCGGTCGTCGCAACCGAGCCCGGTGAAGCTGTCACGGTGACTTGGCTTGGCACTACAACCATGCTGTTCGACGACGGTATAACTCAGGTACTGATCGACGGCACATTCACGAGGCTTAATCCGGCGCAGATGTTGCCGTTCCGGCAAGTCAAATCCGACATTGCCACGATCAACTATGCAATGTCCGCCTTCGGAATGAACCGACTGGCGGTAATCGTACCGGTACACTCTCATTTTGACCACGCGATGGATGTTGGCCATGTCGCAAACCGGTCGAGCGCGGTCATTTTGGGATCTGAATCGACCGCGAATATCGCTAGAGGCAACAATGTACCGGAACGGCAATACCAGATCTTGGCGGATGACGAGACCAGGCAATTCGGCGAATTCTCCATTCGCATGCTCACATCCGTACACGCGCCCATCGCCGATGGGAATGAAGAGTACTTTCCAGGCATCATTGATGAGCCATTAGTTCAACCGGCCAGCATCTCCGAATACCGTACCGGCGTTGCCTGGTCGATCATCATCGATCACCCGCGAGGAACGACCCTCGTGCAGGGGAGTGCGGGTATTGTACCCGGCAAACTCACCGGTGAAACCATCGACGTGGTGATGCTGGGCATCGGCGGCCTGGCCGCACTTGGCAAAGAGTATGTCGCGGAGTACTGGAACGAGACCGTAACTGCGACAGGCGCCGCGCGCGTCATCACAGTGCACCATGACGACTACACCGCACCGTTCGGCGACGTAAGGCTACTGCCCGACATGTTTGATGACGTGGTACAAACAGCCGAGTGGATCGACGATCTGCTGGCAGGGAACGATGGCCAGGTCGCTGTCGAACTTCCACCATTCGGCAAGCCTATTATCCTTTATTAACGGCTGCGATGTCGGACAGGACCGAGGCGATTCGGGCGGACAAGGTAGCCTCATCCTGTTTCTGATGGCGCGGTAAACGCTTGATCGCGTTCTCCACTTTCGTCGCGGCACTCCGATCCCCGATCTCGCGTGTATAGACCAGCGTCAGCGGTCCCTTGCCGCGCAGGAACTTTGCCCCGCGCGACGATGCTTCGTGCTCTTTCAACCGCCGGGCGACATCTGTCGCAATACCGGTATACAGGCTGCCGTCGCAACAACGGACGAGATAAATGCTGTAGGCCGGTTCAGCCACACTAGACCCACTCTATCGAAGCAGGGTATTTTGACCGCAATAGGGCGCCGCGCCACGAGCTCACATCTTCAGCCCAAGTCTGACAGCAGGTGTTTTCGATCACGCCAAACATCGTAATTTCCTTATCGGGCGGCAGACCCCGGTCACAATGCCCGCAATGCAGGGGGACACACCTGCATCGAATTCATGCATGACCCCCGGATAACTTGTCGCCCAGCACCCTGAAAGCGCCCGTCTCGACCGACAAACGATTCTCATCCGTGCTGTCGAAAGTCAGGACGAACTCCGATTCACCACCAAATTCGCCGACGGGCTCGCGAAAACGGATCCTCAGCATACCCTCGGACATCGTCACCTCACGAATGAGATCGGTACCGGATAGCTGGCATTCGTTGACTTCGATAAAGATAGGGGCATCGAATTCGTCACTGATTGTCCGCATGAAGAGTACATAGTCATCGATATCGCCCTGACCGTGGGTGCGCGCAAAGAACAATATTGTCGCGTTGTCGCGAACGTCGAACGCAACCGTATCGTAGTGGCAACTCCCGGACATCGATAAATTCTAGCAAACAAGCTATGCCTCTGTGCCTGACAGAATACGCGCAATCCGATCGTCCTTATCCCGCCAGATTTCGGAAAGCCAGCGGTGAAACGCCGCACGATACACCCGTTCATTCTCATAGTCGCCATCACGCAACCAGGCATCGACAGGTCGTTTGCGAATATCGATGACGATATGACTGAAATCACCACACATGAGATCCCAGAACGAAATAGGCCCACCCGGGTAAGCCACCGTCACATCAAGTACCGTGTCGAAGCGATCACCCAGCGATGAAATGGCGAGCGCGACCCCTCCTGCACGAGGCTTCAGCAAGTGACTGTACGGGGAACCCCTGGACACCCGCTTCTCTTCCGTGAACCGCGTTCCTTCGACGAAGTTGATGACAGTTGTCGGCGTGTCACGAAACTTTCGACACGCCCGTCTCGTTGCCTCAAGATCTTTACCCTTCTTTTCCGGGTGAGCTTCAAGATAGGACTTTGTGTAGCGCGTCATAAACGGCATGTCCAGGGCCCACCAGGCCACGCCCAGAAACGGGAACCAGACCAGTTCCTGTTTGATGAAGAACTTGAGGAACGGTATTCGCCGGTTGAATATGGTTTGCAGGGCCACGATGTCGACCCAAGTCTGGTGATTTGCCATCAGCAGGTACCATTTGTCCCGCGACAGGCCGGCAAAACCTCGAACATCCCAGGTCGTCGAGTTTCCGAGTGAAAAGATGCGTGAATTCGTACCAACCCATGCCTCGCCCAACACCATTAGCCAACGGGTGATGGCGGTTCTACCCGATTTGAGCGGCAGCACCAGTTTGACGAGAGCAAGCAGGAACAGCGGCGTGGCCCAAATCACCGTGTTGACGGTACAGGCTGTTAACGTCAGCAACCCTTGCAGGTTTCGCATCAGTCTTTTTGGCAAGGCGGCATTTCCCTGGATCACCTGCCGCACATTCTAGCCATATTTTGACGGACGCGACGGTTACCATGCCTTCTTCGCTCGTCGAGTGTAAAATCACCGGCCCAATCAACCCGGCAATCAGCATCGGTTGCCCTCTTAACAAGAGCGACGGCTCATGATCATCCTGACCATCAATGGCGAAACCCGCGAATTCGACGTCGATCCGTCAACGCCCCTGCTCTGGGTCATTCGCGAACAAGCCAACCTGACTGGCACGAAGTTCGGCTGCGGCATCTCCCAGTGCGGTGCGTGCACCGTGCATATCGACGGCGCACCGATTCGATCCTGTGTGACACCCCTGCAGGTCGCCGATGGCAAGTCCGTGCGAACAATTGAAGGTGTCACACCCGGCGATGGTGCACTTCATCCCGTACAACAGGCGTGGATCGATGAGCAGGTACCTCAGTGC
>CAZWEW010000010.1:0-4909 GCA_964633055.1 uncultured Woeseia sp. | reverse complement strand
AAACCATCACCCACGGACGCGGATATAGACACCGCGATGAGCGGAGATATCTGTCGGTGTGGCACCTACCCGCGCATTCGTCGCGGCATCAAGCGGGCAGCCCTGGCGATGGGCGCCGGTGCTGACGAGGAGCCAGTCTAATGGGTAAGTGGACACGAAGAGCATTCATCTCCGCCGGCGTCCTTGCAAGCGGCATCGTCGTTTTCGGCATCGCGATCCGTCCGGGCAACCGGTCAAGCAAAGTCGCCAATCTCGTTGCGGGAGAGGATGAAATACTGTTCGACGTATGGCTCAAGATTGCACCGGACAACACGGTAACCGCCATAGTGCCGCACGCAGACATGGGACAAGGCGTTCATCACACGCTGGCCATGATGCTGGCGGACGAGCTGGATGCGGACTTCAATCAGGTTGAGGTCATCGAGGCCCCCGCGCACAAGGAATACGCAAACTATGCGCTCGCAAAAGGATTCGCCGCAGGTAACATCGATTTTCCTTCCTGGCTGGTCGATACGGTTGACGGTTTCTTTCTCACTGCAACTAAAGCCATGAACCTGCAGATCACCGGTGGCAGCACGTCGGTTCCGACGACCGGCCAGGTTGGAATGCGCGTGGCCGGTGCAGCAACACGCGCCGTACTGCTGCAAGCAGCAGCCAGCCAATGGGATGTGCCCGTCAGTGAGCTTGTCGCGCGCGACAGTGAGATTTCGCATGTCGACAGCGGGCGACAGGCGCCGTATGCAGACTTCGCCCACGCAGCAGCCGAGCTGCCGATGCCGGAGAAACCGCGCCTCAAATCGATCGACGAATTCACAATTATGGGCATGGATCTGCCGCGAATCGACATCCCGGCGAAGGTCGACGGCACCGCGGCTTTCGGAATAGATGCCAGGCCGCCAGGCCTGAAGTATGCGACCGTCAAGGCTTCACCGGTGTTCGGTGGGCAGGTTGCCGACTATGATGAATCGGCAATCGAGGACATACCGGGATTGCGCAATGTCGTTAATCTTGGTGACGCCGTTGCGGTCGTTGCAGACGGTTACTGGCAAGCCAAACAGGCACTCGACCAGCTGCCGATTCTATGGACGGAAACCGGTCATGAATCGACGGAACAGAGTGATATTTTCAACCAGTTCGTCGCGGACATGGATACGGCAACTGCCAATGGCGAAGAGATCACGGATTTCGAGGCGGGCGACGCGACGGCTGCGATGGCGGACGCGCATTCCGTGGTCGAAGCCGAATACCGTGTTCCTTACCTGTCACATGCGCCGATGGAACCCATGAACTGCACGGCCTGGGTGCATGACGGAATCTGCGAAGTCTGGACGGGCACGCAGAATCCGCTCGGATTCGCGGCCGAAGTCGCGGATGCGCTCGATATGGATATCGAGAATGTCCATCTCTACAACGCATACCTCGGCGGTGGATTCGGTCGCCGTGCATTTCCCGACTACACGATCCAGGCAGCAACTATCGCGGCGGAAGTCGCATACCCGGTGCAACTCATCTGGTCCAGAGAGGAGGACATGCGCCACGACCACTACCGCCAGGCGAGCATCAGCCGCTTTCGGGCTGCACTCGACGAGACGGGCACCCCAACTGCGTGGATCAACCAGTACGTGGAAAAGCACGACCCGATCGAGGCGCCCTGGATTCCCTACGACATCGAGAATCAGTACATCCACTATGCCGAATCCGATACGCATGTTCCGTGGGGGTTCTGGCGCAGTGTGGACCATTCTCTGCACGCGTTTTTTACCGAGTCATTTATCGATGAACTCGCGTTCGCGGCAGGCAGGGATGCCTATGAGTATCGTCGAGACCTCCTGAGCAATGCGCCGCGATTCCGTGACGTGCTCGATGCTGCAGCAGACCTGTCGAAGTGGGACCAGCCGCTCCCGGAGAACCAGGGTCGCGGCATCGCCATTCACAAGTCTTTCGGCACGATCGTCGCGCAGGTCGTCGAGGTCGAAATCAAGGATGGCCGGACAATCCCGCGCAAAGCGTTCTGTGCGGTCGACGCAGGTTTCGCTATGCACCCGGACGGCATACGGGCTCAAATGGAAAGCGGCATTATCTACGGCCTGACAGCGGCCTTGTACAGTGACATCTCGATTCGACGGGGTGCGGTGGCGCAGAGCAATTTCCATGACTACCCGATGCTGCGCATGGACGAGTCACCTGACATTGAAACGGTGATCATCAACAGCGGCGAGCGCGTGGGCGGCGGCGGTGAACCCGGCACGCCGGCAATTGCTCCAGCTCTGGTCAATGGAATCTTCAACGCAACCGGCAAACGGATCAGGGAATTGCCCGTCAGGCTGCATAACCTGGCAGACGAGGATCTCAGCGCGCACGATATCGCCTGATTTGCAAAAAGTGGGTTCCCCGCCTGTCAGTGCATTTCAGTCGGTTCGGCTGGTCACCTCCAGCAAGTGATAACCGAACTGGGTCTTCACCGGTCCCTGTACGGTGTTGACATCGGCACTGAACACGACTTCGTCGAATTCTCTGACCATCATTCCCGGGCCGAATTCACCGAGCTCACCGCCACGCTGACCCGACGGGCAGGACGAATGCTTGCCCGCAAGATCCGCGAAGTCCGCGCCCCCGTCGATTTCGTCTTTCAGCGACTGACACTGTTCTTCAGTATCAACAAGAATATGCCGTGCGGTTGCTTTGGTCATTTCTGCTCCGGTCCAAGTTTAGAATGAGAGAATTATCGCCGAATTGAAAGCTAATGTACGGCTAATTTCCTATACTAAATTTACTTTCCGTCAAAATAAAAAATCAGGAGGACTTGCGATGTCTGCTTTTGAGAATGCACAAAAGTTTTTTGAGGCCTGTGAAACGGCACTTGGCTGGGAGGCCTGCAAAGACTACGTCGAGGAAGCGGCACCACTGATCGCCCAGTCCGAACCACTGATCGACATTAGAACCGTGGAAGATTACTGCAACTGGATGCAGGGATTCGGCACGGTAACAGCGGCCGGTGCCACATACACGTTAAACGCAGCCAGCTACGATGAGGAACATAGAACAGCCTTGTTCTTCGCTACCTACCACGGAACCCACACCGGCGAAGGCGGACCGGTGCCACCGACCAACAAGTCGACAAACTCTCACTACGTTTACAGTCTGAAGATGAGTGATAACGACAAGGTTGCCGAGATGACCAAGATCTGGAACGCCCCCTGGGCGATGCGGGAACTCGGCTGGATTGAGTAACACCGCCAGCCTCGATCGCTCGGAATCTTACAATCCGGATTTCCTGGCCCGGCAATCGGTTGGGTAAAGTATCGGGCTAACCAGGAGGATCGGCATGTCGGTATCACGGCTGGAACATATTACGAAAATTGGCGTTGAGCAGATGGGCGACCTAGCGGACAGCCTTGCCGACCCTGATGTCCTGCGTCTCGAAAACCTAGATACGAATATTCTCCCCCCGGAATCGGCTATCGAGTTCACGAAACACGCAATTTCTGATGACAACGCAAACAGCTATCTGCCTTTCCTCGGCCTCGATTCAGTGCGCCAGGCCGCAACGGACCTCGTCGCCAGACAGTCAGGCAATACATACGAATGGAAAACCGATTCTGTCATCAGCGCAGGTGGCCTCTCCGGCATTCTCAACGTCCTGCTCGCGTGTCTCGAACCGGGCGACGAAGTGCTTATGACCGATCCTACTTACGTCGGCCTGATCAACCGCGTTCGCCTCGCAGGCGGCATTCCCCGATTTGTGCCGCTGACCCCGACCGCCGAGGGCTGGCAACTCGATGTCGATGCGCTGAAGGCGATTAACCGAGGACGGATCGCGGCTGCATTGCTGATGAGCCCATCGATGCCAACAGGCGCTGTCTTTTCAACAAGCGACTGGCAGGCTCTCGCACAATTCTGCATCGACGCAAACTGCTGGCTGATTAACGACAGTGCAATGGAACGTATTCTGTTCGACGGCCGAAGTGTCATCCACCCGGCATCGCTCGACGGCATGCGAGACCGGGTGATTACGGTCGGTTCCGCCTCCAAGGAATATCGAATGATCGGCTGGCGGGTTGGCTGGGTGGTTGGCCCGTCCGCCATTGTTGCGGATGTGGCGAGGGTCAGCATTACCAATGTCGTCTGTCAGACAGGTATTGCAATGAGCGCCGTTGCGACTGCGATTCGGGACCCGGATGACGGTGTGGCGGAGAGTGCGCAGGCGTTGCAGGCGCGGCGCGACCTCATCCTTACCGAACTAGCCGATTTCTGTGTCATCCCGCCACATGGCGGCTGGTCGCTGCTCGTCGACGTATCCCCGCTGGGGTTTGACGGCCCGACAGCATCCGACAGGTTGCTCCAGAAAGGCAGGATCGCCGCCACGCCGATGATCAACTGGGGCGGCGGCCATTGCGAAAATTACGTGCGGCTGGTTTTTTCAAATGAACCGCTGGATCGACTCGCCGGTATTGGCGGGCGCTTCAGAGATGCACTGACATAAGAGGTTGACCGAGGTGGCTGACCGATACACCGTGGAAAAAGCCCTGCAACACGTTGCCAAATCGGACGACGGAGCATACGGCGTTCTGCTGGAACACGGCACGATGGAACTTGGCTATTACCAACCGGACGGCACTGATCCACAGCAACCGCATGATCAGGACGAGATATACATCGTGCAGTCTGGGTCGGGAATTTTCGTGTGCGGCGATGATCGGACGTCCTTCGAGCCAGGTGAGGCCCTTTTTGTGCCCGCAGGTGCCATTCACCGGTTTGAGGATTTCAGCACCGACTTCAGCGCATGGGTGATCTTCTACGGCCCGAAGGGTGGAGAACGATAACGAATCAGCGGATAACTGCGGACCCAGGATTCGCCCGAGCAGCGAACGCCGAGCTACCGTGACGAACACCAGGTGACTTCATGGAT
>CAZWEW010000009.1:0-31543 GCA_964633055.1 uncultured Woeseia sp. | reverse complement strand
CATCCACCCGGATCGGCGCGAGGGTGCCGGGATCAACGAGGGGTTTCCAATGATTCTCCACAGCGCCTTGATCCGGCGCCTTTTTACCAGTAGTGCGTTACTTTATTCGCTAAACGCGTGGTCCAGTTACGCCATCTACGTCGGCAAGAACCTGACCGCTGACGGCAGTGTTTTAATCGGCGGATCGGGTGACGAGGTGTCCAGTCATTGGCTGGAGATCGTACCGGGCGGTGAACATTCCGACGATGCGATGATTGCCGTCGGGGCAACGGACGAGGCTTTCATGCCCGGCGAACTTACCGAGATTCTCCAGGCAAGTCGCACGTTCCGTTACCTTACGATGAACTACTCCGAGTATGCCGGCTTTCCCTCGCCACTGACCAATGGTGGCCTTAATGAGAACAACGTGGCCGGACGGGACGTCTGGTCACCATCCCGCGAAGAACTCGTAACGATGACGCCCAATCCCCAAACCGGCCCGCAATACAGCGACCTCTCACGGATCGCGATGGAGCGCGCCAGAACCGCACGCGAGGCGGTCGAAATCCTGGGCAGGCTGATCGACAAACACGGTTATTCGACCTATGGCGGTAACTCCCACATGTTCGCCGACGAGAATGAGGGCTGGGTGTTCATCAACTATGCTGGCGGACAGGGGTTGTGGATCGCCGAACGCCTGGGGCCCGATGAGGTTCGCATGTCCTACCCTGGCTACATCCACGAAATCCCGGCCGATTTCAAGGATAACGAAGACTTTATCGGCTCGAAAAATTTTGTGAGTTTCGCTGTCAAACAGGGCTGGTATGACCCGGACAGCGGGGAGCCCTTCAATGCAACCAGGGTCTATGGTGTGGACCAGGAGCGCTATCCGCGCAGCGCGATGGAAAAGGAGCTCCACCAAGCGGCACCGATAGACCTCCGCGCGATGATGGACGCCGTCCGCGACCCACGCATTTCGATGGACTCCACCGGTTACGGGCAGGTCGCACAGCTTCGGGATAATGGCCGGCCCGAGATGAACCTGTTGTGGATCGCGCCGACCGGATCGGTGACGGCGCCTTTCATCCCGTACCGAATCGGTGTTGAACGGATCGCACCGCAATTCGGCAAGCACCGTTACCTGACGAAGGGCGAAGCGAGAACCTTTGTCACGAGGGACTGGCAAATCCAGGAAGCAACTGAGTTTGCAGGACGCACCTTCAAACGCCTCATGTATTACACCTGCGATCACCCGGAGAAGTTCTTACCGGAGGTCAATGAAGCACTGACCGCGTTCGAAAACCGGCTGATAGACGAGCAACAGGCTCTCGTCGACACGGCTAAAGTTCTGTTCAGCGCCGGTCAGGACAACCTGGCGACACGCTATCTCACCGATTACAGCCGCGAGCGCGGCCTCGAAGGACTGCGGCTCGGAAATGCATTGCTCGCGAGCATCGAAGCCCGAACGGAAGTGCTGTTCGGTTACCGACTTCCGGAAACCGACGTCGTGAGTCTGCTGAGTGACGACCGGGTCAACTGCCTGCCCAGGAACTGACACCAACCCACTGACGTCAAGAAGAACACACTCGCCCCAGTTGTCGGCCCTTTGCGGCCCTCCTGATCGCGTCGCTATCCGTCTAACAGGAAAGGTCTATCAGACACGGCGATGACTGGGTCGCATATCTCCGAAGAAAAAATTCCGCACCCTGCAAAAGAAAGCACCTGAGACAAGGCTACGCTTCTTCGTGGAGCCCCCGGAACAGTCCGACGCACATCAGCAATAAAACGAGGCTAAATGGCAGGCTGATCGAGATCGTCATGGACTGCAGTGATGCCATCCCGCCACCAAGCATTAGCGCCATGGCGACCATACCGGCCAGGACACACCAGAATACGCGCTGTGCGACGGGTGAATCCATCTTGCCACCGGCCGTAATCATGTCCATGACCAGCGAACCCGAGTCGGCCGACGTGATGAAGAAAATGGCGATCAGGAACACGCTGATCGTGGATACGATATCGGTGAATGGCAGGCCCTCGAGCATCTTGAACAGCGCGAGCTCGGGCACCGAGTCTGCCACACCCCTATAGCCATCAGTGAAAAGCTGGTCCAGCGCGGTTCCACCGAAGACGGACATCCAGAGCACCCCGATAACGGTCGGGATGATCAGCACCCAGGTCACAAATTCGCGAACGGTACGTCCGTAGCTGACCCGAGCGATGAACATGCCGACGAACGGCGACCAGGAAATCCACCAGGCCCAGTAGAACACGGTCCAGCCATGGAGAAAGGCCGTGTCCTCACGTCCGGTCCAGCCGCTCAAAGCCGGCAGGAACGACAGATAATCGACGAAGGAATTGAAAATCGTCGCAATGATGATCAGTGTCGGACCCGCGATGAGGACGAAGAGCCAGAGTGCACCTGCCAGTCCCATGTTGATTTCGCTGAGCCGCTTGACACCCTTGTCCAGTCCCGCAACAACGGAGACTAGTGCGATGCCAATAATGGCAATAATCACGGTAACCTTGCTCGCGTCGCCCATCGGAACACCGAAGAGGTAGTTCAGACCACCCACTATCTGCTCCGATCCGAACCCCAGGGAAACGGCAAGCCCAAAGAGTGTCGCCAGCACGCCGACAACGTCGACGACATGGCCTATCGGTCCCCATACTCTTTTTCCAAACAGCGGGTAGAGCGCGGAACGCAGCGTCAACGGCATGCCGCGATTGAAACAGAAAAATGCAAGCGACAGCCCGACGACCGCATAGATCGCCCAGGCATGCAGCCCCCAGTGGAAGATGGCAGCGGACATCCCTGCCGCTCTGGCCGTATCCGTTGCAGCGGGATCCAAGCCCAGCGGCGTATTGAGCGTGTGCGTCACCGGCTCCAGCACGCCGAAAAACATCAACCCAATCCCGACGCCGGCCGCAAATAACATAGCCAACCAGCCCGGATAGCTATACCTCGGCCGTGCATCCTCTCCGCCGAGCCGCACCCGGCCCAGCTTCGACCCTGCGACAATCAGGCAGTAAACGATGAAAAGATTCGCAGAATAAAGGAAGAACCAGTCGAAGGTCACAGTAATCCAGGCACGGATGTCGGCAAAAAACACGGCCGCCTGGTCGAGAAACAACAACGTCCCGACAACCACCGTGACGGCAAGAATCGCGGATACGATGAAAACGGGGTTATGAATGTCCAGGCCCATCACCTGGATATTGTGCTCACCTACCTCGTGCCCGATGTCCGATTCCCGATTGTTCACATCGCCCCCGTCATTCGATGTTGGTTTCCATAATGGCGACAATTGCGCATTGTTCAGCCGATGTCATATTGTGCCCGCACGTCGGGACCCAGCGCTTCTTTCAATGGACCGAGCCAGCGATCGAAATGCTGCCATTGCTGCAATCCCGACGTGTATATCGGTTGCCGAACTTGCTCAGAACTCGGCGTTCGCACTGATCGTTCGGTTTTGTGAAATTCGAGACAGGCATCCTCGAACGGCAATCCGCAGAAATCGAGCATGCGGCGGACCTCCTTCTCCAAGTCAACCACGACGTCTTCATGATGAACCTGAAGAACAAACTCCGGCAACACCCGATCCCAGTGATCCATGAGTTCGACATAGTCACGGTAGTACTGCCCGGCATCTGCAATGTTGTACGTGAACTCCTGGCCCTCGGCAAACAACTGCTTAAACCCCGAGAAGCAGCAGGCTATTGGATGCCTGCGAGCGTCGATGATCTTCGCATTAGGCAGGATCAGCCTGATAAGTCCAATGTGACGGAAGTTGTTTGGCATTTTGTCAATAAAGAAGGGTGCGCCTAACCGATGGATTTGCGTATCACGAATGAACTCTTCGCCGAACTGATTGAATTCATCCCTATCGATGTCGACCAGAACATGAGGATAGCCGCCCGTATCGCTTTCGCGTCCGCGCCGACGCAGTCGTTGAGACAACGACAGGATGTTCGGTAGCTCGAGGGTGCCATCCACTTTCGAATGCGATGACAGGATCTGCTCCAGCAACGTCGAGCCGGCCCTCGGCAATCCCACAATGAAGACCGGATCCGGCGCGAGGTGCCCCCAGTCGGCACGTTGATCAAAGAAACCAGCTGTGCAGACCGTCGCCTGCGCACGCAGGTCTTCGGTCATCATGTCTGCATCATAGCGACTTTGGGCCTTCTTCAACTGGTTTCCGTTCTCATAGTAGCGAAACGCCTTTTCATACTCGTCGCGGTCCTCGTGCGCTTTTCCGAGAGCGAAGAACAAATTGACACGATCGAGGTGTGACAGGTTACTGTCGTGCTCCCTAGCGAGCATTGCCGCGATCTCATCGTCGCTGAACTTGTAAACCTTAAGGTTTGCCAGCGAGTACCAAGCCTCACCGTAACCCGGATGGCTCCTGATCGCTGCGCGATAGCATTCGACCGAGCCATCGTAGTTACCAGATGTTTTCAGCGCATGACCCTTCGACGTCAGGGTGATCGGGTCGCCAGGAATTTTCTCAAGCACGCCGTCGAAGGCTTGGACGGCGCCTTCAAAATCACCCGTCTGCATGCTCTCTATCGCATACAGCGACTGGAACTGCGGATTGTCCGGTGACTGTTCGAACAACAACTTAGCCTGCCCGAGCGCCGCCTTGAATTTCTGGCGCTTCCGCAGTACGTGGATATAGTCGATCCGGAGCTGAATGTCGTCCGGCGCAATCTTTACCGCATTTTCGAGCAGGAACTCCGCGTCGTCGAGGACACCGAGGCGTTTGCCGATATCTGCCAGCAGACGCATGCCTTCGACGTGATGCGGCACCTTCTGAAGAAATTGCCGGCAAATGTCCTCTGCCTTCAGCAGACGGCCCTGGGCAATCAGATCCATCACACCAATTAGTGGTTTGGGAATTGACTGCAGGCGTTCGAGCTGTGCCTGCGCCCATACTGCACGATGATCATTGCCTCTGTTCTGGAGTATATGAAGCTGACCCCGCCAACTCGCCTCGAGGGCCGGATTCAATGCACAAGCTCTCGCGTAAGCACGTAGCGCCTCTTTGGGGTGGCCTGCATCCCTGTGCGTATGCCCTTCTTCCTGGTGTGCACGGCTATGGTCAGGCGCTAATCGCTTCAATCGGTCAAGTATGTCGAGCGCACTGGTGAAGTTACGGAGATAACGGTTGCAGACCGCCTGCATGTAAAGCGCGTCAACGTTGCCGGCATCGTGCAGCAGCACAGATTCGATATCAGCGATCGCCTCGTCAAACTGTTTATTGACGATTTTTGCCTGGATAGCCGCCAGGTCGGATGACGATTGCGCTGCCTGCAATTCTCTGCCCTATAACGAGTCACGCCCCCTCATCGGGGGCGCGACATGACAGATGATACGCCGATCGGACTTCGTTTAGAAACCGAAGCCTGCCCGAACACCAATCGTAAGCGGCTGTGCGTAAGTCACCGTCGTGCGATCGAAAACGAAGTTGCGTGAAACCTCGGCACGTTCATCCGTCAGGTTATGGACGAAAAGTTCGACATTCCAGGTTTCCGCACTAACCCCGGCGCTGACATTAAGCATGGACCAGCTGTCAATTCGATCACGATTGATGGTAATCACGTCGCTGTACGATTCCGAGGACCAAGAAATACTCGGCATGACGTGTGCGACCATCCCAGAGGTGCCCCAATCCCACTCGTAACGGGCCCGCAATACGCCCTGGAAGCCAGGCGCAAATGCCAGCTCATCGCCCGCACGAAGGTCGTTGGTCGGCGTCATCACTTCGGTGATCTCGGTATTTAGCATTGAGAAAGCGCCCGATACAGTCAGGCCATCCGAAAAGTCCGGCAACCAGATGAAATCACCTTCGAAGCCTGTAATTTCGGCATTTGCCGCATTGTCCGAGAAGAACAGGTTCGTGATGCTCGTATCGAAAATTGTGGTCTGCAGATTTTCGACATCAACGAAGAACGCAGCTGCGTTTATTCGAAGAGTACCATCGGCTAACGTCGATTTCGTACCGAGTTCAAAGTTGGTTACGTTGTCGGTATCGAGCTCAAAGGGCACCGTGAACGTGCCGGCCGGATTCGTTTTTCCGCCAGGTCGATTCAGAAGCCCTGCCCGGAAGCCTTCAGAGATAGTGCCATACCACATCTGGTCTTCGCTCGGACGGTAGGCAGCGGTCACCTTGAAGATCGTTCCATCCGTCGCCGCCTTATCCGGTGCGCCCACGGAATTACCCGGCGCGAATTGCGCCGAAATGTTCGTGCCAAATGCCTGGGCATCCGTCGACTGGCCGAAGTTGTAGAACGAACTGTTTGCGCTGCCTTCAAGATCAACCTCGATATCGTACCAACGAGCGCCGACCGTAACCGAAAACTGGTCGGTGAAATCATAGGTCAGCTCGCCGAATACGCCGGTTTGGTCATCCGTCCTCAGGATATCGTTTCGGAAGATGACATCGCGCGGAAACGGACCGGGATCCGAGAAATAGCCTGGCGCCGCACTGCCGACCATTCCGGTTACCGCCGTATTGGTCAGCGGATAATTGGGGCCAAAGCCGAGGACGCGACCACCTGCGCCGTCGTTAGCCCAGGAAGTCGCGAGCAGCGACCCGGGATAGGTGAAGTCATTGACTTCTTTCAGCTCCATGTCTTGGTAGAAAGCGCCGGCCGTCAACCGCATGCGTTTTGACTGATCCGTCGAAATCCTGAACTCGTGCGTAATGGTCTCAAGATCATTCTGGCTGTCGACGAACAGGTTCGGCGCTTGGCAGGTGCCATCTGGCTGGCCGGTCGGACTCCAAGTCGTGTAGGTGACGTAGTAGTCACAGATGTAGTAGGGCAGATACTGGCCAACGAACAGGTAGTCGGTGTAGTCCACGATCTGATCCGTGTCTCGATCCGTGAACGCGCCGGTGTAAATCAGCTCGAGCTCTCCCACAGCAAGGGTCGCAGTCCAGGCCGTGTTGCCAAAACTATCCTCTATCCTGTCCGGCGAAAAACGCTGAACCTCCAGATCGCCAACGTTCGGATCCGAGAAGAATACGCCATCCGATTCAAGGTCCTGCTGGGTGTGCTGCAGATCGAGTCTCAGGTTGTCGGAGACGTCCCAACGTAAACTCACACGGCCACCGGAATAGCTCGTCTCGTTGATGTCACTACCAACCAAGGCGCTGTTGTTGGCTTGCAGGAAAGTAACTCCACTCAGGTCAGCTCCCGCCTGGAACCCGGCACGAGCGGCAGCGACTGGAGCGCCATTGGCACGCACCGTGCCCTCGGCGCGGAACCGCGCACCCTGGCTCGCGTCGCGAACGCCGGCAACATTGTCAATCCAGCCGGCGCGCTGGTCGTTATAGAACACACCGCGTACTGCGAACGAATCACTGAACGGAACATTCAACATGAGTTCGAGATTACCGCCGGATCCACCGTCGGTGATCGAATGGGCACCGACCCTGACGTTGCCATAGAAAGAATCAAAGTCGGGTTTGTTAGTGATCAGGCGTACGTTACCTGCCTGCGAATTGGATCCGAACAACGTACCCTGCGGACCCGACAATACCTCGATGCGCTGCAGATCGGCTGCGTACACGTCGAGATTTCGTCCGGGTTGCGCGAGCGGCTGCTCATCCAAGTAAAACGCAACGTTCGGCGTGAGTCCGGCAACGCCGGCAGTTGTCAGGTTTGGCGTCGTGGATGCAATGCCGCGAATATAGATCGTATTCTGGCCAGGTCCGCTGCCACCCGCGGTAACAGCCGGCAATTGGAGGACGTAATCAGAAAAGTTGGCAATGCCGAGCTCTTCAACCGCTTCGCCCGTCAGCGCAGTCACCGCAATCGGCACTTCCTGCAGTGTCTCCTCGACCTTCGTCGCCGTTACCGTTATCTCTTCAATCTGGCGGCGTTCTTCCTGAGCCTGTGCCGCGGTTCCCAGCGTACCGGCTGACAACGCTAAAATGACAGCTTGGCTGACTTTGTCTCTCTGGTACATGCTTTCCCCCAAATTCTTAAGGACAGGTGCGGTCGTGGTGGCACTCTAGAGTACGCACCAATTCTCAGCTTTTCCGATGGTCATAACCTACCGGAATGAGCATCACATCAATAGTCTGCCTGCGACAGTAAATTATCTCATAGCGACACAGGCACCCCTATTATGTAACTTTTTGAAACACCTCTCCACTATCTGGCTCAACCATTGTCGTGATACGGGGAATACCAGCCAATTGTTCATGTCGCTCTGGGCCAGACCGGTGTCGTTTGCGACTATGCAGCCCCGCAAGATATCGCTCAGACTCAATCACTGACGGTCGACTAATCTTTCGAACTGACTGGAAGTCGAGCAAAATCAGTACGGGATTCGGATACCAACTGTACGGGGGAATTTCATTGAGCAGCAGGCCAAAAAGAAGGGGTCGAAGTGCAGGGCGCGAGGCCAAACGCGCGGCCAGGCAGCGGACACCTGTCGCCATGTCGCCCTTTATTGATCGGAAAATCCCCTATTTCGAGGTGCTGAACGACGAGGCACTCGAAACCATAGAGTACAACGCCGAAACGGTGCTTGAAGAAATCGGTATCGAATTCCGGGATTTCCCCGAAGCGCTTGAATTGTTGCGTAATGCCGGGGCGAATATCGACGGTGAGCGGGTCCGCTTCCCCCGCGGCATGTGCCGTTCAATTATCCGCGCGTCAGCACCATCAGAATACATTCAGCATGCCAGAAACCCCGACAGAAATGTGGTCATTGGCGGTGACCGCACCGTGCTGGTTCCGGCTTACGGATCGCCATTCGTTCGCGATCTCGACGACGGCCGACGGTACGCAACGCTCGGAGACTTTCAAAACTTCATCAAACTGGCCTACATGAGTCCGGGGTTGCATCACTCGGGTGGCACGGTCTGCGAACCGGTCGACATACCGGTCAACAAGCGACACTTCGACATGGTGTACAGCCATATCAAGTACAGCGACAAACCCTTCATGGGATCGGTCACGCACCCGGAACGGGCAGAAGATTCCGTGGCGATGGCCAAAATCGTGTTCGGTGACGATTTTGTCGAAGAAAATACGGTGATGACGAGCCTGATCAACGCCAACTCGCCGATGACCTTCGATGCAACGATGCTTGGCGCCGCAACAGTCTATGCACGGCACAACCAGGCAACGCTGATTTCGCCGTTCTTGCTGGCCGGCGCGATGTCTCCGGTGACCGTTGCCGGCACGGTGATACAGATTCTCGCCGAGGCGCTGGCCGGTATTGCATATGTGCAACTGGTTCGGCCCGGCGCACCCGTCATCTTCGGTACGTTTGCGGCCGCTGTCTCGATGCAATCCGGCGCACCGACTTTCGGCACGCCCGAACCGAGCCTGATTGTCTACGCGGCCGCCCAGCTCGCGCGAAGGCTCGGGCTGCCTTTCCGCAGCGGCGGTGGGTTGTGCGCCTCGAAAATCGCTGATGCGCAGGCCGCGTACGAATCCGCCAACACTCTGCAGACCTCGGCACTGGCCGGCGTCAATTTCATGCTGCACACGGCAGGCTGGCTCGAGGGTGGCCTTGCGATGGGTTACGAGAAATTCATCATGGACGCAGACCAGGCCAACATGATTGCGAAGCTGCTAGAAGGCGTTGATATGAGCGATAACGGTCAGGCAATGGACGCTCTGCGTGAAGTCGGGCCAGGCTCACACTTCCTCGGTGCCACGCACACACAGGCGAATTTCGAGACGGCGTTCTACCGTTCGAACACAGCCGACAACAATAGCTTCGAGCAGTGGGAAATCGAGGGCTCTCAGGACGCTGCACAGCGGGCCAATCGAATCTGGAAACAGATGCTTGACGACTACGAACCGCCAGCGCTCGATCCCGCGATCGATGAAGCATTGATTGATTTTATCAACAAGCGAAAGTCCGAATTCCCCGACCAGGACTACTGAATTGCCCTCGGCTGGCACGACACGATGTTGAAATCCCCTCTAGATGCTCATGTATGATTCGTATGAACGCCGCTTTCTCTTCGACTACGCCTTATGTCGCTCTCACCTGAGAACGATTCAGGCGCTCAATGAACAAACGATCTGGAAGATACATGACAGATAAGGTCAGCTTTACGTCCATGGAGCATGGCACCCAGACAGATTACGACCTCCTCATGGCCGACGGGGAAGGTAAGACCGGCGAGTTTGCCGACCGGATACTCGACTGGCTGCGTCAGCTGGACATCGATTCGCCTTATCACGTTACAAGGCTGGAACACTGTCTGCAGTCTGCAACCCGTGCGGAACGGGACGGTGCTGACGATGAAACAATAGTCTGTGCACTCCTGCACGATATTGGCGACCTGCTCGGGCCTGCCAATCATTCGGAAGTGGCTGCAGCGCTGCTTGCGCCCTACGTCAGTGAAAAAAACCACTGGATCGTCAAGCACCATGGTCTTTTTCAGGGCTACTACTGGTTTCATTTTATTGGCCAGAACCGTAACGCACGTGAAAAATACAAGGATCATGAGCATTATCAGGCTTGCGTCGATTTCTGCGCTAAGTGGGACCAGCCCTCCTTCGATCCCGATTACGACACCCTGCCGCTCGAACACTTCGAGCCGAAGGTCCGTGCACTATTTGCGAAGGAACCACGGCCCTTTTTCTGACAGGCTCAGAAAATGGCACTACCTATTGGGTCGGGCGCTCGGTAACGGCAGAATGCACGATGCCCGCCACAGCACGGATAAAAAAGAGTCAATCAAATGACAACGAACGGAATAAAATCGCATGCGAAAGTTGGCGTGATCGGTGGCGGCGTTGTCGGTGTCGCCGCTCTCTATCATCTCGCGAAGAAGGGTTGGGGAGACGATGCCGTCCTGTTCGAGAAGGGTGAGCTGACATCCGGTTCCACCTGGCATGCTGCCGGCCTGCTGCCACTCTTCAACATGAGCTACAGCGTCGGGCAGATCCACAAATACTCAGTAAACCTGTACAGCAGTCTCGAGGAAGAAACGGGTCAGCCGGTTGGCTTCGCACAGGTAGGTAACCTGCGCCTCGCAATGAATGCCGATCGTATGGATGAGTACTACCAGTACGCAGCCACAGCAAAGACGATTGGTATCGATGTCCGGTTCCTGACGCCGAATGACATCCTCAAACTCTGGCCAATGTGCAATATCGACGAACTGGTCGGCGGCATCTTTCATCCGGACGACGGTTACATCCAGCCCGCGGACCTGACTCAGGCACTCGCGAAAGGCGCACGTGCCAGAAGTGCGACGATATACCGAAACACCCAGGTACTCGATATCGAGCAGGCATCCTCCGGTGCCTGGCAGGTGACGACCGACAAGGGCGTCATGACCTGCGAACACATCATAAGCGCGACCGGAAACTATGCACGCCAAACTGGGAAGATGGTTGGCTTGGATATCCCCGTCATTCCCGTCGAACATCAGTACATCGTTACGGAACCGCACCCCGAACTGCAGAAGCGCCGCGAAGCCGGCGAACCCGAAATGGGGGTACTACGAGAGTCGGACGGCTCTTGGTACCTTCGGGAGGAGAACGGCGGATTCATCCTGGGACCGTACGAACAAGGTGCGCCGGCCTGTTATGTCGACGGTCCGGACCCACGCGCCGAGTACGAATTGTTCCAGGAAGACATCGAGCGCCTGACACCACACATCGAAGCCGCCATGAACCGCGTACCAGCATTTGCGGAAGTCGGTATCAAGCAAGTCTATAACGGCGCAATTGCCTACACCCCCGATGGCAATCCGATTATCGGCCCGGCATGGGATCTCGACAACTTCTGGCTCAGCGAAGGTCACAGTTTCGGCATCACTGCTGCCGGCGGTGCTGGCTGGCAACTAGCCGAATGGATCGTCGAGGGTGAACCGACGATCGACATGCTAGGCGTTGAGCCGCGTCGCTTCGGCGACTACGCGACAAAAAACTATCTCATCAAGAAAAATGAGGAAGCCTACTCGCACGTTTTTATCATCCATTACCCCGATGAAGAAAGGCCGGCTTGCCGACCGCTGCGGACGGCTCCCTGTTACGAACGGATGAAAGACCGGGGCGCGGTCTTCGGCCAGAAGTTTGGCTGGGAACGGCCCAATTTCTTCGCGCCAGACGGCATGGCGCAGGAAGACGACTGGTCGTTCCGACGTTCGAAATGGTTCGAGGCCATCCGCAGGGAAGTAGCCAACACGACCGAGAACGTCGGGCTGCTCGATATGACTGCATTCGCGAAATGCCGTTTATCAGGTTTCGGCGCGGAAACGTTTCTCGATGGCTTCGTTGCCAACAACCTGCCGTCGAAGGCTGGCGGTATCGTCCTCGCACATGCCCTGAACCAAAACGGTGGCATTCATTCCGAATTCACGATCCGGCGCGAAACAGACGGCTCCTTCTACCTCGTTTCTGCCGGCGCGCTGCAGCGTCTCGATCACGACTACATCAGAAAGCACATGCCGAATGACGGATCAGTGCAATTCACGCCCCTAACAAGCGCGATCGGCGTGCTCGTTCTCGCCGGACCGAAGGCCCGACAGCTGCTCGAACGCGTAACGACAACCGATCTGTCCAACGAGGCGTTCCGCTGGCTGACGGCGCAGGACATCGTCGTGGGCGAGGCGCCCGTCAACGCAATGCGCGTCAACTACGTCGGCGAACTCGGCTGGGAGCTGCATCACCCGATCGAGCACCAGAACGACATCTTCGATGCACTGTTTGCAGCCGGTAAGAGCCTGAAGATCAAGCCGTTTGGTATTCGGGCAATGGACTCGATGCGGTTCGAGAAGTCCTACCGGATGGTCGGCACGGAACTTTCGATTGAGTACTCAGCTTACGAGTCCGCTATGGATCGCTTCATCAAGCCAGACAAGGGCGACTTCCTCGGGCGGGATGCGTTGCTCACCTGGAAGGAACGCGGACATGAGAATGTGCTCGTCACACTGGAAGTGCATGACGTCGAGGATGCCGACGCTCTCGGCAACAATGCATTGACGAAGGACGGCAAACTGATCGGGCGTGCCACGGGCGGCGGATACGGGTTCAGACTCGGCAAGTCACTGGCACTCGGCATGGTGGATCCACAGTTCGCCGAAGAAGGCACGACGTTCGAAATTGAGATTCTCGGCAAAATCCACCCTGTGACCGTTACGATCGAAAGTCCGTTCGATCCCAACCAGGAGAGACTCAGAGATGTCAACAGAGCAAATGGCTAAAAGAAACGGCGGATGCCTGTGTGGCGCAGTACGGTACGAAATTAACGGATCACTTCCAAAGGTCGTCTATTGCCATTGCGAGCAATGCCGTAAAACCAGCGGGCACTACGTCGCGGCGACTGCCGTGGATATCGACGACCTCAACATGACAGAGGACGCAGGCCTAACCTGGTACGAATCGTCGAAGACCGCGAAGCGGGGATTCTGCAAGATATGTGGATCAAGCATTTTCTGGGCCCCCGCACATGGAAAATACATGGGTGTCATGGCTGGTCCAATCGATGCGCCAACCGGCCTTTCGAGCCGCGAACACATCTACACCAGCGATGCATCAGACTATTACGAGATCACGGACGGACTGCCGCAATTCAAACAGAATCACCCCGACCTCTGGGAAGATAGCGACGCGTGAAATACTCCGCCTTCAATCTGCTCAGAAACGCGTTCAGCCATAACACGCGCTGGAAAGAGGCCTGGCGCAGACCGGAACCCAAGCGCGAGTACGATGCGATCATCGTGGGTGGCGGCGGCCATGGCCTTGCGACAGCCTACTACCTGGCCAAAGAACACGGCGTAAGGAACGTCGCGGTACTCGAAAAAGGCTGGATCGGTGGCGGTAATACGGGACGCAACACAACGATCGTTCGCTCGAACTATCTCTGGACGGAAACGTCCCTGCTTTACGAAAAATCAATGCAGTTGTGGGAGGGCCTGAGCCAAGACCTGAACTACAACGTCATGTTCAGCCAGCGCGGCGTCTACAACCTCGGTCATACCTTGCAGGACATGCGCGACATTGAACGACGCGTCAATGCGAACCGGCTGAACGGTATCGACGCCGAAGTCGTCACGGCAGCACAAATCAAAAAGGCCATCCCGAATATCAACACATCACCGGATGCACGTTACCCGATACTTGGCGCTTCACTGCAGCCACGCGCCGGCGTTGCCCGGCACGATGCCGTGGCCTGGGGTTTCGCCCGGGCCGCCGACAAGCTCGGCGTAGACATCATCGAGCAATGCGAGGTCACGGGGATCAGTCGTGATGGCGGAGGTGTCACTGGTGTCGAGACAACACGCGGCCCGATCAAGACAAAAAAAATCGGAGTCGTCGTCGCAGGCAATGCGAGCGTCGTCGCATCGATGGCCGGCCTCCGCCTGCCTATCGAAAGTCATCCTCTGCAGGCTTATGTCTCCGAACCGCTGAAGCCTGTTCTCGATACGGTCGTCATGTCGAACGCGGTGCACGGCTACGTCAGCCAGTCGGACAAGGGGGAACTGGTCATCGGCGCAGGTATCGATGCTTACAACGGTTACGGGCAACGCGGCAGTTTTCCGACGATCGAACATGCCATGCAGGCCATCCTCGAGCTGTTTCCAATATTCAGCCGCGTGCGTATGCTCAGGATGTGGGGTGGAATCGTCGACATCTGCCCCGACGCCTGCCCAATCATCAGCAAGATGCAGGTCAATGGCCTCTATTTCAATTGCGGCTGGGGCACCGGCGGTTTCAAAGCGACGCCGGGTTCCGGCTGGGTCTTCGCCCACACGATTGCACAGGACTGCCCGCATCCTTTGAATGAGCCATTCAACGTGCAGCGCTTCGAAACCGGCGCACTGGTTGACGAACATGGTGCAGCGGCGGTGGCACACTGATGTTGCTGATCAAGTGTCCATGGTGCGGCGAACGAGCCGAGACCGAATTCAGCTATGGCGGCGAAGCCGGTATCACGCGGCCCGAAGAACCCGAAAAGCTCACCGATGCGGAATGGGCTGACTACCTGTTCAACCGAACCAACCCGAAGGGTGCGCATTGGGAACTCTGGAACCATGCGCAGGGTTGCCGGCGCTGGTTTGGCGTCGAGCGCGACACCGTCACCTACCGGATTGCAAAAAGCTACCAGCTCGCGAGCAAGGACAACCACTGAGCCTGCGATGCAGACCAATCGACTTGAAAAAGGTGGACGCATCGACCGATCCAAACCAATCCGGTTTCGATTCAATGGGAAATTCTATGACGGGTATGAGGGGGATACCCTGGCGTCTGCGCTACTTGCCAATGATGTCAGGCTCGTAAACCGAAGCTTCAAGCTGCACCGACCGCGCGGCATCATTGGCTCGGGTGCCGAAGAACCTAACGCCATTTTCCAGGTTGGAGACCAAGCGCATGCGTCACCAAATCGCCGGGCGACCCAGGTACTGCTGAAAAGCGGACTCGTCGCCCGGTCGACGAAGGGCTGGCCCGGTGTTCGTTTCGATATCGGCGCAATCAATGACGTGTTCTCGCGTGTTTTTGGTGCCGGCTTTTACTACAAGACATTCATGCGCCCACAGTCGATGTGGCAGCTCTACGAACACCTGATTCGCGGGTCCGCAGGATTCGGAACGGCGCCAAACAAGCCCGATCCCGACCAATACGAACACACCAATGCACACTGCGATGTCCTCGTCGCAGGTGCAGGACCTGCCGGCCTAGTCAGTGCACTGGTTGCCGCACGGTCCGGCGCCCGCGTCATCATTGCCGACGACGGCATCGAGCCCGGTGGCTACCTGCTCAGAAGCACTGAATCCATCCACGGCCGACCGGCTATCGACTGGGTTGGACAAATTGTCGATGAACTGCGTGGGTACGACGACGTCACGTTTCTTACAAAAAGCACGGTGTTCGGCTACTACGATCATAACTTCCTGACCATCGCAGAACGACTCGACGACCAGGGCCAGCAACGCGAATGGCGCATCAGGGCGAAACAGGTTGTGCTCGCCCAGGGCGCGATCGAGCGACCACTTGTCTTCTGCAACAACGACCGGCCTGGCGTCATGCTGGCAGCCGCCGTCTCCGAATACGTCAATCGCTATGCCGTGCGTCCGGGCAAATGTGCAGTCGTCTTTACGAACAACGATTCAGCCTATCAAGCGGCGATCGACCTGCATGAGGCAGGGGTTACAGTGGCTGCCATCGTCGACAGCCGGCAAGCAGGCGCCGGTGACGTTGCAGGGGTTGTCGAAGAAGCCCGTATACCGATCCTCCAAAGCCACGTTGTCTGGGACGTCGCTGGCCGACGATCTGTCACGAGCGTCAGGATTGCACGATGGGATGGCAACCCCGCATCGACGGTCAACCATTCGATCGACATCGCCTGCGATCTGCTCGTCATGTCCGGCGGCTGGAACCCCGCCGTTCATCTGCATTCACAGTCCGGGGGCCGTAACACTTGGGACGACAGCCTCGATTGCTTCGTTCCGGGCCAGACTTCCCAGGACAGCGTCTCAGCCGGTGCCTGTAACGGGAAATGGACACTGGCGGATTGCCTCGCCGATGGCGCCCGTGCAGGCAGGGAAGTTGTCCATGCACTCGGTCTGAAGGCAGCGGACGTCGAACTACCCATGGTCGTCACCCGATCAGCCAATCCGCTACAGGCGCTGTGGCGCGTACCAGCACTCAGCAACCCGGACCGCTGCCCGAAGCAATTCGTCGACTTCCAGAACGATACTAGTGTCGCAGACATCAGGCTGGCATTTCGCGAGGGTTATCGCAATATTGAACACGTCAAGCGCTACACAGCGCTCGGATTCGGGACAGATCAGGGGAAGCTTGGCAATATCAACGGCATGGCCGTGCTGGCGGAAACACTGGGTGCGAGTATCCCCGAGGTCGGAACGACAACCTTCCGCCCCCCCTACACGCCCGTTTCTTTCGGGGTCTGCGCGGGCGAAAGTGTCGGTGATCTCTACGACCCGGTTCGAAAAACGGCGATACACGAATGGCACGTGACAGCCGGCGCCGAGTTCGAGAATGTTGGTCAGTGGCACCGTCCGTGGTACTTCCCCAAGAGAGGTGAAGACCTGCACGCCTCGGTGGCACGCGAGTGCCAAGCGACGCGCCGATCTCTCGGCATCATGGACGCATCGACGCTCGGCAAAATCGACGTGTGCGGACCGGATGCGGTCACCTTCCTCGAACGCATTTATACGCACGACGTCGGAAAAATGGAGAACGGTCGCTGCGCCTATGGCATCTTGCTCGGCGAAGACGGCATGGTCATGGACGATGGCGTCATGGCCCGAATCGATGACGATCGCTTCTACCTGACAACGACGACTGGTGGGGCCGCAAACGTGATGTCGTGGCTCGAGTCATGGCAGCAAACCGAGTGGCCGGAACTCGATGTCTACATGACATCGCTGACAGACCGTTTTTCAACGATTGCGGTGGCTGGTCCTAACAGCCGACGACTGTTACAGAAGGTCGGCTGCGACATCGACCTTGACTCAGCTCATTTTCCGTTCATGCGCGTTCGTGCCGCCAAACTGGCGGGTCTCCCAGTGCAACTCTTCCGCGTTAGTTTTTCCGGAGAACTCGCGTTCGAAGTTAATGTCGACAGCAACTATGCACTTGCTATGTGGCATGCGTTGATGGTGGCTGGCCAGACGTTCGACATTACCCCCTATGGCACGGAAACGATGCACGTGCTGCGGGCGGAAAAGGGTTTCGTCATCGTCGGACAGGACACGGACGGATCGGTGACACCGGTCGACCTCGGCATGAACTGGATGCTGTCGAAAAACAAGGACTTCCTCGGCAAACGATCACTGTCACGACCAGACAGTCTTCGAGAAAACCGCAAACAACTCGTCGGTCTATTGGCCGAAGACAGCACCACAGTCATCCCCGAAGGCGCGCAACTCGTCAACGACCTTTCTGCGCCTGAACCGGTACCCATGTGCGGACATGTCTCGTCCAGCTACATGAGCGCGTGCCTGGGCTACCCGATCGCGCTTGCGCTCGCAGAAAGCGGCCGGTCACGGCGAAATGAGATCGTCTATGCCTGGTCATCGGGCAATGAACCAATACCAGCGCGAATCGTTTCGCCCGTGTTCTACGACCCGAAAAACGAGAGACAGAATGACTGAAGGTCTCGAAAAACGGCATGGCCTCGAGTCACGCATCGGTGCGTGGCCGGAAGGCAAGCGTGTCGCACTGACTATCAGGGACGATCTCGGGCACCTCAATCTGCGCGGCGATCCAGAGGACACGGAATTTCTCAAGGCTGCCGAACAGGTGCTAGGGCTTGCTTTGCCGGTAGAACCCAACACCATGGCCGAAGGCTATATCACAATTTTCTGGCTCGGTCCCGACGAGTGGCTGATCCTGCTTCCTGCGGACGCCGTATCCGAGATAGCTGGTGCCCTCGAGTCGGCATTGCAGAGAAGGCATTTCGCACTCAATGACGTCAGCGGTGGACAGATTTCAATCACACTCAGGGGCAGTCGGGTACGTGAATTGCTTGCAAAAGGCTGCACACTTGACCTCCATGCAAAGGTGTTCTCTCGCGGCCTGTGTGCACAGAGCGGGCTGGCCAAAGCCAGTGTACTGATCGGGCTGACCGGTGACGATGATGAGTTCATACTCGTCGTCCGCCGAAGTTTTTCAGATTATCTAATCAAGTGGCTGACAAACGCGGTCTGAATCCGCTCGCGCCGCCGGGAACCACCCATCGACGCCGTTGAGTTACGGCATCGTCCAATTCATACTTCCGTTCACGGATATGCAAGCGTTTGCCTATGACAGAGGACACAAGGGAAAAACACCCTACGCGGTTCGGGTTTTTTCTGGTCGACAATTTCACAATGATCTCGATGGCGTCGGCGATCGAGCCGCTGCGCATGGCAAACCGAATCATCCGTCGACAACATTTTTCATGGAAGATCATTTCGGAAACGGGCAAATCAATCGTTGCCAGTGACGGATTATCCGTCAATGCCGATTACCGAATTGATAACGTTAATGCGATTCGGGCCCTGGACGTGATCGTCGTCTGTGGTGGATCGCGAATTGAGGTCCACCTGACAGACAATGTTCTCAAGTGGCTCAGGTCACTTGGCCAGTCTGGTGCCTGTTTGGGATCGGTCTGTACCGGCAGTTACGCACTGGCGACGGCTGGTCTGCTGGACGGCTATCGATGCAGTGTTCACTGGGAGAACATTGCTTCATTGATGGACGCCTTTCCCCAGACGCATGTGTCGCGCAGCGTGTTTACCATCGACAGGGACCGGTTTACCTGTTCCGGCGGAACCTCGCCAATCGATATGATGTTGTACTTCATCAGAAAGCAACTTGGATCGGAGGTCTCCACCGGTGTCGCCGAGCAGTTCATATACGAGCGCATTCGCCATTCGAGCGACGATCAGCGAATACCGTTAAAGCACGTATACGGCAATCAGTCTGAAAAGCTCGTTATTGCGGTGGAGCTTATGGAAGCGAATATTCGCGAACCGATTCACCAGGCCGATCTCGCTTCGTATGTCGGCATATCGAAACGGCAACTGCAGCGCCTCTTCCAGCGATACCTGAGCAGCACACCATCGAGATACTACCTGCGAATCCGGCTGGCCCGCGCACGCGAACTCCTGCAGCAAACGAGTATGAACCTCGTTGAGATTGCGACCCTGACCGGATTCGTGTCCAGTTCACATTTCAGCAAGAGCTACAAGGAATACTACGGCAAAGCGCCCAGTCACGAGCGGCGTCTAACGAGCGCCTGAATCGCTCAGTCCTTTTCCCATCGTCGAATACGCGTTTCGCGGCAATAGTGACCGTGCGAATACCTTTAATCGCGTTCTGAGTGCGCGGGACTTCCCGAAGCCGCCGCAGAATAATGTATATGTCGCTCGCGCTAACCGACGAAGACATTGCGCAGACAATCGAGGCAATCGACGTCGCGGTCAGAGCAGTAGCCGACTGAGCGAAGGAGAAATCGGGTGCAGATCGGTTTATTCTTGTCAATTCAATCAGCCAGACTGAACAGCAGAAGAACGATGACAAGAATCGCCTCCGGATTGCTATCAGTCCTCATTATCCTGATGAATGCCGTGGCCAGCGAGAAGCCCGGCCAACCGAACAGCGAGTTTGTGTCCGCGTCGACAGTCGACAAAGTCCAGTCACAAATGCGCAAGCTGCCGAAGGACGACATCTGGTGGACCGTCAATGGCGACGACATGGCGTGGAACTTCAAGAATCTCCACCAGATCTTTCCGACGGTCAATGTCTACCGCAATGGTCCTGTCCGGGAACTGGAGCAGAGACCCATTACGGCCATCGGTGAATTTATCGTCGACACGCCCAAAGGGCCGATGTCGTTCGATGATTTTATCCAGAGCGACCAGTCAACAACGATGGGTGTTGTCGTCCTGCACGAAGGAGACATTGTTTACGAACGCTATCCGCGCATGCAGGAGTACGAAAAACCCGTTTACTGGTCGACATCCAAAGTCTTTCCCGCAACGATCATCCGGCTTCTCGAAGAACGCGGCGAAATCGATGTCAGCCGCCCGATTGACGACTACATCCCCGAACTGGCGAAGTCGGGGTTTGCCGGTGTCTCAATCAGGCACATTCTCGATATGGCATCCGGGCTGGATTGCTCCGATGATTACGAGAACCGGGATGCCTGCTACTACGTCTACTCCATGGCGATCGGCGATGGCTTCCGAACGGAGGGGGCGCCCGATAATCCTTACGAGTTTGTGGCAAGTTATGACTTCGTCCGCGAGGTACCACCTGGAACCAAATTCTCCTATTCAGGTGTCAACACATTCCTGCTCGCCTGGCTTGTCGAGGAAATCATGGACATGCCATTCCAGGACGCGTTTTCGAAGGAAATCTGGTACCACATCGGTGCGGAAGCCGACGCGTCCTACATAGCACCGCGCTATGGCATCGCGGTCACACATGGTGGATTCGTATCGCGCATGCGGGACCTCGCCAGGTTCGGCTTGCTGTTCACGCCGAGTTACACGGTCGTGAGTGACCGACAGATCATTTCCGACTCGCACATCGAGTTACTCCGCAATGGTGGCAACCCGACATTGCTGCGTCACGGCGGTGCTTCCTGGCCCGACGCTGCCGGCATCAAGCACAACGTCTATCAGTGGGACGCGATATTCGAGAACGACAATTTCTTCAAGGGCGGCTGGGCAGGCCAGGGCCTGATCGTCAACCCGACGCGGGATACGGTCGCCGTCTTCACCAGTTATTTCAAGAACGACGAATACAGCGAAGTGGCACTGGAGGACAAATTGTTCGAAGTACTCGAGGACGTTTTCGGTAAAGGCAGCCAGTGAACGAGGCAGATCAGCCTGTTGTTCTAGTCACGGGTGGCGCATCCGGTATTGGGCGTGCAATTGTCGCCTCGTTTATCGAAGAAGGCGCGCACATTCATGTCCTGGACGCAGATGACCGGCACATTGCCGACTTTCGAGCTCTGTTTCCGGATGCCAGCGTTACGCATTGCGACGTTTGCAATGTCGCCGATGTGGACAGGGCGTTTCAGTCGATCCGGAAACTGGACGTACTCGTAAACAACGCGGGCATCGCCGGTCCCGCGGGCCGGGTTGAGACACTGGATGTCGAGGGCTGGAACCACTGCATTGCCGTTAACCTGAGCGGCGCGTTTTACGTGACTCGCCGGGCAGTTCCACTGCTGAAACAAAGTGCCGGCGGCGTCATCGTTAACATAGCGTCAAATGCCGGATTGATGGGCTGCCCGGACCGGTCACCCTACGTGGCATCCAAATGGGCGATGGTCGGGCTGACCAAGACCTGGGCGATGGAGCTCGGACCCGACAACATCCGCGTCAATGCCGTCTGCCCAACAAGTGTCGAAGGCGATCGCATCGATGACGTCATTGCACGCGATGCGGAGCGACTGGGTAAAACGCCTGACGAGATTCGCGACATCTACCAGCGGCAGAGTTCGATGCAAACGTTTGTGACCCATGAAGATGTGGCCGACATGGTGTTGTTCCTTACGTCTGACAGGGCAAACAGGATTTCAGGACAGATCATCGCCGTCGACGGCCATACGGAAACGCTGGCCGTGGAGCTCGACGCATCATGAAAGCCGCACGTTACGACCGTTTTGGTAGTGCTCGCGATGTACTTGAGGTCGGGGAGATTGATACGCCATCAGCCAGGCCTGGTGAGGTGCTCGTCCGCCTGAAAACCAGCGGCGTCAACCCGTCCGACGTCAAGAAGCGGGCCGGATCGTTTCCCGATTTACTCGACGACGGGCCGGTCATACCCAACAGCGATGGCGCGGGCATCGTCGAGGCGGTCGGTGACGGTGTGCCTGAATCCCGGGTTGGCGAGCGGGTTTGGGTTTACCAGGCACAGTTTGCCCGACGATTCGGGACCGCGGCGCAATCCGTTGCAATAGACAGCACGCGCGCGCCGCGGCTGTCAGGTAATGCGGATTTTGATGTCGGCGCCTGTCTTGGCATCCCGGTCATGACCGCACATCGTTGTGTTTTCGCCGACGGCGACGTCGCGGGCCGGCGAATACTGATCATGGGTGGCGCAGGACGTGTTGGCCATTATGCGATCCAGTGGGCATCCCAGGCAGGCGCCAGTGTTGTTGCGTCGGCAAGCAACGACGACGATGCTGCAGCATGCAAAGAGGCCGGCGCCGAAGCAGTCGTCGATCATCGTTTGAGTGACGTCGCAGAGGCGGTGCTTGATGCGACGGACGGGGAACCGGTGGACAGAATTGTCGATGTCGAGTTCGGCGCCAATCTCGACACCGCTATGTCTGCCATTCGCGTCGGAGGGACTATCGCGACCTACTCATCGACCGTCGTGCCCGAACCCAAGCTGCCATTCTTCCAAATGATGTACAAGGATCTGACCGTGCGATTCGTGATCGTCTATGCGATGCCGGAGAACGCCAAGCAGTTTGCCATTGCGGACATCGAACGAGCCCTTGACGCCAATCGGTTACAGCATCGCATCGCCGCCAGCGTCCCACTGGATGACATAGTAAGGGCCAATGAACTCGTCGAAGGCAGCAGGATCCGGGGTGCTGTCGTTTTGACAACCGACTAACCTGAGAGGTTACTGCGAAATGGAACACAAGAAAATCGACAAACCGGCGTTCATCAGCAGTGTCTCGCTAATCATTGCCGTCAGCATTCCGCTGGTGCTTTTCCCCGAGAAAGCGAGTGAAGTCCTACAACGACTTTACGACCACATTGCCAATGAGTACGGCGTCGTCTTTCTGCTGGCAAGCGTCGGCGTCAATGGTTTCCTGGTCTGGCTGGCGATCAGCCGCTTCGGCAATATCCGGTTCGGCCGCGACGGCGACAAACCCGAGTTCAACACCATCAGCTGGATTGCCATGTTGTTCTGCGCCGGCATCGGTGGCGGGCTCCTTTACTGGTGCGGCACTGAGTGGGCTTTTTACTACCAGTCACCGCCTTTCGGCGTCGAGCCATACAGTGCGGAAGCAGCCGAGTGGGCGTCGACCTACGGCCTGTTCCACTGGGGATTCACGGCCTGGGCCTTCTATTGCCTTCCTGCACTTGCAATCGGCTATCCCTATTACGTGCGTAAACTCGATCACATGCGGTTCAGCATTGGCTGCAATCACCTGTTGAAAGGAAATGACGTCGGTCCGACGGCGCGATTCATTGACTTCCTGTTTATCATTGCGATGATTGGAGGCGCTGCAACGTCTCTCGGGTTTTCAACACCGATGATCGCAGCATGCATCTCATGGCTGATTGGTGTCGAAAATAACTTCTCACTCGAAGTCGCTGTCATGCTGCTTTGCCTCGCACTTTTTGCAACGAGCGTCTGGCTGGGGCTGCGCAAGGGCATTCGCACACTAAGCGATATCAATCTCGGTATCAGCGTCATACTGCTGTTGTTTATTCTGCTCGTCGGTCCGACGGCCTTCCTGCTAAAAACCAGCCTCAACGCGGTTGGCCTGATGACCCAAAATCTGGTCCGGATGAATTTCTGGTCTGACCCGTTTACGGATTCGGGATTTGTCGAAAACTGGACAATTTTCTACTGGGCGTGGTGGATCGCTTTTGCACCCTACGTCGGGATGTTTGTAGCTCGCATATCACAAGGCCGTACGATTCGGCAGATCATTATTGGCATGCTTGTATTCGGATCACTCGGCTGCTGGGTGTTTTACATGATCATCGGTAATTACGCCTTGTACCTGGAGCTCGAAGGCATCGTCAGGAGCACCGAGATCATCAACAACCAGAACCAGAGTGCCGCGATCGTTGCCACGTTGGAGACTTTGCCCATGCCGGCAATCGTTATCGGCACGTTCTGCCTGATGGCCATCATCTTTGTCGCGACGACCTACGACTCCGCCTCGTATACGCTCGCCTCGAGCGCTACCCTGCACATGCCGGCAGGCGACGATCCGTCACGCGGTCATCGCGTGTTCTGGGCAGTTGCGCTCGGCGCACTACCAATTACATTGCTGTTCATAGGGGGACTCAGAGTAATGCAGGTTGTACTGTTGATCGTGTCCGTACCGATCCTGGTCGTCGGCATCTTTATGTGCGTATCGCTGGTCCGGTCGCTTAAGACTGACTATCCAGCAATTAACTCTCCCAGTCCGTAAAGAACCCAACCGCGAGTTCCGCCCACAACCACAGGAACAGCAAGGCTTATAAGGCGACTCCGTTCAGCGTAGAGGACGCTGCACGCGTTCAATAAACATTTCGATGAAACGCGGCCAGTCCAGATCGTACTGGACGTTCATCTGTTGCGCCGCCTCCGCACCCGGCCAGGGCTTCCGCCCACCGACTGATGTGCCATAGCTGATGCCGTGATCGATATCGACGTCGACATAAAGGCGCTCACTGGTCACGAGCGTCGGATCGATGATGCTTGCAACCGCAATCTGGTCGTACATTAGCCACAACCTGTCGGGCTCGGCCTCAAATCGACGCCCGAGTGTTTCCCTGAGCAGCGCGGTCAATGGTGTATCGACCACGACCATCCTCTCGTACCAGTCTTTCGTCAGCGCTGACTTTCGCGACACATTTAGCGGCGATAACTCGATCGGGATTCCCGAGCGCAAGGTTACTCTCGCTGCTTCGGGATCGACCCAGAAGTTGAATTCGGCGTTCGGGGTAATGTTTCCTGCGCCCTGCGGCAATAGAGCAACGGCGCCACCCATGATCACGAGCTGTCTGACGTTGCCGGCAAAGCCAGGCTCCGCCCGAATCGCCTGCGCGATATTGGTCAGCGGTCCAATCGCGACGAGCATCACTTCACCGGGGTTTGCCATCACCGTATCTACCATGAACGACACTGCCGATTTTTCTTCCGCCTTTTTACTGGCAAAGCCCCCCGATGGCTCCGGCGGGGGCTCGTTCGAATACCACTTACCGTAGTTCTCCACGGCAAAGTCACTCTTCTCGTGAACCAGTGGCATATCTGCCCCGACGTAAACCGGTATTTCGGCCTGCCCCGCAATTTCAAGCATACGAAGAACGTCGCTTGTCGCGCGTTCCAGACTTTCATTGCCAGCCACTGTCGTCACACCAAGGATCTCAAACTCGGGCGACTGCAATGCCAGCATCAGCGCCATGCTGTCGTCGGCTGGCGGCATCACAAAATCCGTATCGAAGATGATCGGAATCCGGTCCTGCGACCAAGCATTCGATGCGATGACAAACAGGGAGAGTATGAGCCTTACGGCAATCCGCTTATTCATTCACGACCTCTGGACTGGCTGTTTTTTGTGCGGGATGACCGGTACAGTATATCGACTTTGCGAACACCCGCTGCAGATTCGATAACGACAACAACACTATGAATACAGCAACAAGAATTTTCGTATTGATGGCCTGGATGCTGGCCCTGTCGGCCTGTGGCAATTCCGAAGATGCTAATGTTGTGACCGGCGAAGACCGGCCCACAGTCGCGCTGATCATGAAGTCACTCGCCAACGAGTTTTTTGTCACGATGGCTGATGGGGCGCGGGCGCATCAGGCCGAAAACAGCGCCCGTTACGAGTTGATCGTCAACGGCATCAGGAACGAAACAGATCTCGCACAACAGGTTTCCCTGATCGACCAGATGATCGCGTCACAGGTCGACGCCATCGTCGTGGCGCCGGCGGACTCGAAAGCAATCGTGCCCGCCCTTGCCCGGGCAGCAGCCGCAGGCATCGTTATCGTGAATATCGACAACCGGCTCGACGAGGCAATACTTAACGAATACGGGCTCAGGGTCCCGTTCGTTGGACCGGATAACTTCGAGGGCGCGAGGATTGTCGGCGAGTATCTTGCGAATCGACTTGATCCGGGTCAGCAGGTTGCCATTCTGGAAGGCGTGCCAACCGCATTCAATTCACAGCAGCGTACCGCAGGGTTCGTGCAGGCAATGACGGATGGCGGCCTGAACATTGTCGCGCAGCAAAGCGCACAATGGGACCAGACAATCGCCGTTACAGTCGCGTCCGGTATGCTTGTTCAACATCCCGACCTGACCGCCATGCTGTGTGCCAATGACAACATGGCGCTTGGCGCGGTTGCCGCCCTCACACAGGCAGGCAAGATAGACCAGGTCACCGTCATCGGCTTCGACAACATTTCAGCGGTGCAGAACCTGATTCGCGAGGGCACCGTCCTGGCCACCGTGGACCAACACGCGGACCTGTTGGCTGTTTACGGCATCGAGTATGCGCTCGAAACGGGAGCGGAACTCGCAGACCGAAGCACACCGGTCGACCTGATTACCGCAGATCAGGTCGACTGAATCCTGTGGCAATAGACGACGTCTGCCTTTCCATCAGGAATCTCGGGAAGGTTTACAACGTCCCTGTTCTGAAAGACATCAACCTCGACATTGCCCGTGGCGAGATCCATGGGCTGGTCGGCGAAAACGGCGCGGGCAAGTCGACCCTGATCAACATCCTGGCGGGGCTGGTCGAGCGCAATGGTGGCGACATCCGAGTTTACGGCCGCGACTATCAGCCGACGACGGCCAACGATGCGTTTGGTGCGGGTGTGTCGTTTGCGGCGCAGGAGCTTTGCGTCATCGAAAACTTAAGCGTCACAGAGAACATCTCGCTTCGATCGCTGCCAACCCGGCACGGCGCGATAGACCGACGGGCATCGGAGTCCCTTGCCCGCGAGATGCTCAAGAAAGTGGGGCTGCAAGACATTGCTCCCGAATCACCAGCGGGTGAGTTGAGTCTTGGCGCTCGTCAGCTCGTCGAAATCGCGCGCGCAATCACCGGCGACTGTCGGTTGCTCATGCTGGACGAGCCCACCGCGGCGCTGACATCGCAACAGGCTGATACCCTGCATGCGCTCATCCGCGAGCTTGCAGGCGACGGTGTCACAATCATTTACGTGAGCCACCGGCTCGACGACGTGCTCAATATTGCACACCGCGTGACCGTATTGCGGGATGGATCCGTCGTGTCGACCACTGCTACCGCCGAGATGACGACGGCTGAACTGGTCGAACAAATGACCGGGGGCCATGTCGAACCGGATCGCTATTCAGGGCGACAACCGGTGACTAACAAAAGCATATTGTCGGCGACTGACATCGCAACACGCCATTTACCGAACCCTGTCAGCCTGGAACTACGAGCGGGCGAGATTCTTGGCGTCGCCGGCCTCGCGGGCGCCGGCAAGAGCGAGCTGTTGTCCGCCCTGTTCGGACTCGATGCTGTTACGTCCGGCTGCGTCCGGCGATACATTAAAAGTAATCCAGTCGATATCGCCGGTCCCCTCGGTGCTGTCCGTGCCAGTATGGGCTATGTTGGCGAGGACCGGCGGACCATGGGGATTTTTCCCGGCCAGTCCGTATTGAACAACATGATGCTGCCTGATCTTGCCGGCTCACCGGCACGTGCAATTCGCAGGCCAGAGGAAGAGTCAAGCGGCGAACATCTTCGGCAACGATTGTCGATTCAATGTGACTCGATGGAGCAGGACATACAGCAGCTGAGCGGCGGCAACCAGCAAAAGGTCCTGATTGCCCGTTGGCTCAATTGCGAAGCCAATGTCCTGTTGCTCGACGAGCCGACGCGCGGCGTCGACGTCGGCACCAAGTTCTCCATACATACACTCTTCGGCGAACTCGCAACACAAGACAAGTCACTGATCATCGCATCCAGCGAACTCGATGAACTGATGGCCGTCTGCGACCGGATCCTCGTCCTGTCGAACCGTCGAATGGCAGGCATTTTTGACAGATCACGATGGTCGGAGCAGGAGATCCTGTCGGCGGCCTTCAGCGCATACTCAATACTCACTGATTCAACAGCTCATTCGAGCTTGGCGCAGGCATGAAGGCGCTCAACAACATCAGAACCCACGCTGAAGAGAACTTCATCGTTCTCGCCCTGATCTTGTTGATCCTGTTCTTTGGATTATCCGCCGAGAACTTCTTTTCGCTGGCCACGCTTACGATGGTCCTGAATCAGTTACCCGCGTTAACCGTCGTCACCGTCGGCATGACACTGGTACTCATCGTCGCGGGAATCGATCTGTCTGTGGGCTCTGTGCTCGGATTTTCCGCCACGGTCATCGGCATTGCCATAGTCAGCTGGGGACTGCCCCTGCCGATCGCCTGCGTCGCTGGCGTATTGACCGGCCTTCTGTGCGGTGCCCTCAACGGCGGACTTGTCGCCAGCTTCCGGCTACCCGCCTTCATCGTGACGCTTGGCATGCTCGAAATGGCCCGTGGCATGGCGTACATCGTCAACGACTCACAGACCGTCTACATTGGGGCATCCATCCAGAAGATTGCGCTGCCGCTGCCAGGACTCGGTGTCTCTGCTGCATTGATCATCGCCCTGGCTGTCGTTGCCGGCGGGCAGTTTCTGTTAACGCGAACCGTTATGGGACGGCATCTCGTCGCCGTCGGCAGCAACGAACAGGCTGCAAAAATGTCCGGGATTGATCCACGGCGCTATCGTTTCCTGGTGCTGGCTCTCTCGGGGGCCCTGGCAGGCCTTGGGGGGATGTTCAACGCGGCATATCTCGGCTCCGCCGACCCCAATGCCGGTTTCGGGCTCGAACTGTCAGCCATCGCCGCGGCCGTGATCGGAGGAACAAGCCTGATGGGTGGCCGAGGGTCGGTGCTCGGTGCATTCGCCGGTGTTTTGATTATTTCGATTCTGCAGAGCGGGCTGGCACAGATAGGCGTTTCGGAACCATCGAAGCGGCTCATTACCGGCGCCGTCATCGTCATCGCCGTATTGATCGATCGCTGGCGCCAAAAACATTAATCGACCTGAATCTTCCTTCCAAGGCCTGCGCCCGGGTAAATACGCGCGTTTGCCCCCGGATAGGCGTAGCCGTTGATGAATGCCCGCCGATACGTATCCGACACATTTTCGAAACTGGCGTGTGCCGTGTAGGGCCCGAAGAAGAGCGTGTCACCGGCGTGTGCCGCAATGGTGATGGCCTGGTCTTCGTGAAACTCCGGCGGCGTCTTCGGGTTGTAGTCAGGCTTGTCGTAGTCGTGGTCGCCAAAGTCCACACGTCCCCATCTCGAGCTTCCGGGAATGAACTTCAGTGGTCCGCTGTCCGCCGTCATGTCGTCGATCACTATCAGGGTCTGAACGTAACTGCCGCACCCATTGACATCCGTCCATGTTCCGCCGCCCTTGTCTCGATGTTGAATGTCCTGATGCCATCCGAAGATGACGCCGTCATGTGGCCGTTTGAAGTGTGCCTGGCTCAATAGCTGCTCGATCTTATTGCTGCCAAGCAATTGCGCAGCAGGAAGGGCCAGTCTTTCATCCGCGCCGATAGCCAGCAGATCGGGTTGTGAGCCGCCGGCCCAGACCACACGATTGATCACCTGGTGTCCGTTTTTTTCGCCCAGCACGAATTGCGCGCCATCCAGCATGCCCGTTGCCGAGAGCCCCAATGCCATCTCCTCCAGAGCATCGAAACAGCGGCTCATGTTTTCTATTTCAGCTGCATCGAACAAAGACGGGGCGACGATCATGCCGACGTCTTCAAACTCGCGAACCTGCTCCCTAGTCAGCATGACGATAATCCTGAGTCAGAATGTGTCAAGGTCATTGGCAAGAATGACGGGGGCAGGCCCCATCCGGCCACACTATTTGCGATCATCCGAGACGTAAAGCCGTTCGTGCCCGAATGCGACCACTGATGGTTGGGGCCATTGTGCACGTGCCTGACTGACTCATACTGCACATAGTCGTGAAAGGAGTTCGATGGCAGGCCGCTGACCCGGATTCGCGCGCCGTCCAGGCCCGCGAGAGGCTTCATCTCTACCTGGGATGCGGGCGTCGTGATGGTAATCAGATCATCGGTCCTGTTGACCAACAGGGGCACCCGCTCTATGGATAGGGCGCCATCGACAAAAAAGGCGAACGCGAGGGGCAGAAGCGTATCGAGCGTCTCCCGTTGCGCGCCGTCGAGGCTGTCGTCGATGTATATCCTTGTCCACTTTCCCATCTCGAACGTAACTAGGAAGCGTAGGCCGGCGAGGTCAGCGCCATCGAAATCACCCTTGTAAATCTCGATCAACCGGTTTCCGTCGCAGCGCAGTTCGGTCGGCTTGCCGAAATTACACGGACATGGAATCTCGCAGCTGCAGCATTCGGCCAGGTTGGCCTCCAGTGACCAAGTGCCCGCAGCCTTCGCGCTGCCCGCAAGCCCGGCCGGCACCATCGTGGCTGCGCCCAGGATCTTGTTGAAATCTCGTCTGTTCATGAGTACCTCCGGGAATTTTGCTATCAGTATCGCACCCCGGCCCACAAGACAACTACCCGGAGTCCCGACGCCTTCATCGAAACCGACCGATAGCGCGTTTCATTGTCCCAACCATTTTCTTTCATCAGGATTAACAGGTGGGCAGACGAACTCTTTCGGCGAGCCCGCTCTTTTCAAGCGTTTGGCTTGGTGGCACGACGGTGAATATTGGTGGTTCAGATGAGCAAAAAAGCGAGATTCTTCCAAAAGTAGTGACGGGGGAACTTCTGCTCGCCTTGGCTTTGGAAGAGTCGCATCGACATGATCCTTATGGGATCGCGACGTCTGCCTCGGCTTCTGGAGACGGGTATACGCTTTCGGGGTCTAAGAAATTTGTATTGGACGGGCACGTCGCGGATCAGTTGATCGTTGTGGCGAGGACGTCGGGTTCGCCGGGCGAGCGTGATGGCTTGACGCTGTTTCTCGTCGATCGAGAAGCTGAGGGAGTGGCCGTCACACGAACGAAAATGGTCGATAGCCGTAATGCGGCCAATATCGATTTCAGCAATGTCGCGGTGACGAGTAGCGCTCGTATTGGGGACGAAGGTAAGGGTGCCGATGTTCTTGATCCGACACTAGACATCGGACGAATAGGAATCGCCGCGGAAATGCTTGGCAGCACCCAAGAGTGTTTCGAACGGACTGTTCAGTATTTGAAGGATCGAGAGCAATTTGGAGTTCCCATTGGCTCTTTCCAAGCGCTTAAGCATCGAGCGGCCAACATGTTCTGTGAGGTTGAACTCTCGAAGTCCGTCGTTCTCGAAGCTTTGACGGCATTGGACGAAGAGCGAGATGCAAGTGAGATA
>CAZWEW010000008.1:9152-32482 GCA_964633055.1 uncultured Woeseia sp. | reverse complement strand
GTCCGCGGGAAAAAGTTAGCGCCCAATACCGTTATTTTCCGGCTTTCGAAACGACCGAATCGCAGGTACGTTACCGCAGCAAATCAAAGCGCGGGACCAGCGATATTACTACGAGCTGACCTTTTTGTTCAGCGCGTCATTCACGACGGGAGAAACGAACTCGGAAATGTCGCCACCCATGCTGCAGATCTCACGGACAAGACTCGACGAGATGAAGTTGTAAGTCTCCGTGGGTGTCAGGAAAGCGGTTTCAACATCCGCCGCTAGGTGCCGGTTCATATTCGCGAGCTGGAATTCATATTCGAAGTCGGAAACCGCCCTCAAGCCGCGGAGGATAACGCCGAGTCCGTGCTCGCGCGCAAAATCGATAGTCAGGCCATCGTAGCCACAAACCTCGACGTTCCCAATATCGGACAGTGTAAGCTTTGACAGCTCAACTCGCTCCTCAAGCGTGAACATCGGTTCCTTGCTCGGATTTGCGGCAATGGCGACCACGACCTTATCGAACAACCGACACCCGCGCCGGACGAGGTCCTCGTGACCCAGCGTAATAGGATCGAACGTACCCGGGTACATCGCTGAAACTGACATTGACCGTTTCCTTATGCTGCTTTCCGGAGCAGCGAATACCTGACGTTGCCGGCTGTTTTTTCCCTGACGGTTTCCCAGCCGTGCGGCAAAACCGGTGAAGACTGTTCGCGGTCTTGTTCAATGTAGACGAACGCACCAGGGGATAACCAGCCGCGCTCATCCAGCAGTTTACACAAATCTTGGTATCGTCCGTCAGAAAAAGGCGGGTCGAGAAACACGATGTCGAATTGCTGCCCGTTTCTTCGAGTCTCCAGAAACGCGAATGCATCGATCTGGTGAATCTTGACGTTCTTGGCCGCAAGCTGCATGACATTTTCACGCAATTGCGACACCGCGACGGGCGAAACCTCAACCAGGTCTAGGAACAACGCCCCCCGGGATAGTGCCTCGAGGCCCAGCGCCCCGGTACCGGCGAACAAGTCCAGGCAGCGGGTGCCTTCGATCGTCGGCGCAATCCAGTTGAAAAGCGTTTCGCGAATCCTTTCTGCCGTCGGCCTCAGTCCCGGCACGTCAGCAACGGGCAAAAGGCGACTGCGCCATTTTCCCGCTACAATACGCAGCCGTCCTGACGGTGACCCCCGGTTTCCACGTTTTTTGCCCGACAAGGAAGCACCTTTTCATGCAATTGGGTGAACCTAGAGATTACTAAAGGTCTTTCACGGGAAGTAGTTGTGTTCAGAAAAAAATGCGCGGAAGAAGATAACAAAAAGCCCGGCTTCCTGCAGCGACTGCGGGCACACCTGAACAAGGGGGACAGCTGGCTCACCTGCGATATCGCCAATCTCGCGCCTGGGGGAAAGATCGACGATGACGTGATCGACGAACTCGAAGCCGAACTAGTCATGGCAGACGTCGGCATGGAAGCAGTCAAAAGAATCGTTGGAGATCTCCAAAAACGACTGGCACGGAAAGAATTAAACGACGTCGAAGCGCTCCGGCAGGGACTCCACGATGCGCTCCTCGACGTACTCAAGCCGGTCGAGGAAGCACTCGTTATTCCAGAGTCAGAAGGGCCCTTCGTCATCCTGATGGTCGGCGTCAACGGCGCCGGAAAAACCACGACAATCGGCAAACTTGCGAAACGTCTGCAGGACGAAGGCAAGCGCGTCATGCTCGCCGCCGGCGACACATTCCGTGCCGCAGCAGTGGAGCAATTGCAGGCCTGGGGCGAGCGCAACAATGTCCCCGTTATCTCGCAGCAGGCAGGTGCCGACCCTGCCGCCGTCGTGTACGACGCGTACCAGGCAGCGAAATCAAGAGGCATCGATGTGCTTCTGGCCGATACCGCGGGGCGGCTGCAGAATCAGCAAGGCCTGATGGATGAACTGGCGAAGATCAAGCGTGTCGTTGCGCGTCACCACGAAGGTGCGCCGCAGGAGGTCATGCTCGTCCTGGACGCGAGCCAGGGACAGAATGCACTCGTCCAGGCCGAGAAATTTCATGCGGCCCTTGGCATCACGGGGATTACGATCACCAAGCTGGACGGATCGGCGAAAGGCGGCATTCTTCTCGCGATTGCACACAAACTCGACATCCCGGTTCGATTCATCGGCATCGGGGAACGTGCGGAGGACATGGAGCCATTCGATGCCGGGGACTTTGTCGATGCGTTGCTCGCGCAATCCTGATGGAGCCGGCCCGGCGAGCTGTTTGCCCTCCTGCTGGCCTGGTACGGACTATTGTCCTGGCTCCGGTTTCCCGGCTGGCTGGCCTTTACGAGCGAGCCTTCAACGTACTGGCGCTGAATGCTGCGGAAAGCCTATCGATTATCGAGACCGGCATCGGCCTGGGCCTGATCGGATCCTCGATCGCAGCGACTCGACACATGCGGCGACTCGAGCCCCGCTAGATCTTTTTACATAATAACTAACCGGCTGCGCCTCATAATCCGTTGTTTTGTGATGAATTTCTCTATTTTTGCCATGGGAAACTATTTCGATTGTTAGCACTCTAAGATAGAGAGTGCTAAAATCATTGCCCAACGAGAGGAAGATTCGACCATGACGACATCCGTAGCCACCATCAATCATGACCTGGCACTGAAGGGCCCTGTAGGCAGTCTGGACGCCTACATTCAGGGCGTCGGCGGCATCCCTGTACTCAGCAAAGAGGAGGAGCAGGCGCTCTCGTACCGCTTCCGCGATGAGGGGGACCTAGAGGCGGCGCGCGAACTGGTCATCGCACACCTGCGATTCGTCGTCCATATAGCCAAAGGCTATACGGGATATGGTCTGCCAATCGCTGACCTGATCCAGGAAGGAAATGTTGGCCTCATGAAAGCTGTGAAGCGATTCGATCCGGAGTTCGATGTGCGGTTGGTGTCCTTCGCAGTCCACTGGATTCGTGCCGAAATCCACGAATTCGTGCTGCGCAACTGGCGAATCGTCAAGGTTGCCACGACCAAAGCGCAGCGAAAGCTCTTCTTTAATCTTCGTAAAACGAAGAAAAGTCTCGCCTGGTTGTCGCATGACGAAACGCTTGCGGTCGCAGAAGACCTTGGCGTCAGCCCGAAGGAGGTGACGGAAATGGAACGCCGCCTGACGGCCCGCGATGCGGTTTTCGACCCGGTTCCAGACTCCCGCGACGACGGCCACGTTTTTTCGCCGGCCACTTTCCTGACAAGTCCGAATGCCGACCCGGCCAGCCTGGTCGAGAACAGCGACTGGTATGACGATGCAACAACGCGAATGCACGAAGCGATCGAGAACCTCGACGACCGGAGTCGGCATATTCTCCAGTCGCGCTGGCTGACGGATGACAAACTGACGCTACACGATCTAGCCAACGAGTATGGTGTCTCGGCAGAGCGTATCCGACAAATCGAGGCTGCTGCTATCAAGAAAATCCGGGGCCAGATGGCTGCCTAACTAGAACGGGATCAGAGGAGATCCTGGCGCCGCAGCACCAAATGAGAACAGCAAAATGGTATCGCCATGCGACCCCATTTTGGTGCTTCAGTGCGATTTGCAAGTAGCAAACGTGCGGTTACCGCCATGTAGAATGAGCGGATACGAAGCCGGGAACCTTCCATGCCCGAAACGGACCGGTGGCTCGCCGAGTATGGCGAAAACCACAAAGATATCGATTTCGAGGGAATCTACTGGATTGCCGTTCTGACACTGGTGTCGAGCACCGTCGGCATATTGTGGTCGTTGCCAATACCCGTCGAATTCGCCCAAATCTCTCCGCTGCTGAATTGGGGATCGAGTTTCCTAATGGCTGCGGTCGTTTACTACTTCATCATTTCGATGCCGCTTGCCATCGGCATGCTCCCGTTTGTGTTCGGCATCGCCGCCATTCAGAGATGGCTGGTCGAATCCCCGTACTCCATCGGTCAGGTCTCGGTGACCCTGTTCGTTCTGAGCCTGGCGGGGCTCTGGCTGGGCCATCGTGGCAATGGCGGTATCAGGGCCGTTTTTCGCGACATCCAGCTCATGATGATTGCCCCCATCTGGCTCCTGTCGAATTTCTACAAGCGTTTCGGTATCCCTTTTTAGCGGGTAGAATTGCCAACCCGTTTTCGACCTGACCCTGCCCGGGAGGCATTGTGGCTGGCACCGACAATAGAAAACTGAATCCCCTCGATCTCTACGACGTCCGCGCGGAACTGACCGAGGAAGAATCCATGGTACAGGACTCCGTCGCTCGCCTGGTCGACGAAAAGGTCCTTCCGATCATCCAGGATGCCTTCGAAACGCATACGTTTCCCAAAGAGCTCGTGCCCGAAGTTGCAGCGCTCGGACTGCTTGGCAGCTCGCTCGACGGTTACGACTGTGCGGGCCTCAATGCGATCTGCTACGGGCTGATCTGCCAGGAACTCGAGCGTGGAGACAGCGGTATCCGCAGTTTCGTGTCAGTTCAATCAAGCCTGGTGATGTTCCCGATCCACGCCTACGGGTCGGAGGAACAGAAACGACGCTGGCTACCGGCGATGGCTCGCGGTGAAGCGATAGGGTGCTTCGGACTGACGGAGCCGCAAGGCGGATCCGACCCAAGTAACATGAAGACCTATGCAAAGCGAGACGGAGACGATTGGGTCATCAATGGTTCCAAAATGTGGATCACGAATGGCAACATCGCCGATGCCGCTGTCGTCTGGGCGATGACGGAAGAAGGTGTTCGTGGCTTCATCGTGAAAACGGATTCGCCAGGATTCACGGCGCAGAAGATTGAGAACAAGTTTTCCTTGCGAGCCTCGAATACGTCGGCGCTGTTCTTCGACAACGTACGTGTGCCGGATGCGAACGTGCTGCCGGGCGTTGTCGGACTGAAAGGTCCGCTGAGCTGCCTCACGCAAGCACGCTACGGAATCACCTGGGGCGTCATCGGTGCCGCACAGGCCTGCCTTAACGAGGCGCTAAATTACGCGCACGAGAGGATTATCTTCAACAATCCCCTGACCCATACCCAATCAATCCAGCAACGCCTGGCAGACATGTCCCGCCGGATTACGACAGCGCAGTTGCTGTCATTACAGCTCGGTCGACTCAAGGACCAGGGTCGCATGACACCGACGCACGTGTCTGTCGCCAAGTGGAACAACTGCCGTGCGGCAATCGATATCGCGCGTGATGCGCGAGACATCCTCGGTGGGTACGGCATCAGCGCTGAATATGTCCCCATTCGCCATATGCTCAACCTGGAAAGCGTCATCACCTACGAGGGAACGGAGACCGTTCACCAACTCATCGTCGGCAAGGAACTGACCGGCGTCAATGCATTCTGACAACCTTCCGCGACACCGCGACATCTGGCGCATCGCCGGACCAATGATTCTCTCCAATGTGTCCGTGCCATTGCTTGGCATGGTCGACACTGGGGTCACGGGGCACCTGGATAATCCCGCGTATCTTGGTGCGGTTGCCGTTGGTTCGACGATATTCGGGTTCCTTTTCGGCGGTTTCAATTTCCTGCGCATGGGCACGACGGGTATCACGGCGCAACGATTCGGTGCACGTGATTTTAGCGGCTTGAGGATCGCGCTCGGGCAGGCCCTGATTGTTTCGATCGCGATCGCCATTGCAATCATTGCCCTGCAACTTCCGCTGTCCACTATCACCATGCGATTGATTGGACCGGAAGCGCACATCGGCGTCTTTGCCCAGCAATATTTCGATATCCGCATCTGGAGCGCGCCAGCTACACTCGCCAACTACGTGCTAATCGGGTGGTTCCTCGGCCTGCAGAACGCCCGCGTGCCACTCATTATCGTTCTCGCGATCAACGTCACCAATATCATTCTGGACTTGGTATTCGTTCTTTTGCTCGGCATGACGGTCGACGGCGTCGCGAGCGCGTCGGTCATCGCTGAGTTCGTCGGCCTGACCGTGGGCACCGCTTACGCGTTCGCCTACCTGAAAGAACACCCGGGGCATGCCGCATGGCGTCAGCTGACCGCCCTCGATGAGTACACGGCTTTTTTCTCGGTAAACCTGCACCTCTTGGTCAGAACGATGGCGTTGATGTTCACGTTTGCCAGCGTCACGGCGGCTGGCGCACGTCTCGGCGGACTCGTGCTCGCAGCCAACGCGGTGCTGATCAACATGATCCACCTGATGTCGTTCGCACTGGATGGATTCGCTCACGCTGCCGAGGCACTGGTTGGCAAGGCGGTCGGTGCACGGGACAGGGCATCACTCGAACGCGCCGTGAGACTTACACTGCAGTGGTCGCTTTATGTTGCCGTGTTGTTTTGCGTGTTCTTCCTGCTTGGCGGAAAACCCATGATCAGGTTGCTCACCGATTTACCGGACGTTATCGAAGTTGCCGATCGCTACCTGCCCTGGCTCATGTTCCTGCCGCTCGTCGCCGTCTGGTCTTATCTCTACGACGGTGTTTTCGTCGGTGCAACCAGGGCACGCGAGATGCGAGACATCATGCTCATATCGACTTTTCTGGTATTCGTTCCAGCGTGGTATGCATTTGACTTTTTGGGCAATCACGGCCTGTGGCTGGCGCTCACCCTGTTCCTCGCGAGCCGAGGCATAGGGATGCACTACTATTACAGGAACCGTGTGCTCGCGACGATCCTCGTCCGGCCCGGCTGATGAAGTATGCAGGCTACGTCACCTCGATGACAGGTGCAGTCGGCGGAACTGCGTGTGCGTCGCACTGCTCCTGTACAGACGAGCGAGCCCACAGGTACGCAACAATCCCCGAAACCACGTTGGCAATCATGTAAGCCGCGAAGATGCCGATAACGCCGAAGAACCGATCCGCGATAAACGCGAGTGGAATATAAATCACGACCATTCGGCCGACACTGATGTGCACTGCCGGCATGGGCTTGCCCATGCCATTGAACGATGCGTTCATGACCATGACCATGCCGTAGGCGCCGTAACCGATCGGCACGATGGTCAAGAACAGTGCCGCAACACCGATGACGTCCGGACTGTCACTGAACAAGCCCGGAATCCATTCGCCGGAAAGCGTGAGCGCGAGGGCGATCAACAAACCGGATCCGATGCAAAAAACGGTGCAAAGTTGAAGGGCGCGGTAAATCCGTTCCGGTTGGTTTGCAGAAACGTTCTGCCCAACAAACGGACCGATGATGGCCGATAGCGCGTAGAACATGACCAGCATTAGCGACTCGACGCGACTTGCCACCCCAAAGCCGGCGACGGTCTCCGGGCCATAGCGCGCCAACATCGCCGTGATGACGCCCGTCGCCACCGGGATGATGGCATTGGTACCAGCAGCAGGGATGCCTACGTGCAGGATATCTGCCCAAGACCTGGACAATTCCACACGGTCCGGCTTGTTAAAGGTCAGGAGATCGGAACGATGCTTCATGTAATAGACCGTGCCGATGAATATGCCAAAACGTGACAGCAGCGCCGCCATCGCGGCACCGTTGAGCCCCATCGCCGGAATCGGTCCGACACCGAAGATGAGAATTGGATCCAGCAGAATGTTGATGACCGAGGCCAGTACCATCAACATGCTCGGCAGCTTCGTGTCACCTGTCGCCCGCATGCTACTCATGCCCACCATGCCGACCACGACGAACGGCACACCGGTATAGAGAATATTCATGTAGCCCGCGATCAGGGGGATCATGTCCTCCGGCGCACCGAGCAGGCGAAACAGTGGCGCAATCGTCAGATAACCGACAACGGACATCGCCATCGTAATCCCGAATGACAGGATGAGGCTGTCCGTTGCAAGCCGGCGCGCGCGCCGGTGATTGTGCGCACCGATCGCTCTTGCCACAACGGATGACGTGCCCGCTCCAAGGCCGATCGCCACACTCGTGACGACCATGATTACCGGGAAGGCGAAACTCAGTGCCGCCAGCTCACGGTCGCCCAAGCGGCCGATGAACCACATGTCGATAAACGACTGCAGCATCATCGTAAAGATGCCGAAGAGCACGGGAACCGACATTGTGACTAGATGCCGACCGACCGAACCTTCAGTAAGGCGGGCTTGTGGTGAGGCCATTGATAATTCCGGACGGACTTGCCGAGGCAGGGCTTACCCCAAGCCAACCCACTATGAACGAGCACAGTCATCTGTGCAATGCGTCGAGCGGGAAAGCTATTCTGCGTTGAATAACATCGGGAGGACTGTCCCATGAAGATAACTTTCGAGGGCACAATCGGCGCCAATAGGGATGACGCCTGGTCCGCGTATACGACCCCGCACGACAGGGTGTCATTCAAGTTCATAATCGTGCAAAGCGAGGAAAGGGGAGGTTACGAGATATTGACAAAATGAAAGTGCTCGACATCCGCAAGATACCGATCAGCGAGATTGTCACAATGATCGAACACGGTGAGATGACGAACGCAATCAGCGTCGAGACCATTCTCAGGGTGTTCTCGGATCAGCGCATCATGCGTGCGGACACAACATAGCGCAGCGGTCCACCTGTCTCTATTCCATCGAACGGGTAACAGGTCACCAGGCTCATCATCGCTTCAGCGGTATCCAGCACGAGTTGCCCGCGGCGCGAATCAACCACGTCAATCGCCATGACCTCGTAGTCGTATTGGCGCCCGTCCGACAATTCCATATGAACAACTTCGCCGACCGCCAGGTGTTTCAGGAACTGAAAGTGCGTATCCCGGTGGCCGGCGATGATGCTGTTGCCCGGCTCTCCGGGGAACGCGCTGATGCCGAGGTGCCCGGGACCGAACGCGAGCGTTCGACCGGACCCTCCCTCTAGCACGATCAGCCGAATATCCCCGCCTTTCGCCGACAATCGCGCAACGGGAGAAGTATCCGCCCATGGCCAGGGCGCCGGCCTAGGGGCGCCGTCTTCAGCATGACGCCAGGCACGTTGCATCAGCGCCTGAGCGATCCAGGCCTTGGCGGGAATGTACGCGCCGTGGCCAAACTCCCAGAACCCGAGGCAAATCAGCACGGCCCCGACGATCTGTACGAATTGTTTCTTACTCGTCTTTCCGCGTCGCATCGCTTGACCGCCAAAATTTCAGGTACACAAATAACAACCAGCCGATCAGCATAAGCAACACGCCGTTCACGCGAAACATGCCCGCGCTCGTCGCAGTCGCAGTGATCCCAAATATGGGCATCGTGTTCTGACCATTCGGTATCAGGTTCGGCACCTGCTCTTTACTGAGCAAGGTGTTTAACGGCCTGACCGGCGTCTTGTCGATGGCGACGAGACTCGTGAACGGGCTGACGAGATGGTGTCTGAGCGCCGTCGCAACCACGTCCGTCCGCGTTTCATCAGCCGAACGACCACGGCGCTGGCCATCAAGAAGGTCCTCGATCCTGGCCTGTGCCCAGAGCGACGCAACGCCGGATCGGGAATCGCCGACTTCCCAGTCGACATCGGCTTCCCAAGCGCCGGATGCCGAGTTACCCGTAATGCGGACAGGCGTCTCAGCGTCGAATGAGGCCGGAAGCCTGGCACGGACCATGATAGGTTCGCCGGCATACAGATCCGGGACGATCGGCGGATAGCTCTCGGCGACAGAATTCCCGGGCCATTTGACTACGATATCCGTGACCTGCGGCTGTTCGAGTTTGCGAAACAACCGCCCCATCTTCTCGTTCACTTCATGTAATGCGCTGATCATCGTGAACATGCCGCGGCCCGCCTCGGCTGCCTTGCGCATGAACCAGCTGTTCGGCGCCGAGCCGATACCGACGGTGAAAAGCCTGGCCTCGCCGAGTTGTTCCTCGATCAACCGAAACAACTGCTCCTCATTGCCAACACTGCCGTCCGTAATAAAGATCACCTGCCGCAAGTGGGATTCGATCCCGGCTGCCGACAACGCGCGATTCAGTGCCGGCCACATCTCAGTGCCGCCATTTGCGGTCAGTCCGTTCACGTATCGTCGCGCGACGCTAACATTGCCGACGGATGCCTCGACACTGTCCGGGAAAAGCGCCACCGCCGTCGAGTTGAACTGGATGACGTTGAAGCGCTCGCCGGGCGCCAAGCCGCCAAGGGCCAAGTTGAGCGCCCGCTTTGCCTGCTCCATCGAGGTTCCGTGCATGGATCCCGATGTATCGATCACGAAGACCATCTCTCGCAGTATCAGTTCTGCTGGCGCCGTGACGTCGTCGGGCGGGAGCATCATCAACAGGGCATGCATGTCTCCGTGAAGCGTTTCCGTAAACATCATCGCGCGCGGCGCGCTGTCCGGAACCGGTTTCCAGGTGAGCTCGATATCGTGATCCATCAGTACTTCGGCATTGTCCATTGAAACGACATAGCGGCCGTTAAGGTTATCCACATCGACCACGTGGTAGCGGCTGGCGATCAAATCCAGAGGCACGCCCGCATTGATTTCGGCGCTAAAGACGAGCTTGTGGTCCTTTGCTGGATTGACTACCGGCGGCGTAATTAGCGAGGCATCCGGCACCCGGGTCGTGTCCGGCGACCAGCCGGAACCCTGCCGGTCCGGGAGAGGATGTCCCGGGATGTATCGCGGCGTCATGGTCAGCGGGAAGCGGATGCTGAACGACCGCTCGTCGTAGCTCAATGTCTCGAGATACCCGATCTCGACAACGATCGTTTCACCGGGCGCGATGTTGGCGACGGACGACGTGAACATATTGGCACGCCGCTGTTCGACGAGACTAGCTTTTTTTCCTTCCGCACTAGCTTGTTCGTACTTTTGCCTAGCCTCTTCCTTTGCATGTATCTCGCCCTCTATGACGCGTTCACCAATCATCATCCGCAAATGGTCGACAGCCGCTTCATCGGGCAGCGGGAAGACGTAAATGCCCTCCACCCAATCCGTGCCATCGTTACGGAATTCCTGTCGAACCTGAACGCGTGCGACCAGCCCGGTGATTCTGGCATCAATCGCCGTATTCATGCGTGTAGCAACCCGGTAGCCGTTCTTCATCCGAATGAGCAGGCTGCCTGTCTGCACCTGGTCCGGATGGATGTAGTCCGCCGGCGGGTAGGCAGCGGGGACCTTCGGCGCCCAGATTGCGAGAAACAACAGGGCCATCCATCACCACTCGAACTGCCGACTGCCGCACGTTGGCTTCTGCTGGGGCCGCGTCCGGACACTCGCGTAGTTGCCGGGCCGTATTCGCGTGTCCGTCCGCCCTTTGGTGAAGCGTCCATTTGAATGGCTTATTCAGCGCCGCACGGGGCAGGGGCATGGCAATGAACCGGCATAATGTGGCAAATTGTGACTCTCCGAAGGACGACCGGGTGTCATGTCGAAACGCATTGCTATCGTAGAGGACGAAAAGGCCATTCGTGAGAATTACGCGTCTGCGTTCCGCCGCGAAGGTTATTCCGTCGAGATGTACGAAGCGCGTCGGCCCGCGTTGGACGCATTCGATGCGCGTTTGCCAGATCTCGTCGTCATTGATATCAATTTGAAGGATGACGTCGAAGGCGGTTTCGAACTCTGCCGCGAACTGCGCAGCCGCTCGGCAGATCTGCCCATCATTTTCCTAACCGCTCGCGACAGCGAATTCGATATTGTATCGGGACTACGACTCGGTGCGGACGACTACCTGACAAAGGACATTAGCCTGCCGCACCTGATGGCACGGGTCGCAGCGCTGTTCCGGCGACTCGATGTCATGAAAAACCCGAACAGCGACGACAACCGCCTATCTCGCGGAAATCTCGAACTGGACATTGACCGCATGACGGTGTGCTGGAAGGACCAACCGGTCGGATTGACGCTCACTGAATTCTGGATGATCCATGCGCTCGCACGCTATCCCGGTCACGTCAAGAATCGGCAGCAACTGATGGATGCTGCGCAGGTAGTCCTCGACGACAACACGATCACATCCCACGTCAAACGCATTCGCAAAAAGTTCGTGGCGATCGATCCAAACTTCGAATCCATCGAGACGGTTTACGGCATGGGCTACCGCTGGCTAGTAGACGATCACTGAGAAGACCAATGCCGCGCAATACGAAGTTCATCATTGGCGACAAAACCTCATGGGGTTCGCCGTGTTCACTGCACTTTGTTGAACAGGTGACCGAGTGCCACGGAACCAGGGATGACAAGCACGCCGGTGCGCGTTTTATCTTGTGCGCACCTGACGTCCCTCAACACGGGCCTTCGGTTCATTTAAATAACGTCACATGAACCTCCGGCGTCAGTTGCTGTTGGTCAGCCTGCTGACACTGATACTGCCCTGGGCAGGCTGTCAGTTCGTCCGTGAAACGGAATCGGCGTTACGCGAGGGGCAGCAGCAAATGCTCAGCGGGGCTGCACAGGCCATCGCCGATTCACTCTCACAGTTTCCTTATGAACTACTGTCGGAAGATGACACCGGTGACAGGGCTTACGCTCATTCGCTTGCATCAGAACCATTGATTGACGGTTATTCCGACGACTGGTCGATTCCGGAGCGGGCATACATGACTATCCCCGGCGCCGACGGGCCAATTCGCTACGCGTTCGGCCAGCAGGGTCGACACTGGTACCTTTTCGTTGCCGTAAAGGACAAGTCGGTGATCTACGATGCGTTCCCCGACCCCGATCGCACCCCGGACAAGGTGTCGTTGATCAGTATTTCAACCGATGGATCGCGCGCTGCTCTGGAATTTACTGCGGAAGCACCAGGAAAAATTATCGCACGACGTACCGAGGGCCAGGCGACACAGGATGAGCTGCGCGTCGAGGCGCACTGGCAGGACTCTGCCGATGGCTACCAGCTCGAAGCCCGTATTCCCCGCGATCTCTTCAGCACACGGCTCGGACTGACCGTTTACAACACACCCAATGCCCTCCACGCAGGCATTACGAGCACGAGTTTCTCAGGTGCGGCACCCGGACGGATCGTAACAATTTCACCGGTGCTCCAGAGCGTCGCCGCCGGTTATGTACAACCAGGCTGGCGCGTAATGATCACCGATAACGACGGCTGGCGGGTGGCACAGGTCGGTAGCATCAGTGTCTCGTCCGGCACGGGTAACCCTGCCGATTCATCGGGCTGGATGCGGTTGCTCTACAGGATAGTGCTGGAACCTGGCGCGGAAGCGGTGCTGGCTGAACCGGCTCCCACTGGGCGCGAAAACCAGAGCTACATCAGTGAAGCGCTGAAAGGCACAACTTCGACGCAATGGTTTCGCAGTCCGGACACGGACAGAGCGGTAATCTCCGTTGCCAAGCCCATTTGGTCCGGCACCGTCCAGACGGGCGCCCTGATCCTGCAGCAGGGTACAGACGAGATCCTGAGTCAGACTAATGAGGCGTTGACGCGGCTTATCTTGCTCACACTCACGTCAACGATCACCGTTGCCGTCGTCCTGCTCGGTTACGCGACTTGGTTATCATTCCGTATTCGTACATTGAGCGAAGCAGCAGAGCGCGCACTCGAAGAGAAAAAACTTAAGTCGGCATTGCCAAGCGCCCTGGCCGGCGACGAAGTCGGGGACCTGTCGAGAAGTTTTTCGAGTGTGTTGCGACAACTCGGTATTTACACAGATTACCTGCAATCGCTTGCCAACAAATTGTCACATGAGTTGCGGACACCGCTGACAATTGTCCGCTCGTCGCTCGAAAACCTGGAACACGAACCGTTGTCAAGAGACGCACTGACATACACAGAACGCGCCAAGGAAGGCGCCGCCCGTCTGCAAAAAATTCTGAGTGCGATGAGCGAGGCGAGCCGAACCGAGGAACTGATTGAGAATACCGAGCCGGAGGACTTTATGCCTGGCCAGATTCTCAAGTCCGTGGTGAGCGCCTATGACGACGCCTGGCCGGACCGTAAATTCGAATTTCTCAACCAAGCCTCCGACGCGACGGTGCATGGGTCACCGGAATTAATTATCCAGATGCTCGACAAGCTAGCCGACAATGCGGTCGACTTCACGAACGAGGGGGACTCGATTTCTGTGTCCGTCGGTTTGGATATCGACAGCGTCATCCTGACCGTACAAAACCCCGGACCACCGCTGCCTGAGGCGATGCAGGCCGAGCTGTTCGACTCCATGGTGACCGTGCGCAAAACTGAAAATGACAAGCACCTCGGTCTCGGTCTCTACATCGCTCGCCTGATCGCCGAGGGGCATCATGGTTCGATACGCGCGGAAAACACTACAGACGGTGTTCGTTTCATCATCCTGCTTCCGCGTAAGCACTGAATAACCTAGGGCAGATAAAGACCGCGCGACTCTCCGGTGTCGCGCTCAGTGCATGCGTCCTCCCAGTCGCGCAAGGTGCAGGAGAAATCCTGTCTGATCTACCGCAAACTGGCGGAGATGGTGCCTCGAGGTTCAGGGAAACTTTTTAGACCGTCGCACAGTTTACGGTACTGCACGCCGACATCGTCAGGCAATGGTCGATTCCCGCACCAGAACTCGATCCTCGGCCACGAAAATGCGCCGGAACAATCAGAGTACTGGCCGGCGATGTCCCCACTTTCGGCTAGGGCGAAGACTAAACCTTAGCCGCCCTTCCAGGCGCCTTCCACGATCCACCTAAACTGGCGTTCGTGACAGCCGCTCAAAGCGGATTGTCAGGAGCACGGCAGCCACTGACAGTCCCAGCACGAAACCACCCCATATATAGGATGCCGGTGCCTGAAAAACGATCGCCGCCAGGTAAGCCAGTGGAAACCCCAGCGCCCAGTAGGAAAAGGTGTTGATCACCATCGGTATGCGCGTGTCCTTGTAACCGCGCAGCGCACCGGCGGCACCGATTTGCACACCATCGGCAACCTGGAACACCGCCGCCATTAGGAGAAGGCTGATTGCAATCTCCATGACCTGTGGATCGTTCGTGTATATGCCAACAACAATATCCCGGAACAACAGGAGAAACGTCGCTGAGAATGTCATGAAGATCGCGCACATCAGGATTCCCGTCATGCCGGCCATCCGGGCCTCGGCAACATTGCCTGAACCAAGCGCATGACTGGTCCGGACAGTGGTCGCTGCGCTGAACGCCAACGGGATCATAAACATCGTCCCCGCGAAGTTCAGGGATATCTGGTGTGCCGCTGTGATTTCCACACCGCGCGTGCCGACGAGTATCGAGATCGCGGAGAACAGTCCGGCTTCAGCTGTAATAGTCACCGCAATCGGCATGCCAAGCGCGATCAGTTCCTTCAGCACCGGCAGCCGCATCGGCGAAAAGTGGGCGAATATTTTCAGCGGCCGATAGACCTTCGCCATGCTGATATAGCCACCCAGCACAATCGCCGTAAGCCAGACGGTAACCGCGCTCGCCATGCCGCACCCGACCGCGCCAAATGCCGGAACACCGAGATTTCCGAACATGAAGACCCAGTTCAGGAACACGTTGCAAGCGAGCGCCAGCAGTGACGTGTACATAATGGGCCTGGTGAGACCTATCCCTTCTGTCGTGAAGCGAAAAGCGAAAAAAACGCAGATCGCTGGGTATCCGAAGACGATCGCGCGGACGTATCCGACGGTAAGATCGCGAAATCCTTCATCGATGCCAATAAACTCGAGAATGGGGTCCACGAAGAAACGGGATAGGGTAAACAGGGTCAGTCCGAGCGCGACTCCGAGCCAGAACGCCTGGCGTGTAAAGTGCCCGATCGTCGCCGGTTCACCAGCCGCATAATACCGTGCCGCGATCGGAGAAATGGCCATCATCAAACCGAGGCAAACCGTCACTCCCAGGAACCAGACGCTGCCACCCACCGCAACGGCGGCAAGCGCCTCCGCACTGATGCGTCCCGCCATCACGGCATCGGCGAACTGCATGCCCGTAATAGACAGGTTGTTGATAATCAGTGGACCGGCCAGCTTAAGCATCGCCCGCACTTCATCGGTCCAGTTTCTGGATGATCGAAACACGTGTGCATTTTTACCGCTGATTCCATCCCATGGCCACTGTTGCCTGCTTACCGAGCGTTATTTCTTTCGTGTACAGTTCCGACTTGGGACGTAGCGGAGATTCTTATGTTGCACGATGGCCGTTCAAAACGAGTTGCGATCGTCGGCGGGACGCGGATTCCATTTTGCCGTGCGCACTCCGTGTACACGGAGTGCTCCAACCAAGACATGATGACCGCGACGCTCGAAGGCCTGGTACAAAAGTACGACCTCAAGGGCCAGACCCTCGGTGACGTCGCGCTCGGTGCGGTCATCAAGCACTCTAGGGACTGGAACCTGGCTCGGGAATCCGTCATGGGCTCCGGCCTTTCACACAACACGCCTGGCGTGGACATGCAGCGCGCTTGCGGTACGAGTATCGAGGCCTGCATCAACATTGCAAACAAGATAGCGCTCGGCCAGATCGACTCTGGTATTGGAGGTGGCACCGATTCGATCAGTGACGCGCCGATCGTTTTTCACGACAAGCTGCGCTCGATCTTGCTTGCCAGTGCCCGCGCCCGATCGATAACTCAAAGGATCGCTCCTTGGTTTCAGCTGAGGCCGTCATTCTTAGCGCCGCAGCTTCCGTCCGTCGTTGAACCACGTACGGGTCTGTCGATGGGCGAAAGCATGGAGATCACGGCTAGGGAGTTCGACGTGTCACGAGAGCACCAGGACCAGCTCGCCCTGTCCAGTCATCTCAAAACGACGGCAGCCTACGACTCGGGATTCTTCGACGACATGGTCACTCCGTTCAGGGGAGCAGAAGAAGACAACAATATTCGCCGCAACACATCGTTTGAGAAACTTCAGAAACTAAAGCCTGTGTTCGATACGAAAAGCGGAAACGGCACAATGACGGCAGGAAACAGTACCCCGTTGACGGATGGCGCAGCTGCTGTTCTGCTCGCTTCAGAAGAATGGGCACTACAAAAGAATCTGCCAATCAACGCCTATCTTAAGTACGCTAAAGTCGCTGCCGTCAACTATGTCGACAAAGAAGGCCTGCTAATGGCCCCGGCGTACGCCGTGTCGGAAATGCTGAAAGACGCACAGATGAATCTCCAGGACTTTGACTTCTACGAAATTCACGAAGCATTTGCCGCACAAACCATAGCAACGATCATGGCCTGGCAATCCGGGAAGTTTTGTAGCGAAAAACTGGGGCGCCCCGAACCCATGGGTTCCATCGAACTTTCCAGACTTAATGTCAAAGGCGGAAGTATTGCGATCGGTCACCCGTTCGCCGCAACCGGTGCGCGTGTCATCATGACGATGGCCAAGCTACTGAGCGAAAAAGGTAGTGGCCGCGGCCTAGTATCTGTCTGTACGGCGGGCGGCATGGGTGTAACGGCGATTCTCGAGGCAGCCTGACTGAACCCCGCGGACCAGGCCGCACCGGAATCGAACTGCCTACACCTCCCTGGCGTTGAATCCCCAACCTGCCTCACCCGCGGCCGATTGGTGCAAATTGATCCCGTGTGCTGCAAACTAGCTCAGGACCCGCTGGCCGAGCATTCCCGTACGCTGGGTTTTAGCAGATGGACAACAAAGCTGCAGCGATTGACGCTCAATCAGTAACAGAAAAAGAAGAACTCGGGGAAAACGATGAGCGATCTCAGCCAGACGCTGGCGACAATCAATGCCGTACTCTGGAACGATACCTGGATCCTGATCATTGCCGGCACCGGCGTAATGTTCACGATCTGGAGCGGCTTCCTCCAGTACCGGGCATTGACCCACGGCCCAAAGGTCGTCAGAGGCGTTTACGACAACCCGGAGGATCCCGGGGCAATCAATCACTTCCAAGCACTCTCGGCCGCTCTGTCCGGTACGGTCGGCCTCGGCAATATTGGCGGTGTCGCCCTCGCGATCATGCTCGGCGGGCCCGGTGCGATCTTCTGGATGTGGGTGGTCGGTTTGCTCGGCATGTCCATCAAATTCGTCGAAGTCACGCTGTCGATGTTGTATCGCAATACGGACGACCCGGAGAATCCACATGGCGGACCCATGTGGGTCGCCGGGCGCGCACTCAAGCGCATTAAACCGGAACTCGGGTGGCTGGGAACCGTGCTTGCGTTCGGCTTTTCATTTTGCGTCATGGCATCCTCGGGAACCGGCGGTAACATGTTCCAAGCCTGGAATGTCGCCGACATCACAAACGAGTACTTCGGCGTTGACGGCTGGATCACAGGCGCAATCCTGACTGTGATTGTCGGCACGGTCCTGATTGGCGGCATCAAGCGGATCGGTCGCGTAACCGGCACTCTCGTCCCGGCGATGGTTCTCATCTATGTCATCGCAGGCATCTATGTCCTTATTGCGAATTTCGAACAGATCCCGGAAATGCTGCGACTGATCGTGGTGTCCGCCTTCACGGCTACCGAGGCGACAGGCGCGTTTATCGGAGGCACCGTCGGCTCGGCATTTCTTTTCGGCATGAAGCGTGCCATTTTCTCGAATGAAGCTGGCCAAGGTTCGTCAGCTATTGCACACGCTGCGGTGAAAACCGATGAACCTGTTCGCGAAGGTCTCGTCGGCGGCATGGAGCCCTTCATCGACACCATCGTCGTTTGCACGTTTACCGCATTGATCATCTTGTCGACCGGCATCTGGAATCGGCCGCCCGATGTCGCATTCGAAACGATACCCGAACCCGTTCGCACGGAAAGTGGCTGGCAGTATCCCGAGATGACCTTGCCGCTCGGCGAATGGCGGGACCAGGAAGCGCTGCTGTTTGTCGTCGAAGCCGGCGCAAACAAGACCACCGGCCAGAACATCCACCGGATCAGTGGCATCGTCAACCAGGCGGCCTCGGTGTTCACAGTCACGTGGCAGGCGCTCGACTCCGATGAGGAGCCGACAATCGTCGGCGGCGGCTTTTACCAGGATCATGTGGGGGCGACACTGACCGCAAAAGCATTCGATTCGGTCGCACCGGGTCTCGGCAAATGGCTGATTACAGTTGCGTCGTGGCTATTTGCCATCTCCACGATTATTGCTTGGGGGTATTACGGCGAGCAGGGTGCCATGTACATGATGGGTGACAGGGCTTCGATGCCATTCCGTTTTGTCTATTGCTCACTCACGTTCATCGCCTGTCTCGGGCACATCAAGACCAGCGCCGACCTCGATAACATGACCGGCATCGGGCTTGGCCTGATCATCTATGCAAACCTGCCCATCTGCTGGATTTTCGGTTACCAGGCCATACGCGCATACCGCGACTACATACAAAGACTAAAAGACGGCCGCATGGGCCTGGATGAATCCGCTCCGAGTATTGAAGACCTGATCAGTGGCAAAAATCTCCAGCGGTAACCTGCAATGAAACGTTCGGCGGTTCTCCCTGAATCGAAGCAAGGGGCGGAGAACTATTTTTCGGTGGTGGTTCACCAGCGTCCTTGCGACGGCGGCAACCCAAACGACGACAAGACATGCTTGATATGATCGCAGCAGTTGACTGAACTCACCGACGATCGCCTTGGCCTGCACCCTGGGCAACAACCACCGATCGAAGGATTTCTCATCCGAGAGCTCATTGCCCTGTACTGTTCCATCCGCACGCTTCGCAATGATACCCAATCACTGGCGCACCTCCGGCCCTTTTAGTAATGTTCGCCGGGCATTTACGCATGGGCCATGCCACCAATATGCCACGATTCGACGCAACACCCGACTACGAACACGGATTGCCTGAGGCACTTGGTGTCCTGATTGTTAATCTCGGCACGCCGAGCGACCCCACGCCCCAAAGCGTTCGACGTTACCTCACGCAGTTCCTGTCCGACCCTCGTGTCGTGGAGATTCCGCGCCTGCTGTGGTGGATCATCTTGCACGGCTACATTCTCCGAACGCGGCCCGCGCAGTCCGCTAAAGCCTATCGCAAGATCTGGACGAAACAGGGTTCCCCCTTGCTATTGCACACGAACGATATCGCCCAGGGAGTCCAAGAAAAACTTTCGGCTCGGCTCTCGGGTTCCGTGCACGTGGAAGTCGGCATGTGCTACAGCGACCCATCGATTCGCACTGCGCTTGAAATGATGTACCAGCAATGCGTACGACGTATTATCGTACTGCCGTTGTACCCGCAGTATTCAGGAACAACGACCGGCAGCGTTTTCGATATCGTCACCATGGAACTGTCGAAGCGGCGCTGGGTGCCCGAACTCAGATTCGTGAATCACTACCACGATTCCGCCGGGTATGTCTCGGCACTGGCCGCAAGTGTTCGCGATCATTGGAAATTGCACGGACGCGGCGAGCGGCTATTAATGTCCTTTCATGGTGTGCCGAAACGCACACTGCTTTCCGGCGATCCCTATCACTGTCAGTGCCAGAAGACGGCCCGGCTTGTGGCCGACGAGCTGGAACTCGAAGACGATGCCTGGGATATCAGCTTTCAGTCTCGCCTCGGCAGGGCTGAATGGCTGCGTCCCTATACCGATGAAACGCTGCATGCTTGGGGTCGGGAAGGCACGGGGAACATCGACGTCATCTGTCCCGGTTTTGCCGCAGACTGCCTCGAAACGCTCGAGGAAATTGCGCTGCAAAACGCAGGCACCTACCGAACTGCCGGCGGTGGCGAACTACGATACATACCCGCACTCAATGCACGAGATGATCACTTATCGTTTCTCAGTCGAAAGCTTGAGAAAAGCGTGGCCGGCTGGCCGGAGGCCGATTCTGACTCGAGTCTTTCCGAAAACGCATATAAACGTGGAAAAAGCCTGCAGCGCGCGCGTGACATGGGGGCGAATTGTTAGGCCTATTTGTCGAATTAAGTATTCACACGCCCAATATTGTCGAGTCCCTGAACTTTTAGACGAGCCGCCCCCGCCTGAACGCTTTCGGTAATTTCCTGAGTGGTCACAGCAGCCGGCGAATGATGTTCTGTGCCCGCCCAAGGTAGCCCGCTCCAAAAAGGTTCAGGTGATTCAGCACGTGGTACAACTGGTAGAGTAAGATGCGCTCGCTATGCCCTGCCGCGAGCTGCCACTCCCCTTCATACGCATCATAGAAATCCTCGCCAAAACCACCAAAAAGCTTCGTCATCGCGATGTCGAACTCCCGGTCACCGTAGTAAACGGCCGGGTCGAACACGACAGGCTCGCCATTCGATGCCGCCCAGTTGCCACCCCAGAGATCACCGTGCAACAACGATGCCTCCGGCCAGTAGCTACCGAAGAAATAGCCGAGATTATCGAGCAGAGTCCGTCCATCGATCTGTAATTCGCCGCGGTAACCATTGCGGGCCGCAAGGTCCAACTGATACCCCAAGCGCTGATCGGCGAGGAAGCGAACCCAGTCGTCGCTCCATCGGTTTAGCTGCGGTGTCGAGCCGATCGTGTTATCCCGATGCCAACCGAAGCGTTCTTCGCAGACACGATGTTGTTGCGCGAGTCTCCTGCCCAGCTTGCGCTCCGCATCCTTGCCAGCGATCTCTAGATCGATCCACTCGAGCACAAGTATCGATTCGCAGGCTGAGGGCACGCAGCCGAGGACTTTCGGCACTCGCACGGCGCCGACCCGGTCGAGTTCCTGCAGACCCTTCGCCTCCGCAAGAAACATGTCATAGGAATCTGACGGACCGGTCTTCAGGAATACCTGATGATTGTCTGCACGGACCTGCCACGCGGAACTAGTATCTCCACCGCCAATCGGCCGAGGCGCATCCTGCTCAGATATATTAATGTTGTGCTCGCGCAAGACTGTGAACAGGTTTTGCCAATGGGGCATTAATGAATTATAGAAGAGAAATCAGCAGGCGCTATTCCAAGAGGTTGGCTATTCTCTCTGCTTGCCGCCTGAGGGCCATGCCGATATTCACCTCGTCATAAAGCGCATTGATGCCACCGAGATCCGGCGTACCAGGCTTGAGTCCAGTGACTGGCCGATCGACGGGAGCATTACAGGCAATACTGGTGAGCTGACGTGCCAACATTGCATCTTCCCTGTACATTTCGAGCTTGGTACTCAGCGTTTTCGCGCCACGGACATTGACCTCGTGAACGGACTCGAGGTTTGCATAAACGTTATCCAGCGAACCGAAATATTCAAGCAAAGCAATCGCAGTTTTCCTGCCAACACCGGGAACACCCTTGATGTTGTCGACGCTGTCGCCCGCCAATGCAAGGAAGTCGGCAATCTGCTCGGGCCACACCCCAAAATAGTGGGGAATCTCCTCGTAGATTATCTTGCCCTTGCCGGCAAAATCCCAGAACACATCCTGTTTTGAAACCAGCTGGGCGAGATCCTTGTCCCGACTGACGATCGTTGACGGTGTCCCCGCGGCACGACCTTCGCTGACCAGGGTGCCAATCAGGTCATCTGCCTCATAGCGGGGATGCGCACATTCCAGGATGCCAAACGCACGCGTGACCCTTCGGCACTGTGCAAACTGGCGTTTGAGTTCGGCCGGCGCCGGATCGCGATTCGCCTTGTACTCGGGGTAAATCTCGGTACGAAACGAACTGGACAGGCTCTCGTCGAACAGGACTGCAATCTGCTTGGGCCTGACCTGCTCCATGAAGTCGCCGAGAAATCGGCAGTAACCGTACAACGCGTTAATCGGGTTGCCACCATCGTCGACCATATCGTCAGGCATCGAATAGTAGGCCCGGTAAACGTAAACGCTAGCATCAATGAGGTATTGCATTGAACCATCACGATACCAGAATCGAGATGGCGTGTTGCCTAGTGTTCAGACAAAGGAAGTTGCGGCGTCCGACAGGTGATTCGACAGGCGTGTATGCAACGGGCTCGACCGCGGAATATGCGCGAGCAAATACTGCATCTGGTCGGTCAGTACACGGCGACCTTTAAGGTAAATGTACTCGGCGTAATTCGGCGTAAACGGTACCGCGATCAGCTTCATGGCGGCCTGTTCCGGCGTGCAGCCGCCCTTGTGGTTATTGCATCGTCGACATGCTGTGGCAACGTTGTTCCAGACGTCCAACCCGCCTTGTGACAACGGTGTTATGTGGTCGCGTGTCAGGTCACGCGTCGCAAACTGCATCGCGCAATAGAGACATAAGTTTGCGTCGCGCCTGAACAAGGTGCGGTTGTTGAGCGGCGGGACATACCAGTCGCGAATGAAAGAGAGTGTCTGCCCGCTGCCTTCGGTCGAGATAATCGAACTGACTTCAATCTGGCTGCGACACCCGCTGCGCGCATTGAATCCGCCAAAAACCGTATAGAGGTTGGTGCCGCAAGCATATGCCACCTGCCCGTTATGATAGAGCCTGACAGCCTCACGGTAGTCGATCCACTCGAGTGGCATACCGGCCACGTCGGTGCGTAGTACCTGTTGCGAGATATCTGTTGCAGCGCCGTACAGCATTGCTTTTCCCCCTCGACCGCGCACATAGTGTGCGGACCCCGACATGAAATCAAGCAACGATCAGTCTGCGTGTCCAATACGGATAACAAATGACGGGATAGGTGCTTCTGTGCAGACATCGCGAACTAGCGT